>JAOAPF010000335.1 GCA_025462755.1 Edaphobacter sp.
TTACCCCTTTATCGACTACTGGAACGGTGATCTTCTTGAGGTCTTGTAAAAGATCTCAACGCCATCCTTGGTTGTAATGGTGGGCATACGCGTGGTGGTCAAGCTAATCCGAAACGCCCATTGAAGGCGCCTCCTCCGCTGCGGTTCCCAATTCATTGGCGCTCACCGCGTATGAATATTGAAAAAATCCGCTTCAATCCATCGGAACTGTTCTGGGAGGAATCGTGGCGGTCATCTGCTGGGTGGGCCTAACCCTCATAGGAAAGATGCCAAGCTGATAGTGTGTTCAGTGCAGGCCGTGATCGGTATGGTGCCATTCATTCCTGCCGACACCTCGAAAACAGCTCTCAGGCTCGTGAAACGAAGAGACGGGCATTGTCACGATATGTTTGGATTCTCTCTCGTTCGGCCACATCTCCCAAACGGAGGCGCATTCGTGCATATCTACGCTTATCTACAGTGGTTAGAGAATGCCATGAGCGAGAAGGAAATTGCCTTCTGGACGCTTATTGTCACGCTGGTGGGGCTGATCGCGGCATTGGCAGGTGTCGTTTTCGCGATCAAGACACTGAAGGTCGCCATTCAGACAGTTGAGGAAAGTCAGCGTGTGGCCAGAGCCAATTTCTTCGTTTCGGTGCGAGCGCTGTTGGCCAATTACGACGACGTTCACGCCTACCTCAGGCCTGGTGGGAAGTGGGCAAGAGTACCGATCGCTGGGCCAGCTAATCCGAGAGAGTGGGCGAGACTAGAACTCTACATGGGGACCTTCGAATACTGTGAAACCCTGATCCACCATCGTCTATTGGACTTGGAAGAATTTCGAAAATCCTACGGCTATCGTCTTGAACTCATTCTGGCTAATCCAATAATTGTGGAAGCAAAGCTCGTAGATCTGCTGGAGGGCTGGAGAGATTTCTACAACCTGTGCAGGACATGCGGCATCAGCCTGCCTGCAGGGGTCCGGGCGCCGAAGGCATAAGTACAGGCTCACCGCGTTGGAGGTCGATCGCCGAACCGATAAAGCCCGCGAACGACCATTTCCATTCGGTCGCGGAGAAGCGGTTGGAGGCGACGAACAACTCTACCTTCCACTTTTCGCCATAACCCCGGCACTGACTGGAGACATTTGCCTGCCACAGAGCACCTCTCAACTCAATTGTGCTCCTAGAACCGTGAACCCGACTGAGCTCCCTGTACCGTTGTGGCCATCCAATGGAAATCAATGTTAGGCGCGCGCTCACCATCGTAGCGCCATGATCTTACTTCGATAGTTACCGGGTCCAAAGCATCTGGATAGTACTGAGTGTTGGGATCGTTGGAAGTCAGGCTGACATACCGAATCTTAAAAGTAAGGAAGCAAGGCTGATCTGATTCTGGGGTGGCAACAAAGTAGGGCGGCCGCCCAATGTATAGAAAACGCGATAAATTTGCTTTCGCCCGTTGGTAATGAGTATGCCAACGAGGATGAATAGGCGTATGATGCGGTTACTTTATCGCGGATGAGAAAGAAGTCCCGTGCGAGAAGGGCCGCGTCGGCACCGTTTCCTCGCGGGATATAGAGGCTTATGACGAGCGGGGTACGACGGATAGTGGAGAAGCCGGCAAACCGACCGTGACTTCAGGGCTTTCGTGGTAGGTTGCTGGCGGTGCTGGTTTTTCCGGAGATATCGAGCGGAGACGTTTCTGCGTTGTGGGCCATGCCGAAGGATACGGAGTCACGCAGGCCCGTTGCAAACGGCCGAAAAGCGTTTCTCTGGATTCATCCCTGTAGGTAGGCGTCAACCGAAAAGGAGGCATCCAGTAGATTATGTGGAGTGAACTGACAACTATTTTGTGGAGGAAAGCTCCGTGACACTTCCTGAACAACGCACGGTCATGATCCGCTTTGAGGGAATATCGCCCGCCGCCGCAACAATCGCCGCTGAGGAACTCCGGAGAAAGTTGCAGAAGTCGGTGGGGGATGGTGCCACGATCAACATTCAAAAAGATCGGGGGGACACCCAAGACTTTGGAGCTACCTTGGTACTCGTCCTTGGCACTCCAGCTGCGTTAGCACTCGCGAAAGGGATTCATGATTTCATCGCCAAGTGGGGTGACCGAGTTACTATAACGACTCCAGAAGGACAGATAATTGCGACCGGTGACGGAGCGAAGAACATCAATGTCTCTGAAGCTGCGGAAGCCCTCAGGGGCAAATGATTCATGCCCGATCTGAAGAAGCCGTACGACGACTTTGCCGCGATTGTGTTGGGGGCGAGTGTCTTTCCTTACTCACAAAGAATTACCGCGCAGCAGGCGTTCGCGGAGTCTGCTGTCGCTGTTCGCCATTACCTCCAAAGCGAAGGAGGACTGCACTTGGCGGACGCAAATATTTTGTGGCTCTTCGACGATCGCGCGACGGTAATCGGCCAAGACGATCAGATAGCGACATTTCTAAGTCAGATTAGCTATGAAGGGATCATCTTCTACTACGTAGGACACGGTGGTTTTCTTGCAGACCGGGAATATTTTCTTGCAATACAAGATACGAAGATAAATCGTGAGCATACTACCGGTTACCGTATCAAAGCGTTGGCAGAAACACTCAGTCAATTCAGCTCAAATAAGAAGCTATTTTTGATCCTGGATTGTTGCTTTGCAGGAGAAGCCGTTAGAGAATTCCAGTCGGTGGACCTCAGCGAGGTCGTTCAGCGAGAGACATTCTCGGCGTTGCCTTCGGCGGGAACCTCTCTGCTGGTGGCTGCTTCCAAGGATGAGCCGGCGATTTCCCCAATGGGCAACCGATTCACTATGTTCTCCGAGTCCCTCATCGATGTTCTGACGACCGGCATTCAAGGTAAAGGAGAGAGGCTCTCTCTGTTGGAAGTTGGATCGCAAGTTCAGGCGCTTATTCGCGGAAGGTATGGTTTGGAAGGAGTGCGCCCGGAAGTACATTCCCCTCAACAAGGGGGAATCGATGTAGCGACCCTCCCGATTTTTCCGAACCCCCGTTTCGCGGATGGGATTCAGCCTCAGCAATCGACTCTTAGAGGGCCTGCGTTGCCCGCATATCGCCTTCGAGTCCTGGAACCAAAAACTTCGATTGCAATCGGAGGCCTCACTTTCAGATATTTGCCTGCTGCAACATTTTTCATGGGGTCGGACGATGGCTACGATCATGAAAGGCCTCGGCATAGAGTGCGCACCTCCTCCTTCTTTTTGCAAGATGCGCCGCTGACAAATTCAGCTTTTCGAGCCTTTCGAGAGTTGAGTGGCTACGTGAGCTCTGCTGAATCCGGATATCCTACTTTTTGCCGGATAGAAGACGGTTGGATCCCAGTCAGCGGACATAACTGGGATAACCTTTGCGAATCGGAATTGAATTCTCCGGCACGGGCTAATCATCCCGTCGTTCATATGAGTTGGTACGACGCAGCAATGTTCTGCCGATGGATGTCGAGCGGCTCAGGTTTAGATTTCACGCTACCCACTGAAGCTCAATGGGAATACGCTGCCTCTGGGGGCAAAGACCTAAGATGGCCTTTCGGAGATGAGTACGTGCCGGGAAAGGCCAATATTCAGAGCTCAGGAACCATTGATGTGCGGCATTTTCCCCCGACTGCATTCCAACTTTTTGATATGGCCGGTAACGTTTATGAATGGTGTCGCGATTGGTATGCACAGACTTGGCAAAGCGCGGGGCACAGACTTGACGAGCCAACCACAGAACCGATCGGCCCTACAACTGGCAGAATGAGAGTGCTACGAGGCGGATCCTGGTGTGATGAACCTAATCACTGCCGTTGCGCCAATCGCTTTCGAGCGCAGCCGACACAAAGTGCTGCGAACTGGGGATTTCGATGCGCCCTCGATTTGAATGAACGCCTGATCGAAGCATTGCTTCAAGAATCTGATTGGGGCCTTCACGCCCAAGATATGATGCCGGAGGAATGAAATGACAGATCAACAGTTTGAATACCGACAGTTCAACTTAGACTTAGCGTCGGTCCCGCGATCTCCGGGTTACTCACCCCTGGCTACGAAAGCTCAGATCTCGTTCCTGCTCCAACCTATGGGGGATGAGGCTTGGGAAGTCACATACGTCAAGAGGGGACGGTCCCTGGCTGAGTGGGTTGAAGCGAAGAGACCACCCTATGGTGTGCCTGCTCCAAGTTCTTGGGAATACATAGGCTTTAATATGTTTGGAATGCCACACCCTGATTGGGATCATCACACTGAAAGTCGAGGGTGGGTAAAGGTTCCGGACATCTGGTTCGCATATTACTTCCATGAGTGGTGGCTCTATAAACGTCCGGATTGTTGGCGGGGCAGTGACGACGGTGACATTATGGCGCAGTTATACGCGATGGGGGCGCACTTTGGAGGTGGTGCCAACCTTAGCTTTTCCGATGGTCGGTCAAATTCTGAGATTGGAATCGAGGCGGCCGTTCGGGATATTCTGGGTCTCAAGTGCCACCTTTCGGAGCAAGTAGGCTGTGACGTAGGGACATACACTGCAGTTAAGCGATGGCTTGAAAAGCTGTAATTTCACATGATGTTCCGTATCCGGATGAAATGAACGTTCAAGTAATCGCCCCTTGTCGATTTAGAGATGGCACCTCGCATCATGCGTTGTCATTGGCTAAGGCTTTTGGTCGGCTCGGTCATCTAGTCTCACTGGTCAACGTCCAAACATCTAGGTTATCGGACCAATATTTTGACTGCGGAGTGAGTTGCCAGGACGTACCCCCGAACGATGTGAGGCCTGCCGAACTCGATGTGGTAGTTGGGTTATGGGATGAAGGAACGATTGCTTG
>JAOAPF010000361.1 GCA_025462755.1 Edaphobacter sp.
CTGTGAGGATCAGGATATTTCGAGTGGAATCCAGGATCGCAGAGCAAATCTCACAGTGTTCCAGATGTTTCTGGACTTCGTTTCGTTCCGAAGCTTCCAGGTTATTGTCGAGGTAACCAGAGATGTATTCCCAGACGTGTTTGCAATCTATAACCAAGGGAACCACCTCCGCTTAGGATTGACTTGTTTCAGTTGTGGTGCAAGCGTTTTTTGTAACATCATTCGGGCTCGGTGCAGTCTCACTTTCACGGACGCTACGGAGATGCCGAGGGCCTCTGCCGATTCATTCACACTCAACTCCTCCACGTCTCGCAATAAAAAAATCTCACGGTAAATCCCTGGCAGGTCTGCAACCGCCAGTTGTATCATTCGCCGGACCTCCTTACGTTCCAGCGCTTCAGAAGGGACTTCGCGCCAGTCCCTAAGGATTGCTGGAGATACATGCCCGTCCTCTTCTGACCCGGCGTCCAGCGCCTCGATCTTTACCGATTTCTTCTGACGAAGTTTACTGCGGGCCTCATTGAGCGCAATGCTAATGAGCCAGGTGCTGAACTTCGACTCAGCCCGGAACTTGGCAAGGTTCCGGTAGGCTTTGAGAAACGCCTCCTGTGCAGCATCTTCTGCGTCCGCCTCGTTCTGGAGCATGGAGAGCACCATCGCGTACACGCTCCGCTCGTATGGCCGAATCAGATCATGAAACAGGTGGGTTTCACCACGCACAATGGAAGCTATGATCTGTGCTTCGTCAGCGACCTGGACCTTTTCAACCATCACTCCGCAATTCCCACATTCCACCGTTTCGCCAACACCGCATCGAGAGAAAATATCCCTGCTCCAAACACCAGCACCAGGAGGGAGGCAAAGAGGAACGTATATGAATCGGCGACGTAGAACTTTCCTGGATCTGAGAATATGGCGAACAACGCTTCCCTATCGGCGGTCCAGTATGCGACAAACATGTTCACGGTAAGTACAAGCCCGATGAGTCTCGAACCCAATCCCAAAATGAGAAGAATACCGCCGACGAACTCAAGGCCCGAGACGAAATGTGCGGTCAGTCCTGGAGCCGGCAAATTGAGGCTCGTAAAGAAGTCAGTTATTTTGTCGAGATGGTGCAGCTTTCCCCACCCGGACTGCGCGAATTGCCAACCCCAGTAAAGCCGTACGATCAACAGAAAAGGCGACTGAAGCTTCGAAATCAACTCAGAAAATCGCATGTACAAACCAAGCACAGCCTTCATGACGTCCTCTTTCCAATCGTGTATGTCGCATCAAGCGACCTTGAACTGTCCAATGTGAGGACAGAAAGCTAAATCTTCTCGGCTTCCTACCCCTTGCGCTACGTTAGAGTGTTTACGGGCCGATCCGTTACACACGGTCTTGATTCTTTTGCTGTCTCCGCGAACACCCCTAGCGCCCTCAGATTCCGCCAGGATATCGGCGGCGTGACCCGATCTCGGCGGAAGTGGCCGATCTTGCCCGGTTCCAGAGCGACCGATCAGGAACATTGGTAATGAGCAGCCCCTTGTAGAGTTCCCAACGCAGTCCAAATCGAGCGACAAAGGTAATTTGCTGTAACTCTTGCGTCGGAGTGACGTCTCACGTCCGGATAGAGGAGGCATATTGTGACTCGTCGCATCACCTGCTCCGCTTTATGCATAGCCGCGGCTCTTGCGATCAGCATCATTGCTCTCTCTGCGCAGCCATCGACTCACCTGGACGGGAATAACGCGCAACCTGGGCATCGTGCGGTCCTCGTGGAACTCTTCACGTCCGAGGGATGCTCCAGTTGCCCTCCGGCCGACGCCCTTCTTCAGCAGGTCAACGGAAAGTATAGCGACGCCGGTCAGCTCGTCGTGGGCGTGAGCGAACACGTCACCTACTGGAATAGCCTGGGCTGGTCTGATCCCTTCTCGTCGCCTACCTACACAGAGCGCCAAGAAGCTTACGGTCAACGGTTCCATGTCGACAGTGTCTACACCCCTCAAATCGTGGTCAATGGCCAGGAGCAGATTGTTGGCAGTGACAGCGCCGGTCTCCTTCGCGCAATTCGCAAGGAGGATCAAATGTCTCAAGTAGGCGTTCACATCGCCTCTGCCAGTCTTGATGGCAACAGGCTGACTCTTGACTTTTCAGTTAGCGGAACCATCCCCGGGAAAGGTGCGGAGATATACGCTGTCCTTGCCGACGACAAAACGAGCTCCAACGTATTGCGTGGCGAAAACTCGGGTCGGACTCTTTCACACGTTGCCGTCGCAAGGACGATTACGCGGGTCGCGAATATTGAAGCGGCGACGGAACTCACGATCCAGCTTGTTTTATCGGGATCCGTTCAACAGTCCCCCCCTTCGGGTCGCCACCTTATCCTGTTCGCTCAAGCACCGGGATTAGGACAAGTCCTTGGGGTAGACACAGTTTCTATATGAAGCTTCGCCGGAAGACTGAGCGGAACCTTGGTTGCGGGAGAGCACAATGACGAAGCCTGGAACTGAGAGATACACCGACACAAACCTGGCGTATTTTTTGCTGCGAGCAACTTTGGGTCTCAACATATGTCTACATGGAGTCAGCCGCATTCTGCAGGGTCCCGGCATCTTCGCAAATTCCCTGGTAGGGTCGTTTCACAAGACGCTATTACCAGATTGGTCGGTTCACGTGTTCGGCATCGGGCTTCCATGGATTGAAATGCTTCTGGGTGGCTTGGTTCTGTTCGGCATATCTCTACGTCTGGCTCTGCTTGGAGGCTCCTCTCTCATCTTTCTTCTCACACTCGGATCTTCGCTGGGTCAGGATTGGAATGCCGCGGGCATACAACTTATCTACGCCACCATCTATGCGGCTTTATTGGCGTTTCGGACAAGAGACTGCCTTTCGGTAGACTCCTGGCGGCGCATTGCGGATCTTTCCTCAGCCTCACAATCCGATCTGCCGAGTAGCGGGGAACGCTGAAGTGAAAATTGCTGTTGTCGGAACCGGCGGTGTGGGCGGATATTTCGGTGGGAGATTGGCGGCTGCAGGTAACGCTGTAACCTTCGTTGCGCGCGGCGCGCATCTGGAGGCCATCCAGCGGAACGGTCTCACCATCCGAAGTTCTCGGGGTGATCTTCATCTCGAGAACATACACGCGGTCGAGAGCGTGCGGAAAATTGAGGCTGTAGATCTAATCCTGATTGCAGTGAAGCTCTGGGACACGGAAGATGTAGCCCAAGCCCTTAGACCCATGGCGGAAGAGGGAACCGCGGTGCTTTCTCTCCAGAATGGTGTTGAGAAAGACGAAGTGCTAAGAAGGATTCTGCCGACAGAGTCCATTCTTGGAGGCGTCTGCTACATATCGGCCTCGATCGTCAGCCCTGGAGTGGTCGGTCATCACGGAGCCATTCAGCGCATTGCATTCGGCGAATATTCTGGGCAGGAGTCAGCCCGGACTCAAACGATTCTGGAAGCCTGCCGAAATGCTGTAATCGATGCTGATATCTCGCTCAACATCGAGCGTCTCATCTGGGAAAAATTTGTGTTCTTGGTAGGCCTGTCGGGAACGACGACCTCCATGAGACAGACCATCGGGAGTATCCGCCAAAACCCCAGAACGCGGTCCCTCCTCTTGGACCTCATGCGTGAGGTGGTGGATCTGGGGCGCTCACGCGGTGTGGATCTTTCTGAAGACTATGCTGCGGATCGACTTGATTTTTGCGATAGCCTGCCCGCTTCAATGACATCATCCATGCACGCTGACCTCGAACGAGGAAATCGTCTTGAATTGCCGTGGCTCAGCGGTGGAGTTGTTCGACTCGGAAAAGGTCACGATGTCAGGACGCCGCTCAATCGCGCAGTCTCAGACATTCTTGAACCGTTCGTTCTCGGTTCCCCACAAAGGATCTAATAGGAACGTGTTCGGCACCGACCGAAGAAGCATCCCGCTCCGAGCCGTCACCAAATGTGATCCCCCGGAGCGACATCGCCTTCATCGTTCCGGGAGTTGGTTTGAGCATGAATCTGCGTTCATGCGAATTTCGCAAAATGCATGGCCGCCGAATTCATGCAGTAGCGCAAGCCGGTCGGTTGAGGACCATCGTCGAAGACGTGGCCAATATGAGCATCACATTGACGGCACGATATTGCTGTTCGGATGCCGAACGTCGCGTCTCTGATCTCGACCACGTTCTCCGTTGCAAGTACCTGCCAGAAACTAGGCCACCCGGTGCCCGAATCGACTTTTGTCTCCGAGCTAAAGAGCGCGGTATCGCAGCACACACATCGGAAGAGCCCTGCGGTATGGAGATCCCAGGTATCCCCGGTGTAGGGCCGCTCCGTGCCGGCTTGCCTGGCGACCTGATACGAGATTGGGGAAAGCTGACTCTTCCACACAGGCTCCGACTTCATGATGTGAGGAACTGTCTCTTTACCCAGGTTCTTGCCGGCAGATGAAAACTTGACTACTGTCACGGTAGGGGGAACATCGGCGCTCCGTTCCGCTGCAGATGCACTGGCAAAAGGTCTTGGTAGGTACCATAACGCGGCAGCACCGGAGGCAGCGACGGCGAAGGCAAGAAAGGCGCGTCGGCTCGGCTGTTGCACTTCCTCAACAGATTGTCTTAGGGGTTCCTCAATTTGTGGTGACGTTTTGTTTTCCATGTTTCTTCCTTTCCGTTGCAACGAGTTCCTTAATCGATGATTGTTAGCCAAAGGTGAACGCATAAGCTTGTACGCCCGGAGCAAGGAATTCAATCCGAAACGTATGGTCTTGGATGTTTTCCTGCTGCCTCACGAGCTGATAAAGCCGGTTGTCGGTGACAATGCCAGACCCCTCGGCGTCGGTGTCTACGCCGTGGTTGTTACCCGGAGCTTTGTCGTCGATTGTGACCCGAAAACGAACAGGAGTCCCGGTGCCGGCCGGGCCGAGAACCAAGTGCAGGTCTCGTGCATGAAACCGGTACACGATGCTCCCCTTGTCGGACCTTAGGGTAGCGATTTGGTTCCCATCCACCCAGCTGCCATCAAGGGCCCACTGGTTCAGATCAAACCGTGACGGAGCCTCGTATGAATGTTGGGAGTCTCTCGCCAGGCCGCCAGGAGAAGAGAAGTTGCGGGCTCGCTCATATCCCACATAGGTCTCCGGAGACCTCACGTCATCAGAGTCCGGAGCCGCCTCCGCTCCGCTGGCAGCTACCTTGGTCGGCACGTCAGGAAGAGCCTGACGATTTGGTTCCTCAAGCAGCTTGCGAATCCATTGTTCAGACTCTTCGTAGTTTCCTTCGCCGAAGTGATGGTACCTTACGCGTCCAGTTGCATCGATAAAGTAGTGCGCCGGCCAATATTCATTGCTAAAGCTCTGCCAAATGCGATAGTCGTTATCCAGGACCACTGGGTAATCAACCCCCAAATCCTGAGCCGCCTTGCGAACATTCGCGAGATCCTTTTCAAACGGGAACTCGGGGGTGTGCACACCGATCACGACGAGGCCGTTGTCTTTATATTTGGCATTCCAGGCCTTAATGTATGGGAGAGTCCGCAGGCAGTTGATGCAGGAGTAGTTCCAAAAATCAACGAGGACCACCTTGCCCCGAAGTGATGCCGCAGTCAACTGTGGCGAGTTGATCCAAGCCGTCCCGCCGGACAAATCCGGAAGGACCGTGGGGATGCCTTCCGAATCGGTATCCCCGACGTTGACCGTTTGCTCAATCGATATTCTCTTCGGCTGAGCGGTTGGATGCATTCGATTCACGAGATTCTGCTCGAGGGTTAGCAGTGCTGGCAAGAGACAGCCGCGCCAGAACTCCTCGATCGAGACCAAATGCCACGGCTATGACACCGGCGAGCACCGCAACGCCTAGCCCGCGACGAATCCATTCCTCGGCTCCCAAAGTGCCCTTGAGAGCTGAAAATACCTTGCTGCCTGCGAACAACGCAATCGCCAAAGACGTTACCGCTCCGGCAGCGTACGCGAAAAGCAGTGCGACGGTGTGCACGCTCGCTCCTCCGAGAGCGGCGCCGGTCAGAATAAGACCAAGAATCGGCCCTGCGCAAGGTGCCCACAGGAACCCCGTCCCGACACCGAGCAAGAAAGAGTTCGTAACGCCCGAGCGGGAATCGTCGCTCCGAGAGAGTTTGTTGCCTAATCGAACGAGGGGCCGCGAGAGGCGTTCCGCGAACGAAGAGAGCAGAAGGGTAAGGCCGAGAAGAGCGAACAGTACCAGCGCGGCCGTGCGGCCGAACTGGTTGACGCGCACAGCCCATCCACCCCCTACGGTCGCGAGGCTTGCCACAACCGCGAACGTGATAGCCATGCCGGTAAGCAACGGTAAGCCGTTTCGGCGAAAGGATTGATCGGCTCGACCGAATACAAATGGAAGAACAGGCAGGATGCAAGGGCTAAGGATGGTAAGAACCCCGCCAAAATAAGCCAATAAAATCAAGAGCATGGTCTGGTACTCCTTTCTTGAGCGGTGAGGTGCCTTAAGCCGAGTTCGACTGCGAGGAGCGACGTCTGCTTTCGAAGGATGGCTGTGCCGCCGTCAGAACTCTTTTGCAGCACTTTTCGGTGACTGCGAGGATAAGACGCCGTCTGAGTCCCGAGGTTACGTCGCCGCAAAGTCCACCCACGGCTTAGCTCGGGATCGGCCGACCGGGCGCTCTCCATTGACACCATGATCGAATCGGCCGCCGCTTTTCAGAGCTGGACACGGCCGCCAGGACGGAACCTGGGCAGAACAAAGTTTTTGGGTCATCTTAGATTGGCCGTAACCTTTGTCCCTGAGAGCACTCCAATGTCCAGTTCGCAGGAAAGCGCTGCTGAGTTGGGGGGCGCACATAGGTAGCTCTCCCTTCTGGAATTTGCTTTCCGGCCTTGCTGCGATTCACTCGCAGTCAACCTCAACGTCCCACGCCGTTAGGCGCGGCTCAACCAATGAAAGGCTCATCTCCATGAATAACTCAGTAAAATCACTCGCTTTGGCCGCCGCGTTTGCAGGTATGCTCGGTGGTACTTCGGTTCGTCTGAACGCACAGACGGCCCAGTCGAACGGCACCTCCGTTCAGTCCACACACGCTGGCGTCCTCCTCGTCCAGGACA
>JAOAPF010000405.1 GCA_025462755.1 Edaphobacter sp.
TCGGAGCCGAAGAGCTCTTCCGCCACGAAGACCCGACCGGCGCCGTAGTCTCGAATCTCGCCATCAACGGCCACGGCTTCTGGGTCGCCGACGAATCTCCCGAGCACAAAAACTTCAGCCCCGAAACCCTCAACGGCGGCACCGTCCGTATGATCCTCACCACCGAAGACCCCGACGCCGCCTTTGACCGCGCCCTAGCCGCCGGAGCCACCGCAGTCTGCCCCATAACAACCGAACACGCCTGGCGCATAGGCCGCGTCCTCGACCCCTTCGGCCATCACTGGGAGATCGGCAAACCACTCAAAAAAACTTGACAGAACCCGCCCCGAAAAACTGGGAGTCACGGAACCCCAACTCCCCGAGATCCATCAAGCCACACTCAAAGTCCACACCCAAACCTTGTGCTTAGAAGACTTTAGGACTTTTCTGATGGGAGGGGGGACCCCGCGACACCCATCACTGATTCGCCAGATACCGATGCACAAATGTTACCGCCATAGCCCCTTCACCAACCGCCGAAGCACATCGCTTCACCGACCCATGACGGACATCCCCAGCCGCAAACAACCCCGGCTGACTCGTCTCCAGATAATACGGCGCCCGATCCAGCGACCATCTCTTATCCGGCGGTTCGTACTGCTTCAGGTCAGGTCCAGTCACCAGGTAGCGCTGTTCATCGCAGACAACGCCCGCCTCATCCGCCCATCGCGTATTGGGCACACCGCCCAGACACAGAAACAGCTTGCTCGTCTTCACCGTCCACTTTTCCCCGGTCTGGTTATTGGTTAGCGTGATCGCCTCCAGCATCTTGTCGCCATGCAGTTCGACCACCTCGGTATGCGTCAGCACTTCAATGTTCGGTGACGACTTGATCCTGTCGATCAGATATTGCGAAACCGACTCCTTCAGGCCATCTCCTCGAACGACCATAACCACCTTCCGTGCAAAGTGTGCAAAGTGCAAAGCAGCTTGCCCGGCGGAGTTGCCGCCACCCACCACGTACACATCCTCGTTGATACAAAGCGAGGCCTCGCTCACCCCCGCGCCATAGTAGACGCCAGCGCCGTAAAGGCCTTCTTCATTCGGCAAACCCAGCCTCCGATACTCCATCCCGGTCGCACAGACACCAGCATGCATCACAATCTTCGTGCCATCGGCCAGATAGCCCACAAACTTGCCGGTGCCAAAATCCGCCCGCACCCCCTCCCGCAGAAGCAGAATCTCCGCCCCAAATTTGCAAGCCTGGTCGCGGGCTCGCTGCGCCAGATCCGCCCCGCTGATCCCCTCCGGAAACCCAAGATAGTTCTCAATCTTCGAAGTCGTCCCCGCCTGTCCCCCCACAACCCAGCGCTCAATCAGCACCGTCTTCAGTCCTTCCGAAGCCCCATACACCGCGGCACTCAAACCCGCTGGCCCGCCACCAAGAATCGCAAGATCGTACTCCTTCCGCGAAGGATCGTGGAACCAGCCCAGCCTTTCGATGATCTCGCGAATCGTCGGGCACTCCAATCGGGTTCCGTCCGGAAGCACGCAAACCGGAAGCCGCCCATCGCGCAGACCGCTCACTTTCGCCTTCTCTCGCGCCTCTTCATCCGAAGTCAATTCAATCCACTCAAACGGCACATCACTGCGTTGCAGAAAGTCGCGAATCGCATACGCCAACGGGGAACCCCGCGTCCCCATCAATTGCGTAACACCTCCAGAAGTCTGTACGTCAGTCTGAGTCATCCCCGTCACCCTCCCGAAAGCGCATTGGCAATCAAATCTTCTGTCAAACTCCGATGCAAGCGCCACCTGTTTCGACGCGGTCCCCCCGCAATTTTTGTAATCGCAGGTGGCCCCCCTGAATTGAACCCGCACAATCGGGTGCCCCATATCTCGATTCTGAGATGTGGGCATTCGCGCAAAGCGCGAACCGTCTTTCACAGATCCTGCGTACGACACTTGTCTCCAGCCCGGGCTCGCAGGACAATCACGCATGCCCCTCTCACACCGTCTGCTCGCAACCATCCTCTTCCCAGCCCTCTTGGCATCCGCCCGCACCTCCGCCCAAAATACCGATAACCTGGCCTTTCAGCGCGCCCAACATCTCCGCCGCGGCATCAACACGAGCGACTGGTTCGCGCAATCCAGCGACTACTCCGTCCAGCGCCTCCGCACCTTCACCACCCCCGACGACATCCGCCTCATCCACCAACTCGGCTTCGACCACATCCGCCTCAGCATCGACGCCGAACCTCTCCTCGCCTGGCAGCGCAAACAACCCAACGGCATCGCCTTCATCGAAGAACTCGATTCCATCGTTAAACTCGCAATCGAACAAAAGCTCGGCGTCGTCATCGACCTGCACCCTCAAACCCGCTACAAGCAGTCCTTACTCCAGGGAGACGAGTCCATCCAACGCTTCGCCATGCTCTGGCGCTCTCTCGCAACTCACTTCGCCTCGTTCGATCCCGACTTCATCTTCTTCGAGATCATGAACGAACCCGAGCAACCCGACCGCTACCGCTGGCAAGGCATCCAATCCCTCATCGCCGAACAAATTCGCAGCGCCGCCCCCAACAACACCATCATCGCCTGCGGAGCAAGATGGTCCGGCCTCGAAGATCTCCTGCCCCTCCAGCCCCTCGCCCTTCTGAACATCATCTACACCTTCCACGACTACGAGCCCTTCGCCTTCACCCACCAGGGAGCCACCTGGACCGACCCAGCCGTCCAGCCCCTGCGCAACGTCCCCTACCCCTCCACCCCCGAAAACATCGCAAAAAACCTCGACCAGGAGCCCACACTCTCCGGACAGTTCTTCGTTCAGCAGTACGGCCTCGCTCGATGGGACGCACATCGCATCGACATCACTCTCTCGTTCGCGGAGCGTTGGTCCCAACTTCATCACGCCCCCGTCTACGTCGGCGAGTTCGGCGTGCATCGCCCCTACGCCGACTCAGCGGCCCGAGCCCAGTGGCTAAAAGACATGCGAACCATGCTCGAAAAGCATCACCTCGGCTGGGCCATGTGGGACTACCAGGACAACTTCGGAGCGGTCACAAAAAAAGACGGCCAAACCACTCCCGCCCCAGCCGTCATCGAAGCGCTCGGCCTGACAACCCAGCTTCCAGCAAAACAATAGCCGGCTCGTCTCTCTCTCTCTCTCTCTCTCTCTCTCTCTCTCTCTCTCTCTCTGCCTAGCGTCTACACTTGCCTTTCTCGATTACTGAAGTTTTCACTTGACAATTAAAACCAGGTTGTCAATACTGAAGCTGCAACTTCACTAATACAGAAAGGACCCCGGCCATGAAATCCCAAATCGAACAGCCAACCGACCAACAACTAGCCATTCACAGCACCTTCGTCATCGAGCGCAGCTTCCCCAAATCTCCGGAGCGTGTCTTCGCCGCCTTCGCCGACCCCACCAGAAAGCGCCGCTGGTTCGCGGAAGGAGAGATGCACACAGTCGAAGAGTTCACCTCCGACTTCCGCATAGGCGGCACCGAACGCCTGCGCTACCGTTTCAAAGAGGGCACCCCGTTCCAAGGTGTCGAGGTAACCAATCAAGGCACCTATCAGGCGATCGTACCGAACCGCCGCATCGTCTCCGCCTCCACCATGGCCATCGCCAACAAACCCATCTCGGCCTCTCTGGTCACAGTCGAACTCGTCCCCACGGACCACGGAACCGATCTCATCTGCACCCATCAGGGAGCCTTTTTCGAGGGCGCCGACGGCCCGCAGATCCGCGAAGTCGGATGGCGCACGCTTCTCGACAAAGTGGCAGCGGAACTATCGCAATAGCAGGCCAAACAGCCGGAAAGGGCCCGGGCGATGCCCAGTCCAAAGATCAGTCTAAAACCCCGTCCTGAGATCAAACCCGCTATCGATTTCGACCGCCTCTTTCACGCTCTCGGCGATCCCACCCGTCGAGCGATCCTGGACAGACTAAGCCACGGACCCCTTTCCGTCTCCGCCCTCGCAGCACCCCTCGACATCACCCTCACCGCCGTAGCGCAACACCTCCAGATTCTCGAAGAAAGCGCCCTCGTGCACACCGAAAAGCTGGGCCGGGTACGCACCTGCCGCATCGATCCCAAAGGCTTCTCCGCCTTTGAGCAATGGATCCGCGATCACCGCACTCTGTGGCAACGCAGACTCAACCAACTCAGCGATCTGCTCGCCGAGCCCGACGAAAAAGCTTGACCCACGTCCATCGAGGGGTGCCCCATGATCGGCGAAGCTTCACCGCGCCTATCGTGGGGATGGGCTCTACGCCGGGGCTAGTGGTCAGCTTCGCGGATCGTCCGCTCGGATTGGGAAGGACTTAAGAGTCAACTGACGCCCAGGTAATCTTGATCCACCCCGCTATTTCGACTTTGCCAAAAGCTCAACCAGACCCGCGCGGCAGCGTTCATACGACGCCGGCCCCTCCTGATACTTCGCGTTCCTGCAAGCCGACTCAATCGAACCGCGATCCCCCTCACTGAGCCCCGACAAGTCAGGCCGCGCAGGCTCCGCCGCCAACGCAGCCATCTGACTAATCAAGCAGAGGTGATAGCCATCCGTCCCATGCAGGCGTTTAGCCTCAGCGCAAACGCTCTCAATCGATTCACGCTCCGCCCCACTCAAACCACTCAAGTCCGGCCCCCCGCGAGCATCCGCAATCACATCCAGCTGCGCCTTCACACAGGTCTGATACGCCGTCCGGTCCGCCAACTCCTCCTGCCTCGAACACGCCGATCCCAACAGGGCCATCTCCGCATTTGACAGCAGGCGTACCTGAAACGGCGGCGAACCAGCCGGCTTCGAACCGCCGGAATCCTTCGCCGCAACGCTGCGCTCCGGCAACTCCGCAGAGTCAACACCATCCGCGGCAACCGCTCCTCCTCCCGCCATCTGCACAGCTGAGATCGCAGCTGCCTGCTGCTTCGAAACCTCGGCCGGCTGCATCGATGCGGAAGCCGGCCTTGCACTCCGCATCGTCCCATGCTCACCATGCTCAATCGCCACGTACGCCGCCATCAACCCCAGCACAATCCCCACACAACCGTAAAGCCAGCCAAAGCCCCCGGAAATTCCGTTTCCTCTCCTGCGCCTCCTCGCATGCGCCCGCGGCGCAGAGGAAGAATTCCAACGCCCTGCCGCACCGCCGAGCATTGGATCTGAAGCCACATCCGGCTCGTTCATTCCACCCGTTCGATCAGACTGCAGCACCAGGTAAGCCTCATTGATCTGCTTAAGCTTGTCCTCTGCCTTTTCCCGCAAGCGCGGGGCGCTCCCAAAGCGATCCGGATGCCACACCTTCACCAGATCGCGGTAGGCTTGCTTGATCTCAACCGAGCTCGCCCCAGGCCGCAACGCCAGAACCTCGAGTGCTTCATTCGTTAGCAAAGGCCGCTCCAGTTATCTTCCGGGAATGCACTGCGATTCACCCTAACATCGCGCCTTCCCACGTGAAAAACCTGAAGGCGATTGCAACACTTTATGATCCACCCTTGTTAGTCTCATCCACTTCGGTATCTCGGAATTGTGTTTCCGCCATCGATCCCCTGTGTCGGCTACCCAACGGCCACACGCAAATCGCCCAACATCCGCGACTGCTTGCCCATGAACCACTTACTCACACGGAAGCCCCGGCGGCGGGCATCCCACGAAATTGCGCAGACTCAGGCAACCCGGCGGAAAACAAATTTTATTGCGTTTGTAACAAAATCCGCATCACACGTCTACATGGCGAATCTTCGCCGTACGGAGAACAAATAATGCTTATCCTTCTGATCGTTCTGATTCTTGTGTTCGGCTTTGGTGGTTATCGCATGGGACCCGGACTTGGCTACTACGGCGGTGGAGGCATCAGCCTCATCCTCACCATCGTCCTCATCCTGCTCTTGCTCAAGGTCATCTAGCAGCCAATCACTCATTCTTCGCACCCTAGCGGAGGTGTGCGAAGAATGGGTGACCCAACCATCTATCTCCGAACTCGCCTATCGCCTCGAAGAAGACCCGCCCAGCAACGACCCCAGCACACCACGAATAATCTGCCGCCCAACGGTACTCCCCATCGTCCGCGCCGCACTCTTCACCATCGCTTGCACTACCGTGTCTCCACGCCGCGAACCACCGGAACCCAGCACTCCACCAAGCGCCGCCCCCGCAGACTCCAACCACCCACTACCCGACGACCCCGCGACCCCACCCGCAGGGGCAGGGGCAGCAGCCCCAGCCTCAGTTCCAGCAGCAGCCCCAGCACCAACCCCCGAAGCCGCCACCTTCCCCTTCAACTTCTCATACGCCGACTCCCGATCCGCCACCGTCTCATACACCCCCGCCACCACCGAGCTCTTGATAATAGCCGCCCTCTGCTCCGGCGTAATCGGCCCAATCTGGCTATGCGGAGGCATCACCATCGCCCGCTCCACCATCCCCGGAATCCCCTTATCATCCAGAAACGAAACCAGCGCCTCCCCCACACCCATCTCCGTAATCACCGCCTCCACATTCACCTTTGGATTCGCCCTGAACGTCTGCGCCGCCGCCTTCACCGCCTTCTGATCCTTCGGCGAAAACGCCCGCAACGCATGCTGCACCCGGTTGCCCAACTGGCCCAGCACCGTATCCGGCACATCGATCGGGTTCTGCGTCACGAAGAACACACCCACCCCCTTCGACCGAATCAACCGCACCACCTGCTCAATCCGGTTCTGCAAAACCGAAGGCAAATCATTAAATAAAAGATGAGCCTCGTCAAAAAAGAAAACCAGCTTCGGCTTCTCCAGATCGCCAACCTCCGGCAGCTTCTCAAAGAGCTCACTCATCAGCCAAAGCAGAAACGTCGCATAAAGTTGCGGCGACTGCAGCAACTGATCCGCCGCCAGAATATTCACCACCCCGTGTCCCTTAGCATCCGTCTGCAACAGGTCCTCAATGTTCAGCGCCGGCTCCCCAAAGAACAGATCTCCACCCTGCTGTCCCAGAGCCACTAGCCCCCGCTGAATCGCTCCGATACTCGCCGCCGAGATATTCCCATACTGCGTCTGATACTCCCTCGAATTGTCCCCCACGTGCCGCAACATAGCCTGCAGGTCCTTCATGTCCAGCAGCAGCAACCCGCCGTCATCAGCGATCTTGAACACCAGCGTCAACACACCAGTCTGCGTATCGTTCAAATTCAGAATCCGGCTCAACAGCAGCGGCCCCATCTCGCTCACCGTAGCCCGCACCGGATGCCCCTGCTTCTCAAACACATCCCAGAACACCACCGGGGATCCCGCAAAGCTCCACTCACCCAGCCCCAGTGCTGCAACCCGAGCATCGAACTTAGGCGAACTCTTCCCCGCCTGCGATATCCCGGACAAATCCCCCTTCACATCCGCCGCAAACACCGGCACGCCAATCGAGCTCAACGCCTCCGCCATCACCTGCAACGTAACCGTCTTCCCCGTCCCCGTCGCCCCCGCCACCAGCCCATGACGATTTCGACATCCCCGGCAGCAAATACAAGTCCTCCGCACCCTTCGCAATCATCGGCATCTCTACCATCAGTCAGCCTCCGTCCACCTGAAGACTACACGCAAGCCCGCTCTCAGCAACAGCCGCCATCCCGCCGAACTTGCATCTCTCTCACCCCTGGTGACACAAGTTGTCATTGCGAACGGAGCGTCGCGGAGTGGAGGAATCTGCTGTTTCTCTGGCTCGCGTCGGAATGTCGAAACGAACTGCGACGAACTTCAGACTCAGGACACTAGCCATTAATAAGAATCGTGAGCCTCCTTCACCATCCTCACCACTTCAATCTCCTCGCCCCCACGCACCGGAACCAAAACCCTGCCCACCTCGCGATATCCCTTCAACGCATAAAGCGTCACCCCGGTCAACGTACTCCCCATCTCAAACCGCCTGAATCCCTGCTCCACCGCCGCGTCCTCGGCAGCCGCCAAAATCAAACTCCCCAACCCCATCCGCGCAAACTTCGGATGCACAAAGATCGCACGAACCTTCGCCGCATCCACCACCGGGTCCAGCCTCTCCGGAGCAATCTTCTCAATCTGATGGTCCCCGCCATACAGCGTCTTCCGAAAACTCCACCCGCCGCACCCTGCCAGTTCCCCATCCGCAGCGAACGCCAGAAAATAAGTCCCATCCGCAATCAACTGGCTGTCCACCGTGAACACCGTAGCCAGCGCCCCCTCAATTTGCGCCGCCGAATAGTCCCCAGCCTGCAAGCCCCGCACCGAAGCATCAATTAGCCCACGAATCCCCGCGACATCTTCTCTCGTCGCAACCCGCAGATGAAACTTCACCATGCGCAAAGTATAAGAGCTTCATCAACTCTCACACATGCCGTCATCTTGACCCTGAGCGTAGCCGAAGGGGAAGGATCCCGAAGCACTCCCTGTCAGCTATATCGTTCAACCCTTTCCGCCACAAAGTTCCGGCCCTTCTTAGAAAAGGCGCGGCGTGCTGTCTTCCTTCCTCTCATTCCCAGTCAAATGGAGAAACCGCCCCACCGCCTTAGTCGATTTCTTCAACGCCCCACCCGTAGCCTTCGCACTCTTTGTCAGAGCACCCTCCGTCTTCACATCGGCGGTATTCAATGCGTCCGCCGTATTTGTCCCGCTTGTTCCAACACCATTCGCGACCGAATTCGCCACATAAATCGTTCCCTTCACCGACCCATGCGCTCCATTCATCTCCACCGGAACGCCTCCGCCCTGCTCGAGTCTTGCAATCGCCGCCGCCGAGAAATCGCTCTGCATCTTCGCTGCCAGCGGCCACGCCGACGACCCCGCCCATACCGCACCATGCATCGCAGCACCCGGCTCACCCAGATTGATCACCCGCATCACCTCCAGAGGAGACATCTCCGTACAACGGTCGCCCCCGCACCCCTGCGTGCAGATCGCCTCACTCAAAAACGCACCATGCTTCCCGGCAGAGAGCCACACCGTCGCACCCTGCTTCTCCGCATCCAGAACCTTCGCCGCCGCAACCTCACTCGCATCGCACACCGTCGCCTCGTGCGCCGCCGCAAACCAGTACACCGCTCTCCAGTCCTCCACCGGACTATCCATCGCCGCAGCCCGCAGCAGCACCGACACATGCTCTGCGTCCAGCGGATGTCCCAGCCGCCCGCAGTCCACACTCCAAAGATCGTAGAAGTGAACCTCCACCACAGCATCCCCGCCCTTACTCGTCTTTCGCGGAGTCACCTGCCCATAGATCGTCCCATCCCGCTCCATAACGGTCGGTTTCACAACTCCCTCTTCAAACAGTGCCGGCATCACCGCGCAGTCCTTCCCGCTCACCTGAAATCGCGGCACAAACTTCTCCAGCAGCATCTGCTCCCGCACATCGCTCAAACCATCGTGATCCGTATCAACCTCGATCGCGCCCTGGGCACAAGCAACCACGCCGCTCAACAACCACACATAAAGTACCCATCCAAATCCGCACATCGCCCTCATACTTTTCCTCCCACCGGCAAAACTCGCACCTCACCAATCCAGTGTCGCCCCTGTTGGATGCAAATCCAGTCGCCGCCAAAAAAAAATCGTCCCCGCCATCTTGTCGCCCCCGCACGCTTCGTACTAGACTCCTCCCCATGAAGATAACCCTGCCGATATCCACGCCGATAACTCTGCCCAGCGCCGTCAAGCTCCTCGCCGCCCTACTGCTCCTCCCCCTCGCCACCGCTCCCCTCCACGCGCAGGACTGGGCCAAAGCCCGCCTCGACGCCTCACCCCGCCACCACGAGTACATTAACCTCAAGCACGGCGACCGCACCGTCCAGGCCTTCGTCGTCTACCCCGAGGTCAAGACCAAAGCCCCCGTCATCATCCTTATCCACGAGATCTTCGGCCTCAGCGACTGGGCCAAAGAAATGGCCGACGAACTCGCCGCGCAGGGCTTCATCGTCGTCGCGCCCGACCTCCTCACCGGCTTTGGCCCCAACAACGGCGCGTCTGATTCCTTCCCCAGCATGGACGCCACCACCAAAGCCGTCTCCGGCCTCGACCCGGCTGTCGTCACCGCAGACCTCGACTCCGCCGCCGACTACGGCAAGAAGATTCCCGCCGGCAACGGAAAGATCGCCACCGTCGGCTTCTGCTGGGGCGGCGGAAAATCCTTTGCCTTCGCCACCCATCGCAAAGACCTCTCCGCCGCCTTCGTCTTCTACGGCCCCGGCCCGTCTGACGTCACCACCATCACCGCGCCCGTCTACGGCTTCTACGCCGGCAACGACGCCCGCATTGGCGCCACCATCCCCGCCACCACCGAAGCCATGAAGGCCGCAGGCAAAAAATACGAACCCGTAACCTACGACGGCGCAGGCCACGGCTTCATGCGCGCCGGCGAAGCCCCCGACGCCTCCCCCGCCAACAAAGCCGCCCGCGAGCAAGGCTTCACTCGCCTCGTCACCCTCGTCAAAGAAATGAAGAGCGCGCCCGTGGCCAGCAACACAACCCACAACAAAACCGTCGCCACAAAAAAATCAGCCGCCCCTGCCATCCAATGCCACGATCCAGCCATGCAGATATCAGGCTCGATGTAACGCAGAACAAATCTCAGGCGAAGCGTGCCGCTGAGGAGTCGGTCAGACAGATTCGGAGTGAAGACCGTACTTCCCGTCGCGAGGCAACCTGGAGGAATTTCGGATGGATGAGAGGCAGAAAAGCGCAGAAGACGACGCGGCGATTCGCGAGGTCATTGAATCTTGGACCGCCGCCGTTCGTCGTAGAGATTTTGCGGGGATTCTCCAAAACCACTCGTCGGACATCGTGATGTTCGATGTTCCGCCACCGTTTCAATCCAGGGGAATCGAAGCCTACAAGGAGACGTGGGATTTGTTCTTTTCTTGGTCTAACGATCCGATCCCCTTCGACATTACTGAAATGAGTATCACTGCAGGCAGGGATGTCGCTTTTGTCGTCGCGACGATGCGTTGCGCTGGTCCTGGCCCAACGGAGAGCATGAAACCTTGGATTTTCGCCTGACGGTCGGCCTGCGCAAGATCGATGGACAATGGACCATAACCCACGAACATCATTCGGTCCCAATTCGGTCCCAGCTGTGAACTAAGGCTATCGGAGACCGACACTTCCAAAGCATTCCGGGTTTTTATCCACCCAGTCGAACCAACCGGGGATAGAAGTCAGTTCGACACGATTGTGTCCCAATAGCCCACCGCACGACCGGAGTCGGACCGACACCCGTTGCCACGCTTTGTGAGCGCATCGCGATCGTCATGTGGCGAACATTTTGACACTCTTCGCCGTATCTACTGCTGGATCATCACACACGGGCCCTTTTACAACAAGGAGGGAACATGAGCTCAACCCACAACCCAGGGAGAGTCGCCGGACTCTGGTACCTGCTCCTTTGCGTTCTCGGCCCACTGCGCCTCATCTACATTCCCAGCAAACTGTTCGTGCACGGAAACGCGACTGCGACGGCTAACAACATCGCCGCCCACCAGTGGCTCTTCCGTTTCGGCATCGTTGCCGACCTGGTTGGCGCGGTCACCCTGATCTTCCTCGCGCTCGCCCTTTACCGGTTGTTCAGCGGAGTCGACCAATACCTCGCTGTGCTTGTGGTGATCCTCGGCGGTGTAATGCCATCCCTCATCTACTTCGTCAACGTCGTGAGCGACGCAGGCGCCCTGATGATCGCGCGGGGCCCTGACTTCCTGTCCGTATTCGACAAACCTCAGCGCGACGCGCTGATCATGCTGCTCCTCCGTCTGCACGACCATCAAAACACCGCCGCGGAGATCCTTTGGGGCCTATGGCTTCTTCCGTTAGCGATGCTTGTGTACAAGTCGCACTTCCTGCCGCGCTTTCTTGCCGTCTGGCTCGCCATCAACGGCTTCGCCTACGTCATCCTGAGTTTTACCGGCGTACTGTTTCCGCAATATGAAGGTAAGGTGTTTCTCCTCTCCCAGCCTGCGCTCTTCGCGGAGCTGGCGTTCATGCTATGGCTCGTGATCAAGGGCGCCAGGCCGCCGGCACTGGTCGCGACGAGCCCATCGTTGGCGGCTGGCTACTAGCTCTCAGCTTTATGCGGCAGTCAGGCAAAACACTTGACATATTCCCATATAGGCATGTAATGTTTTCGTCATGGCGAGAGCGAGCACCACCTCCGATTCGTTCAACGCCGTTGCTGAGCCCCGCCGGCGGGAAATCCTGACCTATCTCGCCGGAGCCGAGCGGCCCGTCGGGGACATCGTGGCAGCCCTCGGTCTGGAGCAGCCTTCCGTCTCCAAGCACCTGCGCGTGCTGCGCAACGTCGGGCTGGTTCGAATGCGCTGCCAGGGCCGCCAGAAGCTCTACCGCACCAACGCCGAAGCCATACGCCCTCTCCACGAGTGGGCCGGAACCTTCGAGCGTTACTGGCAGCACCAGTTGAATCGAGTGAAGGAACTCGCGGAAGCGACAGTCCGCCAAGGCTCAACAAATTCGAATTCCCCAACCCCGAACTTTAAGGAGAACCGATGATTGCTACCGAACAGACCCTCGAAAACCTGACGCTGACCATTAACCAGGAAATCCACGTCCAGGCACCCCTGGATGTAACCTTTGCCGCGCTGCTCGAGCAACTGGGCCCCGGCAACCAGACACCGGACGGCAAATCGCTCAACATGAAGATCGAACCCTGGCCCGGTGGAAGATGGTACCGCGACCTGGGCGAAGGCAACGGGCATTTCTGGGCCAACGTCAAAGCCATCGTGCGGCCCACGCTGCTTGAATTCGCTGGTCCACTGTTCGCCTCTTTCCCCTTCGTCTCCAACGTGCAATATCGTCTGACAGAAGCAGACGGTGGAACCTTGATCACCTTCCGGCACACCGCGCTAGGCTTCGTTCCCGACGAACAGAAGGCCGGGATGAACAAAGGGTGGGCCTCGATGCACGACCGCGTCCGCAAACATGCCGAGGCCTCGCGCAAATAGCAGCTCCGGGCAGAGGCAGCTCTTGCATCACTATCCAGTCAACTGTCCTCCCGGCCCCTAATCCGCCTAAAGCACACAAACCCGAAAGGAGAACACATGCCCTTCGCACAATCCTTACTCGCAGAATTTGAAGCTCAGGCCCCCGTCACGCGGAAGTTCCTCGAGCGCCTTCCCAACAACAAGCTCACCTGGAAGCCTCACCCCCGGTCCTTGACCGCTGGGCAACTGGCATACCACCTCGCCTTCGTGCCCGGAGGAGTCGTCCGCGGCGCTCAGAAGAACCAGATCCCGCCGCCAGACTTCCAATTCCCCCAACCCGCAACCGTGCAGGAGGTCCTCGACGCCTTCGACCAGAGCGTCGCCACCGTGCGCGAGGTCCTGCCCGGCTTCGATGACGCCGCCATGAACGCAACCTGGCGCATCGTCGCCGGCGATCAGGAGATCGCAGCCATGCCGCGCGTCGCCTTCCTTCGCAATATCATGCTCAACCACTGGTATCAACACCGCGGCCAGTTCTGCGTCTACCTGCGCCTGCTCGACGTTCCTGTGCCGTCAAGCTGGGGCCCTAGCGCCGACGAGCGCTCCGTCCGCCAGCCGGAACCTCAGCCGGCTTAACCCGTGCCCCACGCATCCCGCGATGCCCTCGCGCGGACCGCAACGAGACGGGCGTCTGGTGACAACAGCGCGTACTGCGATCGGCGCCCGC
>JAOAPF010000411.1 GCA_025462755.1 Edaphobacter sp.
AGACGCCCCGTCGCAGTTCCTACCTGATTGAATGTCGTATGAACTCGACCTTGAGCGTCGACGAGCTGAGGAAGGGAGTCCAGATAGGTGGACTTGAGCTTGGAGAATTGACGGTATTCAAGTACTAGCGCGGGCACCTGATGTTGTTCTGCGAGCTCCTCCAGAACATCTTGCGCCGTCGATACCACTTTGCCTTTGCCGTATTTCATCGGCTTAGGCAGGAGCATCTTGTTGAAGAGGACATCGCCCAGCTGTTTCGGAGAGTTGATGTTGAAGCGATGCCCGGACTCAGCCCCCATTGCGGCGCCAGCCTGGGCATAGATCCGCTCAGCGAGGTCGTCGATTTCGACGGCAAGACGATCCGACATCTCACCCAACACAGTGGAATCGATACGGACACCAACCTGTTCCATCCGCAGAAGGACCGGCACAAGTGGTTTATCGATGGTGTTATAGACGTCGACCAGAGGTGATGCGCCCACGGCGTTGGCAGTGACCGGCTCCGCGAAGAGCATCTCCTTCGTCATAGCGCCGCCCAGACTCGGGTCGTCTTTTACGATGTGGTGTTCGAAAGAGCCTGCCTCGGCGATCTGCCTCCCTAGCGCAGAAGCGAGGCGGACGATCGCCGCAGCGGCCTCAGGTAATCGTTTGGGGTCAGCAGGATTATCTTTCGTGGGCTGGTGCGTGAGCGCCCGGCTAGTCGTGCGCGCGGCGATATCGGGCAGAGTGTGTGAGCCGTGCGTTGGATTGACGAGATAGCTGAGCAGCATGACATCATCGCGCACACCTGCCAGCGCAACGTTGTGCGGCGCGAGCGCACGCAGAACGGCCTTCAGGTCGTGAAGGTCCTTAGGAAGCTTCGCATCGGCGAGGGCCTCGCGTACGCCAGAATCGTCGAGATTCGCCTCGAGCGCTGCATAATCTGCAACGGCCAGCCCAAGGGTGCAGGCCGCATCGGGCGCTGCCGCTTCAGTGAACGGGATCTTCGGGTCGGGTGGCGTGCCGAAGAGATTCATATTCTCGACGGCGGCAGGCTCAGCATCAGTGGCTTCCGAGTTGGATTCGACGGCGATCTCCTCCGCGACAGCCCGGGCGTCTTCTGCGAGGAAGACGGCCAGTCCGCGAGGTAGCCGCGTGTTTGGATTCAGATTGCGAGCTTCGGCGAGGAGTTGGGCGATCTCCGCTGAAGTTGGCTTGAGGTTATAGGCGATGGCGGTGTTATCGATCGCCGGAGCTAGCTCCTTGAGCAGAGTCGTGAACTCAAGCTCGCTGAAAAGCTCGCGGCAGGCGGCGTTGTCAGGAGGCTGGGTGCGCATAGCATCGAGCGAATACTCGATCGGGACACTGGTGTGAATAGTGACGAGTTGCTTCGAGAGCAGGATATTCTCACGGTTGTTCTGGAGCGATTCGCGGTAGGTCTTCCTCTTGACCTCGTCGGCACGATCAAGGGCGGCCTCGACAGAGCCGAACTGCTGAATCAGTTCGACAGAGCCTTTGTCGCCGATGCCAGGCGCGCCGGGGATATTGTCGATCGAGTCTCCGCGCAGGGCCATGACGTCGACAACACGCTCAGGAGGGACCCCGAGGTTTTGTTCGACGCCGGCGCGGTCGAGAATGAGATTGTCCTTCGTGGGATTCAGGATGACTACGTCGTCGTTGACGAGTTGCATCATGTCCTTGTCGGAGGAGACGACGTAGACTTTGTGACCGAGCGCGGAGAGCTTGCAGGAGAGGGTGCCGATGACATCGTCCGCCTCGAAGCCCTCGTAGTAGAGGATCGGAATGCGGAAGGCCTCAAGAGCACGGCGAATGTAGGGCTGCTGCTGGATGAGGTCAGGCGGAGTCTCGGTACGATTCGCCTTGTAACCGGCGTATTCCACGGCCTCGAAGGCCTGGGTCTTGATGTTGAACTTCTGGACATCCTTTAGCTGCGTGGCTAGTTCGTTGCGGTGTACCGGCGCTCCGACGTCGTAGATCGCCGCCAGGTATTCGGGCTGGAAGTCCTTGCGAAGCTTATTGATCATGTTGACGAACACGTAGGTTGCGGCCGTCGGGATGCCAGTGCGCGTGGACATGGGCCGCTGGCGCTGCATCGCGTGGTAGGCGCGGAAGATGAACGCCATGCTGTCGAGCAGGTAGATAGGAGGCTTTGCGTTGGACGCGGTGGACAGATCGGGTGCTTGTGCCATGGCTTTCTGATGGTAGCGCGTCGGGGAGAGGTAAAAGTGCGGTCCGCGAATTATGGAGACAAATCTGATTGAATCTAAAGCAGAAGCATGCAGTCGCCGTAGCTGAAAAAACTGTACTTTTGGCGAACCGCGTGGGCATAAGCGGCCAACACCCGCTCCCTGCCGGATTCCCTTCCGGCGAAGGCGCTGACCAGCATGAGGAGGGTGGATTTTGGGAGGTGGAAATTGGTGAGAAGGCCGCTGACAATCTGGAATTTGTGCCCGGGACTAAGGAAGATGCTGGTTTGGCTGGAATGGGCTGTCAGAGGCTTACCTTCAGCTATTTGGGCGCAGTGTTCGAGCGTTCGAGTCGTCGTAGTGCCGACGGCGATGATGCGCTTTCCCGCTTGCAGCGCGATGTTGATAGCTTTGGCGGTCGCTGGAGGAAGGGTGTAGTGTTCGGCATGAAGACTTATATCTTCTAACCTTTCTGCGCGGACGGGTTGGAAAGTTCCCAGGCCAACGTGGAGGGTAATGGTCTCGATCTGCACGGCGTTTTGTTTGAGTTTATTGAGGATTTCTGGCGTAAAGTGAAGGCCGGCAGTAGGGGCGGCGGCAGAGCCTGCTTCGTGGGAGAAGACGGTCTGATAGCGGTCGCGGTCTTCTGGGTTGTCGTCGCGGTGGATGTAGGGTGGAAGGGGCATGTGGCCGATTTTGTTGAGGATAGCGTGGAAATCGGGCGTTGGCGAAAATTGCAATGTGCGTTCGCCGAACTCTCCGGTGGTGAGGACTTCGGCCTCCAGGACGGGGTTGGTTTCGTTGGGGGCGTGGAAGAGCAGGTGTTCGCCGGGTTGAACTTTGCGGCTGGGGCGGACGAGGGCGCTCCAGTCGTTTTCGGCAAGTTGCTGGGTTAGCAAGACTTCTATGCGACCAGTTGGGTCGGGGGAGTTGTGCTGGGTGTGCAGGCCGGCACGGGTTGCGTAGAGGCGGGCTGGGATTACGCGGCTGTCGTTGAGGATTAAGAGATCGCCGGGACGTAGGATTTCGGGTAGATTGCGAAAAAAATTGTCCTGGTAGGTTCCGGCGGCGCGGTCGAAGACGAGCATGCGGCTGGAGCCACGAATCGCCGGTGGGGACTGGGCGATCAGCTCTTCGGGGAGGTCGAAATTAAAGTCAGATACGCGCAAATCAGGTCAATTTTCGATGGTAATTTGTGGTGTTTTGGATGGTGAAACGTGGTGTGATCGTGGTGATTTGTGTGGTCGATTTCTGCTGTCGAAAATTTTCCTCTTTCCTCAACTATATTTTCGTTGATTGAGCCAATTCGACGGAACGATCGAGCGCGGCCTGAACGGAGGGCAGGTCCGGGGGGACGGGGCGGGTCCAGGCGACGGTGACACGGGAAAAGGGTTTGGGGATCAAGAAGCGGTCCCAGGAGCGGAGCTGCCAGGCGCGGTGGGGATGAATATAGCAGGTGTTTACGGTGGTGTTGACGAGTTGGGCGAGGTGGGCGACGCCGGGCTTTGCCACCAGCGCAGGGCCTCGGGGGCCATCAGCGGTGATGGCGCAGTAATGTCCCGCAAGGTAGGCGCGTTGGAGGTTGCGGAGGCCGGGGGCGCCGTCTCGGGAGCTGGAGCCGCGGACGGAGAGAAAGCCCATGTGGTCTGCGGTGCGGGCGATCAGCTCTCCGTCGAAGCTTTGGCTGATGAGGAGGGTAACTCCTTGTTTGCGGAAAGGCCATATGCCGGCGAGCAGGCAGCGGTGCCAGAAGGCGTAGATGGCGGGCGCCGGGACATCGAAGCCGACGGCGGCACCGGGTTCGCAGACATGTTCGTAGCGGAGAGTGGCACCGAGACCCAGGGCGACGATGCTCGCAATCCGAGGAACGATGGCGAGAATAATGCGCTGCTTGAGGGTGTATGTGGAGGCCACATGTTGAGTTTACCTTTGCGATGAGTCGTGGGCGCATCGTTAGGAGTCAAGCTGATTCGAAGCGGGGCGCTATTCTGAAAGTGGATGCTCGGGTACCCAATCCACGCGGCGGTCGTTGTTGCAGCGGTGCTTACGCTCCTGCCGTTTTTGTTTGCGGCGTTCTGGCCGCTCAACGTTCAGGCCGCAGAGCGCTTGCCCGCTGCCGTCCGTATCGTTCGACCGGCAGTGCTGTGTGTCCCGTACGCGATGGTTGCGATCTCTTATGGGCAATTTCGGTGGGGCTGGTTTGCCCTCTACCTGCTGCTGCCTGTGATGATCAGTTGGTTGCTTTATCGAGCTGGCGTTGCAGATACAACACAACGCGGGAATTGGCGCGACTTTCTTGTCCTTGCTGTTCTTGGTCTTGCGGTGGATTTGCGCTGGTTTGAGCCGGCGTGGCCGCCTCACCTTGGTGTGTTCAACAAGATGCTGCTGCTGGATGCGGGGATCTACGGCTTTCTCGCGATTCGCAGGCTGGAGGGTGTCGGCTTCGACTTGCGCCTTCGGCTGTCGGATCTGCGGATTGGCGGGCGCGAGCTTGCGATGTATGCTCCTCTCGCTATCTTGCTTGGACTCTGGCTTGGCTTTCTGCACTTCCACGCTTCCCTTCCAATGTTGTCTCACGTTGTGCTGGGGTGGATCTTCACGTTTTTCTTCATTGCAGTTCCCGAGGAGCTCTTCTTTCGCGGATGGATGCAGAACCTTCTGGAGCGGCGGCTTGGGCGATGGTGGGCGCTGCTGACGACTGCGGTTCTCTTCGGGCTCTCGCATTTTAATAAGCGGGCAGTGCACTTCAACTGGAGATACGTTGTGCTTGCTGCTCTGGCCGGGATTTTCTATGGACGGGCCTGGCGTCAGGAGCGGAGAGTGGGTGCGTCGGCGATCACCCATGCGTCCGTGGATACGCTTTGGTCGCTTTGGCTGCGATGACGTGATGAGGAATCGCGGTTTTCGCTGGGTTAGTGAAAGCGGTCGTGCTTCGCACGATGCCCACATCTCAAAATCGAGATATGGGGCACCCGGTTCTGTGGCTGGGTTAGAGAAAGCGGTCGTGCTTCTCCACGCTGGTTCGCACGATGCACCCATCTCAAAATCGAGATATGGGGACCTGGTTCTTTGGCTGGGTGGTGGCGGATTACGTCCTACCCTTTCCACCCCGCCAGCAAAGCTGGAGGGGACCCCGGTTTGCAATGAGACTGCCTGAACGGGGCAGCAGCGAGATCCGGTGAACCCTGCTGTTCAGGGAGACGGCGATCGGCGATGCGGCGATCCTGCGCGCGCGGATGGTAGCGCAGGTAGCCGAGACCGACCCTCATGTGGTGGTGCAGCGAGTTAGGCACGGTCACGGCGACGCACAGCCCCATGATGCCGTGGGCAAGTCCGAGAGTGTAGATGTTGCGGTAGCGCAGAAACAGAACGCAGGAGATAGCCCCCCACACCAGGGTGATGGGAGTCAGGATGGGATTGGGCAGGTGTGCCAGTGCGAAAATGCCGGTCGCGGCGAGAATGGGCGCGACCTTCCCGGGCAGTAGCCGCATCAACCGTAACAGGAAGTAGCTCTGCAGCAGAAACTGCTGCATGATGGACCACACGATGTAACCCCATCCATGCAAGTAAATGGGCGCAGGACCGTGCAGGCGGTGCAGCGTGTGGGTGCGCGATGCGAGGAAGATCGTAGCCGCCGAAAGCAGAAGCGCAACTCCGACGACCCAGAGCGATTGGAGCAGCCCTTTGCGACCGAGGCCCAGTGCTGTCCAGCCATCATGGCGTGCCCAGGAGGTTGCAATAATCCAGGCGAAGGCTAGCCAGTAGAGAACTCTCTGGGTGGGATTTGGAGTCCATATCGTCGCGATGATCAGGGTGTAGGCTACGGCGAGTTCCAGTAGATCCCGCCGGGCAGATCGAGACTGTGTCGTTTTGGTAAGTTCCGCCGATGCTGCTTGCGTCGCCACTGAAGAATCCTCGCTCTACCAGAGCATTTCTTTTGTAGATATACACCCAACCGGGCGGCAGTGACCTGTTCGGGTGAGCTTTACGATCTTTTGATATCGAATGTGCTTTGCTTAATGGCGTTTATCAGAGGTCTCCCTATGCGTAACTTAGTTCGACTCCTCGTCTTTCTCTTCGTTACCCTGCCGACTGGGTTTGCGGTGCAGGCCCAGACGGCAGCCGCAGCTGTTTCTCATGATGAAGAAGAAGACCTACGAAAGACGGTACGCGAACTGGCACTGCGGGTGAGCGCGCTGGAGGCGGAGTTGCACAGGCAGAGAACTCAACCGGCCTTGGAGTCTGCTTCGCTGAAACCAGCCTCGCTGGTTCTGCCACCGGTGGACGTTCGAAACAGTGTGGAGAGTATCTCGAGCAGCGGCGTGGCGGAGGCCGCGCCGGTTGCTGAGGTGAGTCAACAGGCCGCGGCAACGCAAAATGCGGCCGCAACTTTGGTGTTGCCGACATTTTTGCCCGGAGGGGCTACGTTGAACTACATGCTCGATGGGTACTACGAGTATGACTTCAACCATCCGATTGGCCGGATCCAATACCTGCGGGCCTACGATGTGCTGAGCAACAGTTTCAGCATTAATCAGGCCGATGTTGTGTTTGCTCTGGATCCGAATGTTGCCGAGGGTCGAAAGTATGGGGTGCGGCTCGACCTGCAGTTCGGGCAGGCGACGGACACGCTGCAGGGTAATCCTGCGAATGAGGTCAGGCCGCAGATCTACAGGAACATCTTTCAGGCGTATGGGACTTATGTGGCTCCTCTGGGCAAAGGCCTGACGGTCGACTTCGGCAAGTGGGCCAGTTCGCTGGGAATCGAAGGGAACTATACGAAGGACCAGGTGAATTATTCGCGATCCTTCTACTTCGATTATCTGCCCTTCTACCATATGGGTGTTCGCGCCAGCTACAAGGTGAACGATAAGCTCGCGCTGAATTACTGGATCGTGAATGGGACGAACCAGACGGAGCCGACTAACTCGTATAAGGACGAGCTGTTTGGATTTACTGCGCAGCCTACGA
>JAOAPF010000433.1 GCA_025462755.1 Edaphobacter sp.
AGGAAAACAATCTTCAACGCTGGATCTCGGGCGTTGTCTCAAGCCCCTTCCAGCGGACTGGAAAGAACAACGTGTCAGCCTGAGGCATGGCTGAATAGCGGCTAACCAGGCCGGGAAAAGTTCTACTAAGGATTCGAATGCCTCTTCCCCGCCAGACAGTCCTGGCCCTAGGTCTCTCTGGATGCAAACCCCCTCGAATTGCCGAATATCGGCCCAAACTGCCATTGGAAGTTCGTGGAGAAGCACTCTTGTGCTGCGGGAGGCGGCTCTTTGGACTGCCGCTCTCCACCCTTCGGGAGGAAGGTCCAGTTTCAGGCACATCACAGAATTGATAGGCTCACTGGAGCGAAGGCTGGCTTGACTGGATCGGTACTGGTCCGATGGGGAATGATCATGCACCTGGAGTCTCCCGCAGCCTGAGCCTGCGCCCACCGGCGACCCGCCTCGCTTCCGAAATTCTTCCGGATTCATGCGTAATCCGGCCGCCTCCTCCGTATACCCCTCGTATGTTTGAATGCGACGGGATCATGGCCATAGCCGGGAACACCGATACGCAGCGAATTGCGCGCGGTCTTCGTCAGCTAGACGTAGCCCTGCTGCACGAGCTCGTGGTCGAGTATCAGTGCCCTGCGACGCTCGCGAATAGCCTTCGCGGCCCCTTGTGGTTGCCTGCCCAGCCTGTGGGGTAAGAGAGCCTACAGACCTTCCGAAGTGTTCTTAGGTACTCCCCTCCGAATTTGGAAGCGTGCCTAGCAATGGGGCCGGACATTGGCGGCTACGAGCAGCGCCCAGATTGACCGAAGATGGGGCCGTCGCTACTGATCGCGTCGTGTCTCATTCTCGCAATCAGGACGGCGAATTGGTCCACCAGGTTCAACGGCGGAACAGCGAGCGACCGCGATTTAGATGTGGAGGTGGAACACGCCATCCACCTCGCAGGCCGCGTTCCCCACATCTCGTCGGTCATCACCAGAGCATCTCTGTCCAGAAGCGGGAGCCACGGTTTGTGCCGAATGACGAGGACTTACCGAAATGAAGCGAATTTGGAATGCTGCCCTGTTACGTATTTGGCTTTTCGGCGAGGCTAAAAGGGCCACGAGTTGTGTAAGTAGCTACCCCTTCGCAATTGTTATGTAGAGAGGAAGACAGACACGAATACCATTCCTATTGATTTAGAAGACACTATTACCACATGGGACTAAATGGAAATGAATAACTTTGGTGTGCCGAGGAGCCTAAGCGAGGCTCTACACACGACCGCCACAGTGCGAGGAGCTACACACGCCTTCTATCGGTATCCAGCGCGCTTCTCGCCCGAGTTCGCGCGAACGTTCATTCACAAGTTTACAGATGCTGGCGATACTGTACTCGACTGCTTCATGGGCGGAGGAACCAGCGCTGTTGAGGCGCTATCGACAGGAAGAAGGTTCGTTGGCTGCGATCTGAACTCGTTGGCTTTCTTCGTAACTTTAGTGAAAACGACGGAGCTTTCCAAGAATGACCGCTCTTTGTTGATAGATTGGAGATCACGGCTAGCAAGCGCCATAAATCTACACTCAGGGGATTTGCCGGATGATGAACGCGTCTCGCAAATTCCGTGGACTATTCGCAAAACATTGGCGTTAGCCGTCGCAACTCTACCGAGCCTTCCGAATATCCGAACCCGCAATTTCGCTCGCTGTTCGTTGTTGCGCACTTCTCAATGGGCACTCGACTGCAAACGCGATATTCCAAACAAGGACGAGTTTCTTGATAAGCATACGTTGCACTTCTCAGCAATGTTGGAGGGAGCTGCAGAGTTCGCGGCGAACTACGACCGTAGTCTTGGTTCGAAAGATGAACCCGCCCGGCGCATCTTTAATTCAGCTGCAGTTGATCTAAGTAGCACCTCGACTCTTGCGAACGTGCGGGCCCAGCTGTTGATAACGTCTCCTCCCTATCCAGGGGTGCACGTCCTTTATCACCGGTGGCAGGTGAACGGTCGACGTGAAACCGCGGCCCCTTATTGGTTAGCCAACTGCCTCGATGGTCAGCCGCCTTCGTACTACACGATGGGCCCCCGACGGCCTGAAACGTGGGAACGCTACATGTCTGAAATTAGGAGCAGCTTCTGTAGTGTTAAGAAGCTCTTGCACCGAAACGCTTTAGTCGTACAGTTGGTTGCATTCTCCGAGCCTAACGTTCAATATCCGCTTTACCTGTCGGCTATGCGGGATGCCGGCTACAGAAAAGTAGAACTCGCTGAATTAGGTTCGACGAGTGATTCGCCGATTATTCGGTCGGTTCCCAATCGAAAGTGGTATGCACAATCAAAGGGAGCAATAGCGGCCAGCCGTGAATATGTTCTTGTTCATCGCCAACGTTGAGGGTCTAAGTGAAAGATTTAGTGAGATTGTTCGAAAAACTTTACGCCGCCACTACTTCGGAGCAGGTCTCCCTGATTTTGACCGAATTAGGTGATCGTTCCGACCAGGCCCCGAATGCCCCAATTGGCAGTTCCGGTTTGGAGTGGCGTCTATTTGGAGATACTCTCTCAAATCAGTCAAGCATTGGATTGGGGACAAAGCCAGGACGAAGCATCACAGAAAGAGTTACGAACGCTTTCGACGCAATCCTTGAAAAGCGAGCACAACAGCATCAGGGCACCATGCCGCAATCACCATCATCTGCTGCCGAACGCTGGTTCGGTCGCCCCTCCACTGGACCAGATACTGGGTTGTTTTCATGGAAGTACTCACAAGATCAATACGACAAGCTTGTCTCGATGGTGCTCCTGCCAAGCGGCAAGTCCGGAACAGCAACCATCGATGTAATAGACCGAGGGAGCGGTATCCCTAACGCGAAACTGCCTACAACCATCCTCAGCTTGCAGCAGGGAAACAAAATCACCAAGAAATATTTGGCTGGAGCGTACGGTCAAGGTGGTTCCGCAACACTATCCTTTTGCGATTACGCTTTAATTATCTCCCACAGTATAGACGAGCCGGAGCTTATTAGCTTTACAGTCGTTCGTATCCTCTCGATGAGCGATGACTATAAGGTAGACGCCTACGCATACCTCGCCCTTTCCACCGCAAACAAAGGTGTCCCTTGTATTCAAATGAAAGCACTTGAGCTCTATCCCGGCATTGCAGGCCGCGGCGACCTGCCGAAGCTGCTTGGTAATGCTTTTACTACTAATGGAACTATAGTTCGCCACTACTCATATCGATTGACCGGGCTTGATGGCAAGCTCGGACCCGGGGCCGGAAATCTCTACCATTTTCTACAATCTTCGTTATTTGATCCACTACTTCCCGTAGGCTTGATCGATTTACGTGACGCGTCGAAACCCCGGCGCGAGGTCATACTGGGCTCGCGAAATCGGCTCATGAAGCGCGCCCATACTTCTTCCCAAGAGGAAGAATACGAAGATGAACTCACTACGCGCATTCAGTTGAAGCATTACCGCCCAATGGAATACTTCTCCCCGCACGGAGGATTTGAACCAACCATTGGGATTGAATATTGGGTTGTCTTCGCTTACCGAAAGACAAAACATGGACAAGAGAGGCGTGGATACTCCTGCGAATTATTCGTTAACAAGCTTCAGCCCATAATCGGAACTCTTAATGGACAAAATCAGGGCGAGCTTTCGGCGCAGATAATTCGCGATGCAGGACTACCACTGCTATCCCGTCACATGATTGTGCACATCGATGCGTCCAGGGTTGGTGTGCGCGTGATTCGTGAGCTTTTTTCCACAAATCGTGAAGGCTTCAAGGAGGGCCCTGTGCTTGCGACCCTTCAGGAAGGCTTACAAGCAATGTTGAAGGAGGACAGTCGACTGGGGGAACTTGAACGTGAGCTCGTGGATGATATAGCCACACAGTCGACTCAGTCTGCTAGCGATGAAGTAAAACGCCAGGTCGTAAACCTGCTCCGTGAAGCTGGTTTCAAACCCCAAGAAGTGGGTCCAGCTCCAGCTCCTGGCCGTGGCGAAAAAGGTGTCATAACGCCTCCAGGGGTCCGTCCTGTAGTTCCAGACCCACTTCCAACCCTTCCCTTTCCGCAAGTAACGAAATGGCAGATTGTTTATCCGGTAGGGGCCTTTGAACTACCGATGAGCGCTCTGAAGACGATAATTGCTGAAACCGATGCAGATTCTATGTTTGATACAAGAGGTCTGCTATCAATCAGGTTCGACCCCGCCGTTGTAGACATTGCTTCAAAATCGGTTCTCAAAGGGGGTCGGATACGATGGAGGGTTAAGAGCAACGACACCGCAAAGGCAGGAGACGACTTTCTAATCACCTGTACGTTGACCAAACCGGACGGTATTCAACTAAAGTCCGATGTTGCGGGAACCATAGTTCCGAGTCCAGTAAGAAACACCAAAGCTTCACGGGCACCCATTCCGGATTTCGATATCATCGGTATACATCCTAAGGATGACGCCAATATCTGGAATACCGCATGGCCCGATCTGGACGCGGAGGACTCTTCTGATGAGAAGCTCGCATCTGTGGCCTACAAAGTGATTAAGGCAGATAAAATCGTCGTCTATTACTCGAAGGTCTTTACACCATTTGCTAATGAACTGCAAAGCTTGACCATGTCAGAATCTCCCCTGCTCCCTTATTTCAGAACAAATTATGAGGTTTGGATTGGATATCATGCAATTCTGCAGCATGCCGACTATGTCACGACTGGAAGAGCCGAAGACGCTAGCCATCAGTTGGAAGAGGAGCGTTGTCGCGTTGCGATTTTGGAGGTAAAACAAGCGCTTAAGAGTGCAGAAATGATGCACAAGCTCCAGATTGCACAATCGAAAGAATCCTAAGTCTATCGACGCAATTGCATCAGGCGCACCACGGCGATGCCTAACGCAATGAAGAATGCGACATACAGGCACTCCAAAATCAACGATGCAAAGCGCACATTATCTTCTCCAAAGTGCGACACAAGTACGGATTTCCTGAATGTTAACTCAGCTGATATGCATTCGGAAGAGTCCATGCCCACACAGGGCGACTTCGGAGAATGCGGCCAGCCGGTGACAAACGATACAAAAGCGTGGCCCCCAGTATCTCCACGCGTGTGACCAGCATCGAATTCGCGACCATAAATAGTAGAAGAGATGCGAAGCAGTAGGCTACCGCCCGCTTGAGCATCGCAGACTTCCGCTTTTCGCTAATTCTTTCTTTTCCCGTTACCTCCGCCATAACGGCTACGATTGACCATCGCAGACGCGCTTACTGGAATCACCACACCTTGGATCGACTGCGGAATTAACGATAAGAGAGACGAAAATGGCGGAATTGAAACCTTTCCAAGCAAGGGGGCAAGAGCAATCGGGACGCTTACGCCGTCCTGGTCAAAGATGAGCCCACTAAGCAGGCTGGGTTCGCTAGTATAAGTTCGAAGTCTTCGAGCACGATGATTCTTCTCTAGCTTCGCCCTCACGCTCTCCCAGAGCTCCCGGTCGATGATGGGCTTGTGCTCTCCTGGATAAGCATTTCCCTTGTGGAAGATCTCTCCGATATAGATTCGGTTTGACCAGAACTTGTAGAGGGCTCCGCGCGAGTATGATCCGCCTCCGGCCATCTGGCTGGATGAGCCGATTCTGACCTTCCTTCCGATGCGATGTTCTTCAAGATGCGCCTTGAGCCTCCTGACGCAGCCAACCTCAAGGTACGCGTGGAAGATCTCCTGAACGTGCTTGGCTTCTGCTGTATTGACGATCAGCTTGCGATCCTTTAGATCGTATCCAAGGGGTACGCGTCCTCCCATCCACATGCCTCTGCGCTTGGAAGCCGCGATCTTGTCCCGGATCCGTTCCCCGTGACCTCCTGTTCAAACTGCGCGAACGAAAGCAGCACGTTCAGCGTCAAACGCCCCATTGAGGAAGTAGTGTTGAACTGCTGCGTGACAGAAACGAAGCTCACACTGCGGGAATCGAATACCTGGATGATTCTGGCGAAGTCCGCAAGGCTCCGTGTTAGTCGATCGACCTTATATACGACCACCACATCGATCTTCCGGGCGTCGATGTCCGCCAGCAGCTGTTTCAGCGCAGGTCGTTCCGTGGAGCCGCCGGAGTAGCCGCCATCGTTATATTGCGCTTCGAGAGCGCGCCAGCCCTCCTGACGTTGGCTTAGGATGTACGCCTCGCTCGCCTCCCGTTGCGCGTCCAAAGAGTTGAAGGACTGTTCGAGACCTTCTTCAGAAGATTTTCGGGTGTAGATGGCGCAGCGAATCTGCCGTTTTGGTCCTGCGCTCATTGGCGGACCCGGGTTTTTTCACTCTGCTTCAGACCAAAGAACAATGGACCCGACCAGCGAGTCCCTGTGATCAGCCGAGCAATTTCAGAGAGGCTTTTGTAGCGCTCTCCTTTGTATTCGAAACCCTCCTCCGCCACCGTGACCTGGTGAGTTTGGCCGTCCCACTGGCGGATCAATCGTGTGCCAGGTTTGATTCTCGTGGAGGACGAAACTGTCTTAGCAACCCTACCCGGATTCCGTTCGAAGCTCTCAGCCAATTCCCGAAGCCGTCGCCTATATGGAGGCTTCAAGCCACCGAAGACCTGCTCCTGCAACCTGTAGGCGAGCAAAGGAACCAATATTGGCTTGTTGAGGTGCGACGGCGGTGCCTGTTTCAGCCTTTCACGCCATCTACTCAGAAGCTCGGCTTTGCTAAGCGCAGGTAGGTTTGAGATCTCTTCTTCCATGGCTATGGACACGAGCGAATCTCCTCCGGTGTCGACATTTCCGCTCTGGTCATGGAACAACTGTACGTAGGTTCACATTTCGGAGATGCCACATTTGATAGTTCACATCGCCGGAGTCCATTGTAGAATGGCACGCGCACTACCAGCATCACCCCTTCGTCACGAATGAGGACAAAATGGAACGACGCGATTTTCTTGCGGGATCTTCTATGGCAGCCGTGGTTTCCGTCCTTTCAGAGGCCAACCTCATGGCTCAACCGCAAAGAGCAGCTTCACCAACAAATCTAAAGTCCACTTTCAACCTCACGGCACCTTACGACACCGACTTGGCGATAAGTGCATACACGGGTCAAAGAGGTGGTGCCCCTTCCACTAATTTGCCACCCCAAGTGTTCCTCTACTACGATAATGCTGCCGCGACACCAACCTTCGTGAACCCGCTTGATCTGAAGGTCAGCCTAGAAGCTAGCACCTATGAATTAGACGTCACGCTCTACGCGTTTAATATTGCGAAATCCAGTTATATATCATTCAAGAGCCTGCAACAACAGTTACAGCTAGGACTAAATGTCACGGGCCCCGCAGGGGAGGGACAAGACGACCTTACATGGATGTTCATGCATGCGATAGACGTCTTCTTTCAGAAACCGGCCGCTGTCCCTGCTCAACTGTCCAACTTTCAAAAATACTCGCCAACTCAAACTCTGACACCTTCAAGCAAAATTACCGTCACCGGTGGCCAAACGAGTCTCCAAGTTACCGCCTTTGGACAAAAGAAAGGTGGTTTCTGGACAAAGCTATTCGACATGCTATCCAAAGCGGCTGATAGCCCCCTATTGAGCGCATTTTCTATACCCAGTCTCGTAAAGCAATCGGTCGACTTCGTCGACAAGAGTCTTGACGTCTTGGCGGCCCAAGACAAACTGGTCCCGATTTGGCAGACACATCCGATCACATTCGCGATCGACAAGAGCGCAAAAGACACAATCTTTGTGCTGAGGCCCGGATACTGGATCACCATCGACAGTGCCTTTGCTCGTGCCAACGGCTTTCTTCAAAAGGGGTTCTCAATTGACTTTCAGGGACAGACTTTCCAGTTGCTCTCCGGTATTGGTGCACAGGCAACTCCCGTCGACGCCAATTATTTAGTAATGAAGTTGGACCTGACGGCCCAAAAGAAACAACCCTAATAAACGCTTCTTCGAGCAGAACACTTCGAGGGAGTGTAATCTCCGTCGCCCACTTCGACCACTTGTTCCTCTGTGTATTTATCGACCAAGTTGAATCTAAATTACGCTGCTGACGACGCCTGACTGCTGAGCTCCAGTGATTCGATTTTTATATCCTGCTACTGAAAATGTGGATCGGAGATGTCAGAAGGTGAATGCGGAGATGTTCTTCACCAAAAGGGGCCTCTCCAGCAACGCGGACCGCCGTAGCAAAGGCTTCTCTCTCTTTTCGCTACTGGCCAGGTCTTGAGGACATGAGCAGCAGTTTCTTGTTCAGACTGGCCTCGGCGCAGCCTCGATGTTCCTCAGGTTTCTAAACATTCCAATCCATCGTGTTATTATTGCGCGCCATAGCTTATTTTGGCAGGTCGGATGGACTTCTCGCCGAAGCAACGCCGGATCTGATCGTATTGATTAGACACTCCCTCGGTATCGAAGGAATCACACTATGAGTGCACAACGCTCGCAAGTCACCACTCAGCAGCGCTATCGGAGGTTCCGGGGGGCTTCTCTTAGATTGATTTCCCTGAGGACGGCCTGGTCACTGCTTAGCTCAGTCACCAACACTTCTCTCTTGTTCAGCAATGGTTTGGCGTTGTTCGTTCTCGCGTCAGCCAATACAAACAGTCTTCAGGGTCAGCCGCAGCAGACCAGCAATGGAAGAGGAGAAGCTAGTCAGGCCCAGTTTAGAAGTAAAGCTGAGGCGAGTGCCGCTGCAGATAAATGTTTAGCCGCTGTTCTAGAACTCGAGTCGAAGGGAAATCTAGCTGCCGATGAATCCAAGTTGCAAGCGGCACAATCTGATCTGGCCTGCGCACTAAATGCTGATACATATCTCAATAACTATGGTTACGAGGTACGAGACTTAGAAGTTATGCAGGCGGTAGATCTTTCGGCTGGAAAGCTGACTGAGGCGTCCGCAATTGCACATCAAGAGTTAGATTTAGCGCTTCGCCATGGGGACAATGCAGGTGCCGAACGAATCAGAATGAATCTCAAAATGGCGTCGATCCCTTTTGGTACACCCGACAATGCCCTCGAAGTCTTTCAGGCAACGTTAAAGGATCAGAGTCCGAATCATGAACAGCTATTGCCGCTGGCAAATATCGGCCTTGCGACTCTCTATGCCAGGAAAGGGGAGTTCGCCCGCTGCATTGCCTACAGTCAAAGCGCCGAGAAGCTGCTCACGAACAAACCACGAACGAGAATAGACGAACTATTGCGCCCAGTATCACTTCTAATCTTGGGGTCCACTTATGCGAAGTGCCATGAGCCGGCTAAAGGTATCGAGCTGATCACTCAAGCTAGTAAACTGGAGATTCCCAGCTACTACAAAATTGATAGGATGACCGATCGCTGGGCTAAACCACAACGAGAATGCGCAATCGATACGGCGCTTGCGATCATTCAGTACGATGAGGGCGATAAGGCGGGTGCAAGACTGAAGTTTCAACCCTGTCTGAATATCGAACAATCGAGCTCAGATGTCGGCTATTACGCGACGTTGATGCACCTATTTCAAGATTCGGATCCCGCCTTCTCGATTTTGGTTGGCAAATATGCAGTTAATCTGGTGCAGCATTCCCGACAAGCTCTTTCGGGAATGGGTCCAGAAGCCGCCACAACTTACACCACGTGGCACCAAGATACCTATCGGGAGCTTGCTGGAATTCTGATTACCGCCGGCCGATTCTGGGAGGCCAAACAAATTCTTGACTTGCTGAAAGAAAAAGAGTTTGGCGAATTTATCCAGCGCGGCAGCGACTCCGCACCGGCAGGTTCTGCCAGTATAACTGCCGCAGATGCCCAACCCTTGATAGCGCTCGATCGAGAGCGCGGTGCACTAGCCGGAAAGGAGCACTTGACTCGAGACGAGCAAGCTAGAAAAGCTTATCTTGATGCTAGGTTTAAAGCAACAAAGTTGGCGGCCAGCCATTTCTTTGACGAAACTGGAAACTTGCGCAAGGTGAACATTCCAGCCTCTGCGTCTCACCAGGGAGCAGATGAACTGGCTATTGCTGTCGGTTTGCAGAAGGATTTACAGCCTGGTGAGGTCGCAGTCTACACTCTGGTACGTGAGGACAGGTACGATGCGTTACTCATAACGGACAAGCTGATGGTGCCTTGGCATTACTCAATAAGTAGGGGTGAGCTACGCAGGAAGGTCTTCGCATTTTATCAACAACTCTCAAACCGTCGCGCAAATCCTGTTGATTCTGGCCAAGAGTTGTTCCGGATTATCGTTGGCGATCTTGATAAAGAACTCAAGGAGGCCAACGCTACGACCGTCCTATGGTCGCTGGATGACGTGCTTCGATACATCCCAATGGGCGCGTTATACGACGGAAACCAGTACCTCGTCCAACGATTTAGCAGTGCTATCTACAATAAGGTTAGCGGTCGCGCGCTAGAATCTCGCGATAAGTGGAGAGTTCTTGGCGCAGGAGTATCGAAGGGAAGCGCGGCAGATGGTCTAGAGCCCTTGGCCAGCGTACCCGACGAGCTTCACGCTATCGTTCATGCGGACGGCGATCCTGGGACAAGTGGTGTGTTGCCCGGCAGAATCCTTCTGGATCCGGAATTTACAGCATCCTCTTTCCGTGCGGGGCTGAACCAAGGCTTTTCAGTCGTACATATAGCGAGTCACTTCATCTTTGATCCTGGAGGGGACAGCGCGTCGTTCTTGCTCCTCGGTGACGGGAAACTAAGCTTGGCAGACATACGAGCTAACGATGACTACCGATTCAATGGGATTAGACTGCTGACGCTCTCTGCTTGCCAGACTGCGGCAGCTCCTACAGGGGAAGGATTGGAAATTGACGGGCTCGGCTTCTTGGTTGAGACCAAGGGGGCACACGCTGTTCTGGCAAGTTTGTGGAGTGTTGATGATGTCAGTACGGAAGCTCTAATGGCGGCGTTTTACACGGAGTTGAGCGTAGATCGCACGGTGACAAAGGCAGAAGCGTTACGCCGTGCGCAGATTTCGTTGATGAACAAAACGCTAAAAGGCGATTCTGGCGCTGATGTCAATAAGGCACGTACTTTCGGGCAGCCATACTTTTGGGCGCCATTCATCTTGTTGGGAAATGCGAACTGAGTAATGGCTTAATCAAAGAAGTTGCGGATAGCTCTGCTGACGATGCTATTCGTAGCTGCAGAAGTAGTGCGGCGATGAGCCGATGAGTCCACCCACATCAATCTCCCTGTGGCCTCGAAAACCCCATTGCTGCGAACTCGGTGTCCAGCCCGCATTACAGTGCATTTGTTCGGGCATCGGAAGCAACAGAACCAAATGCGTTTCTCACCTGGTGAGGGCCGCCTCGAGTTCTATGGCAACCTCGCGGCACTTGCGGACCCACGCATCTTCGCCGCATGGCTCCGCTTGTTATTCCGTCACGACTGGATCGTCTATGCCAAGCCGCCGTTCGGCGGCCCGGAGCACGCGCTGCGCTATCTCAGTGGGTACACGCATCGCGTTGCCATCTCTAACCGCAGGCTGGTTGCTCTCGAGCAAGGCACCGTCACATTCCGCTGGCGTGATTCCGCACATGCCAACAAGCAGCGACTCCTGACTCTGCCGGTCGACGAGTTCCTGCGCCGCTTCCTGCTCCACCTGCTGCCCCGCGGCTTCATGCGTATCCGCAACTTCGGATTCCTCGCCAACCGGCGACGCGCCTCGCTACTGCCACTCTGTTTTCAGTTGCTCGCCGGTTCAGCTGACATCTCCGCTCGAACTGCATCCCCTGCTGCGGATCATCCTTGCTCGTCTACCCACCGGTACTGTCCCGCCTGCGGAGGCTCCATGCACGTCGTGGAACGGCTCTCCGCAGCTCAACTGCTGCTGCGTTCTCCGCCCCTCACTCACTTATGTGCCGCATGAACCTGCAACTCCAGCCTCGACCTCTTCACGTGCTCTGGCATGCACAGTGCCGCTACGTCTCATCAAGTCCGTTGCCGAGACAGGATCACCTCAACCACCATTTGCGGCAGCCTCAAGACCGCCCATCTCTGGTCTTGTCATGCTCACATACGCCATCAGCATCCACGCTGATGAAGCGTTCTTTGCTGCGGGCGCTGGGCGTGACGACGCGGAGCTTGTCCGGCGAGATGACGCGGACACCACGGCCCTTCATCTGCTCAAAGAAGCCGGCGGACTTAACATTGCGCATGAAGAAGACGCACTCGATGGGCTTGACGTCAGGGCCGGTGGAGATCATGTCTACCGTGAAACGTGTCAGCCTGAGGCATGGCTGAATAGCGGCTAACCAGGCCGGGGAAGTTCTACTGAGAGTTCGAATGCCTGTCCCCCCGCCATCTAGTCTTGGCCATAGGCCTCTCTCGACGCAAACCCTTGAAATTCCCGAATATTGGCGCGAATTGCCTGTCAAAGTTCCGTGGAGAAGCACTGGCGCTGCCGCGGGATGGCTTCGCCACGAACGCGGGCGCCGATCACAGCCGAAGTCGCTGAAAGCTTCCTGACCTGCGGATTTGTGATTCTAATAGACGAAAACACTACACCACTTTTTTAGGGACGCGAGGTTTTCCTCTCTGGTCCAGATGACGCCTTTGGACTGAATGTAAAGGTAGTCCGGGAGAGCAACTTTTGAAGAGATGCTACGTCGGGTTTGGGGCCAAGGAAGGTCTCATATATGCTTTCCTCACAGGCGAGGATCTCTTTGCTTAGATCCTCCACCTCCAGATCTGCTGATTCCAGTTTCGAGCTCAAAGACCGAAGGTTTTTAATGGCAAATGTGTCCATATAAAGAGATTCTCTCTATTAGGAACACATGATCTGCTAGTAACACATGATCTGCGCTTTTATTCCTCACAGATCTGTAAGCATATGTTCTACGCCACTGTGAACGAGGACCTCTGCGATGAGTGAGACTCCATCTGGCGCACTGCAACTGGTCGTTGGCCGGATCTTCAAGACATCTCAACCAACCGAACACTTTTGCTGCGGCACTTCGGGGAGTGGACCGTGTGTTCCTGCTTACCGGATATACAGTGGCGATGCTCATCCAGAGCAAGACCCTTGTCGAAAGGAGTTCCTGCAGCAGTTCTTTGATGGACGAATGAGCGATTTCGGCGTGGTTCGCGATGACACGCCATACCTAATGAGCGAACCGGCAACGACTCTTAAGCACTCTGTTGCATTAAACTGTAAACAAGTGTCAACCACTACAGGTTGGGTTCCACAAAAGGTAATGCAACGGACCCATAGTAAGCGTAAATAGGAGAACAACTCGCGACTTACTGATGGGTTGGTAATAGTCTTTATGATTGAAAACGAGATCGTGGACAAAAAAGGCCCGATATACCGAGTGCTACCCACACCCCTGTTGTCGAGCATTGGACTTGGATGGAAGGGCTTAGTCGTCGAACGCTATCAAGTGCCGCCCTGCGAGCTTCCAGACCTTCCGGTTGCTCATCATATTGTTGAATTTGCATCTCAGCAGCATGTGTCCCTTGGTGAACGCCCTGATTGGAGGGGTCATCTAAGATCATTCTCGAAGTATCCGGAGACATGCTGTTTTTCCCCGGCTGGAATACGACCAAGACTACGCTTATTTACCCAGACAAACTTAATCGTGTGTCGATTGGATCCAGAATTTGTTGAGGAAGTTTCCGAAGAACTAGATTCTAACCCCGCCACCCAACTCCGAGCGCAGATAGATATCCGCGATGAATCGCTAGGTTACCTTATGAGGCTTTTGGAAAACGCGGCGAAGTCCGGGCAACAGTCTGACAACTTGTATGTCGATCACTTGATCCACTCGTTCACCTTACGTTTGTTCTCTCTCGGACGAGACAGGCAATATACGCATATACCCCAAGGGGCGTTACCAGCTCACAAGCTGAGGCGCGTCATCGAGCGGATGCACGCCGATTTGGATACCGATCTCGATCTCAAGACGATAGCTGCGGAGAGCGGCTACAGCAGAGACCACTTTTTGCGGATGTTCCGGGCGGCCACAGAGTCTACACCTCATCAATATTTTCTGCGACTGCGCATCGAGAAGGCCCGGTCGTTGATGACAAATCGGTCCCTAAGAATTATCGATATTGCAGAATCTTGTGGCTTTACGAGCCAGTCACAGTTTTCGCGCGTCTTTAGACGAGTTATCGGGGTAACGCCACGGCAGTACCGGCGTGACACTTTGTAGCGCTTTATGTCGAAACCAGGTATCGATTGGCAAAATGCTCTTCGCCATGCACGCTAGTCTCGGTGCATGGCAAACAGTAAAGTCAATTCACATTTCGATAACGACGATCAAAAGGACTTCGCTAAGCGAGTACGGCTCAATCAGCAAAAGCTCACAGCTCAGCTAAAACCGCATTATGACTTCATCGTATGCGGATCAGGCTCCTCCGGCTCAGTGGTGGCGCGTCGGTTAGCTGAGAATCCCAATGTGAGCGTGTTGCTGCTTGAGGCGGGCGGCACGGACGAAGTATCCAATGTCATGGACGCCATCCAATGGTCCACGAATCTGGGAAGCGAACGCGATTGGGGCTTTGTAGATCAGCCTAATCCGAGTCTCAACGGACGCTCCATTCCTCTAAATATGGGCAAAGTTCTAGGCGGCGGCTCAAGCGTCAATGTCATGGCATGGTCGCGTGGGCACAAGAACGACTGGGACTTCTTCGCATCTGAGGCCAACGATCCTGCATGGAACTATGAGTCGGTGCTAAATATCTACCGAAGGATTGAAGATTGGCAGGGAGCGCCTGACCCGAAATACCGGGGATCAGGAGGACCTGTTTATGTTCAGCCCGCGCCTATCTCCAATCCGATCTTTCCTGCCATGCTTGAGGGAGCGCGAGCGGTCGGAATTCCAACTTTTGAAAATCCAAACGGCCGCATGCAGGAAGGCCAGGGCGGATGCTCGATCCAGGACATCACGTCTCGTGAAGGAAAGCGCCAGTCCATCTTCCGCTCTTATACCTTTCCCTACATGGACCGTTCGAATCTCACCGTACTCACCGACGCAATGGTTACGCGGCTCACCATGGAGGGCATGCGAACCACCGGTGTGGAGATTGCCCATAACGGCCTAGTTCACCGGATCGGTGCGGTACTTGAGGTCGTTCTGTCATTGGGTGCCATAAATACACCGAAGCTGCTGAAGCAATCGGGTATAGGCGACGAGACTGAGCTACAGCGCTTTGGAATTCCGCGGGTGCAGCATCTTCCGGGGGTGGGGCAGAACCTTCAGGATCATTTTATGATTAGTTCTATCTGGGAGTCCGAGCAACCATTAGCTCCATCCGAGACTGCGAATGGAGCAGTCAGTTTCTGGAAGAGCAATTCGAGCCTCGACACACCCGACATTCAACAACTTATAGCAGAAGCTCCAATACCTAGTGCCGAGACGGCTGCCAGATTCAACCCTCCAGCAAACTCCTGGACAATAGCCGGGGTTGGCGTGAGCCCGAAGAGCCGAGGTCAGCTCCGTCTGACGGGACCCAATCCGCTCGATTCCATCCAGATCGAGGCCAACATGTTGTCGCATCCGGATGATATGAAGGCCGCGATAGCCTGCGTGGAACTCTGTCGCGAGATAGGCAACTCCCGCGCTCTGAAGCCTTACGCAAAGCGTGAGGTTATGCCTGGAAATCTGAAAGCGGCCGAACTCGAAAACTTCGTACGCGATGCGACTATTACGACCTGGCATCAAACCTGTACGGCCAAGATGGGGCGGGACTCCATGTCGGTTGTGGATGCCAATCTCAAGGTCTACGGCATTGAAAATCTTCGTATCGCCGACGGTTCCATCATGCCGCGGGTGACGACCGGAAACACCATGGCCCCCTGCGTCATTATTGGAGAGCGCGCAGGAGAAATCCTCAGGGCCGAACATAAAATCTGACCCAATATCTCGTCGCTGGCCGACTGTGGAACGTCGAGGGCTTATTGCGTAACTAAAAGTGCGCCACTAAATAGACCAAATGATAGAGGAGATAGATGACACGACTTCCATACATTGACGATGCAAGCGTTCCTCAGACCTTTGGCTTAAAGGGAACTATCAATCTGCTGCGAATTGTTTATCAGTCACCAAAGGTGGGTGAGGCCTTCGCGCACTTCTTTGCAGCAGAGTTTACGGGACTGGCACTCTCGCCCAAGCTTCGCGAGCTCCTAATACTGCACACTGCATGGCACACAGAGTCAGAATATGCATGGACTCCCCATCAGGCGATTGCGAGGTCTGTAGGAGTGACAGATGCGCAGCTAGCGTCCATCCAACAGGACCAGATTCAGTCGTTCGCATTCAATGTGAAGGAGAGGAAACTCCTACAGTTCTTATCCCGTATTGCAACATCTCACACCTTGTCCCGCGATCACTTTGAAGAAGCTCGGAAACATTTTAGCAATCGGGAGCTCGTGGAGATCGTTGCGGTGCGAGGCTTCTATTACACCGTAGCGATGCTTGCGTCGGTCTTTGAACTTGAGAATGATTTCAGATGGAACTAAGGCTACACGTTAATCCGGAGTTGAGGTCGACACCTCGACGCTATTCCGTAGGGTAGTAAGGGCCAATGTACCGAATGTGCTCGGTCGCGCAGGCCGTGCACATTGTTGTGCTGAGGATACAGGGCAAGCACCGGGTTGGCCTTGCGGACTGCCTACGATTCCGCGATGGTGAAGAGTTACCTGCAATTCCGTGACAGCTTCGGCGGTCTGGTGTGCTGCCAGATGGGCTTCGCTGCGCGCATAATTGGAATAGAGCGCCCCGAAGAGTCCAGGGGACGCTCCCAGTTCATTGGGAGTGGTTAGAAGAAGAAACATCTATGCAAAGCTGTCATGGCCTTTGCGGAATAGTGTGCGAGTCCAAGTGTTCTATCCAGTAAGCCGAGAATACACTCAGCTTCGATTTGTGCGATCGCTCGACTGCTGCAGATTAGCCCTGTGATGGAGGATAAAGCACAATGAGTACCAATACAAAGCATTGGGACACTACATCGAGTGAAGTCGGTGCTACCGAACGCATTCTGCAATCAGTATTGGCCGCCTTAAACGAGGGAAAGAGTGCTGAGGTTGCGGATCAGTTTGACGACCATTTCACCTTCACCGACCACGCGCTCGACCTCGAGTTTTCAGATAGGGGGCGCTTGATCGAATTTTTTCAGAAATCCCGTGAGCTGTTCCCGGACACCGTGGTCGAAGCAGACGCTATCTCCGAGTGGAGAGATCAGGCCGTTGTTCAATGGAAGCTTAAGGCAACGCAGGAGGTATCCTATGGTGGATATTTCCATCGTCGCGTGCCAATTTCCTTACGAGGTGTATCGATCGTGCATATGAAAAACGGAAGAGTCACCAGGTGGTCCGACTACTATGACCAACTGGCATCGCGACGCTCTGGCCTAGCTGCATTTTTCACAGAGTGGATTGAGTACTAGTTGTGGCGCCCCCAAGCCTCCATTACATTTGAGACGTCGCTGCTGGCATCAAGCAGTAGTACCTTGACTTTCGGCTTTTCGCCCTAGCCGGCGACGACTCATAACGAGGGGTTGGTTCATAGCAATGATTCTCAAGGTTTGCGAAGTTGGCAATCCTGTTCTGCGCAAGGCTGCGCGCTCGTTATCTGCGGAGGAGATCCGCAGCAAAGACATCCAGGACTTGATTGGGTACATGCGAGACACCATGCGGGATGCCCCTGCGGTGGGCCTGGCCGCGCCGCAGATTGGAGAATCGCTCCAGATCACAGTGATTGAAGATAAGACCGAATATCAGAAAGGCCTCACCGCCGAACAACTGAGCGAGCGCCAGCGAATGCCCGTCGACTTCCATGCGATCATCAATCCGCAAATCGATCTGCTCACACCTCCGGATGTTTCCTTCTATGAAGGCTGTCTCAGCATCCCGCGACTGATGGCAATGGTGGCGAGATCGCGCTCCGTTCGAGTGACCTGCCTCGACGAGCACGGGGAGCAAAGGGTAATCGAAGCCGCCGGCTGGTATGCGCGGATTCTGCAACACGAGATCGATCATCTCCACGGCCGTCTGTACACCGATATCATGCAGCCCGAGACGCTTACCACGATCGACAATCACCAGCGCAATAACTCGGCGTCAATCTCAGCGAGATAGCCAATGGAACTGGCCTGCTCATGGTCTCTCTACGTCTCATTCGGAGAGATTGCCGTCCATCACGGTCGCGCCAGCCCTCAGCGAGCACACGAGTGGTCTCTAAGTCGATAGCGGAGTATCTCTCACGGAGATCGCCGCTAGTGCTGGCCATCCTCCAAAGCGGCCTTTAGCTCCGCGGGCATATGGTTGTGGACGCTGGTCAGGGGTATGGCAACGATTCGGTACAAGATGGGCCGTTTGGTTTTAAGCGTCCCGAGCATCGGGCATTTCACCCAAACTAATGGCTTGGCCGCCAAACTCCAGCAAAGCCCCGTTCCGGCCCACATGTGATCAACCAGCACCGACACCGCTCAAGAACCGCACAACCGACTCAATTCCCCGATGAAAGCTGGCCATGTGAAATTTCTCGTGCGGCGCATGAAGGTTGTCGTCTGGCAGTCCAAATCCCATCAGTACGGTCGGGATCTTTAGCTCGCGCACAAGGTCCCCGACAATCGGAATTGAAGCTCCTAAACGCATAAATACCGGCTCCTTCTCAAACACCTTACGCATCGCCTCAGTCGCTGCTCTTATATAAGAGTTGTCGGTGCTAACCACAATCGGATCGGCAGAGTGAATCAACCGTACCTCCAGCACAACTCCCTTAGGCGCAATCGACTCCACATTGGCCTTGTATTTCGCAAAGCTCTCCAACGGAGTCATATCTGGCACCAGCCGCACGCTCACCTTCGCCACGGCCTTTGAAGGAATCACCGTCTTCGCCCCAACCTCATTAAACCCGCCCGGCATTCCATGCACATCGAGCGTCGGTCGTGTCCATGTTCTTTCCTGCACGCTAAAGCCCGGTTCTCCCATTAACGCGACCGATCCAATCTCAGTCTCTCGGTAATGCTCTTCATTAAACGGCAGTGCCTTCCAAGCCTTCAACTCATCGGCGCTTGGCTGGCGCACCTCGTCATAGAACCCTGGAATCGGAATCCGCCCATCCCCATCCCGCAGCTTCGCAATCACCTGCGCCAGCGCCACAAATGGATTTGGTGCCGCCCCTCCATACATACCCGAGTGCAGATCCGTGCGTGCCCCGCGCGCTTCTATTTCCGTATAGATGATTCCGCGCACGCCTACGCACAGCGTCGGCAGCTCCGGTGCAAACATCGATGTATCGCTCACCAGCGCGGCATCTGCTTTCAACTCATCCTTATGCTCTCGCACAAATCTTGCGATGCCTTTGCCGCCAATCTCTTCCTCCCCTTCGAAAATCACCAGCACATTCACCGGCAACGTGCTGCCTCCAGCCACCATCAGAGACTCCAGCGCCTTCACATGCATCCACATCTGCCCCTTGTCGTCCACTGCGCCGCGGGTACAGAGATTCCCATCCCGCTCTGTCGGCTCAAACGGAGGCGACGTCCATTCATCGAAAGGCTCCGTCGGCTGCACGTCATAGTGCCCATAGCAGAGCACCGTCGGCTTAGGCTTCCCATCAGCACCAGGAGCCGCATGCAGCCAGTCCGCATAGACCAGCGGATGCCCTTGTCGCTCAGTTGTCGTCGTCTCAACCAGACGAACATGTTCCATCCCGATCCGCTTCAACTCTAACGCCATAAACTCCGCCGCTCTCCGCACATCTCCGACATGCTCAGGATCTGTAGAGACAGAAGGAATCCGCAACAGAGCCTTCAACTCCTCGACAAACCGTCCCTTGTGCTCAAGCCCAAACGCTACTGCCGCCTTAATCGTCACTGGTTCGTCTCCCCGAATGAACATTTCTACGTCCTGCAGTTCCCATCCTGAACGAAACCCAAGTATATGAAATATGAGGTCCCGGTTCTGATTGGAATAAACGAACTCTCAGCGTGTTTTATCCCTAGAAAGACTGGAGTAATGTCGCATTTCCCCAGCAGCCGCCAGGTACCCCCGCAAGCGAGAGACTCCCAAGACGTGGCATCATCAGCACCGACGAAGCCCAGCTTCAAACCCTTCGTCTCCACCACCGAGTCCCGTCCTGAACTTACCGCCCGCGCACTGATTCTTGGTTCCCTCTTTGGTGTTCTCTTCGGAGCTGTCACCGTGTATGTTGGCCTCCGCGCCGGCCTGACGGTTGGTGCATCGATCCCAATATCTGTTCTCTCGATCTCCATTCTTCGGGCCTTCGGTAGGTCGAGCATCCTCGAAAACAACATCGTCCAGAGCGCGGGCAACGCGGGCTCGTCGATCGCTGCCGGAATCATCTTCACCTTGCCCGCGCTCATCTTCCTGGGCTTTGATCTCGAGGCTTCCCGCATCTTTGCCCTTGCACTCTTCGGAGGCTGGCTCGGTGTACTCTTTATGATTCCCCTGCGCCGTCAGCTTATCGTCTGCGAGCACGATACATTGATCTATCCGGAGGGAACAGCCTGCGCGGACGTTCTCACGGCCGGCGAACGCGGCGGTTCTATCGCATCGCGTGTCTTCTTCGGGCTGGGCCTCGGCGGTGTCTACACGCTCTTCCAGAACGACAATCTCTTTGCCTTATGGCCAAGCCAACCCGACTATCAGCCTGACTTCGGTATTCAGCACCTCCTGAAAGGTTCAGCAATTCGCGGCGACTGCACCACGGAATACCTCGGAGTTGGCTACATCATCGGCCTGCGCGTCTCTGCCATCATGCTCGCAGGTAGTGTATTTTCGTGGCTTGTCTTGATGCCGGCCATCTACTTCTTCGGGTCGCATCTCGCGACGCCGCTCTACCCCGGCACAGTTCTCGTGAAGGACATGTCCCCCTCAGATCTCTGGCGCACGTATGTGCGTCCTATGGGAGCAGGAGCAGTTGCAGCGTCAGGTCTCATCACACTTTTGCGCACAGGGCCCACCATCATTGGTGCACTCACCCAGGGGCTTCGCAACATCGGCAACAAGAGCGGAGTGTCAAAGGCCAGACCCTCGCGGACGGAGCATGACCTGCCCCCCATCGTCGTCTTCGGCGGCTCGCTACTCCTGGTCCTTATAATGTTTCTTTTCTTGCAATTCAAACCCGTTGCCGGGGCACAGGTTGGGGCGCTTGCCAACATCGCCGCTGCGCTGCTAGTGGTCGTCTTCGGTTTTCTCTTTATCTGTGTCAGTGCCAGGATCGTCGGTATCGTCGGTAGCTCTTCGAATCCGGTCTCTGGTATGACGATCGCTACGCTGATGGCGACTGCCGCAGTCTTCCTGGTCAAAGGCTGGACCACACCTGCCTTCGGAGCCCTCGCCATCACTATTGGCGGAGTCGTCTGCGTCGCCATCACGAACGCCGGCGACACCTCGCAGGACCTCAAGACCGGCTACCTCATCGGCGCAACGCCGTGGAAGCAGCAGTTCGCCATCATGGTCGGCGTCCTCGTCTCGATCTTCTCCATCGGCGCTACGCTCAACGCAATGAATAACGGACTGGAGCAGTTTCAGCGGCTTCAGAAGCCGGTTGCCTTTGGGCTCGATCGGTTGCCCGATGGCGTCCAGAACGAAGGCGAATTCACGCGCGACCGGGTGACCTTGACTAGCCATCGCGCCGGAAATCACGCGAAGGAAGAGATCGCCGATGCAAAGCAATACGTTTTACTGAATGCAATCGGATCGACCTCGCTCGACGACGGAAAGTACCTCTACAATCCAGCGACCCATGAGATTGTAATCCAATGGACTCAGGGAATCGGCAGCGAAAAGGCGGCGGCTCCGCAGGGTCGTCTCATGGCGACTGTCGTCAATGGAATCTTGAGCCGAAAACTACCCTGGGCGCTGGTTCTGCTGGGAGTAGCACTGGTCATCGTGGTAGAGCTTCTCGGAATACGCTCCCTGACCTTCGCTCTAGGTACGTATCTGAGCATCGCCACGACGCTCGCCATCTTTGTCGGCGGGGTCATGCGGTGGATGGTGGACCGCGCGATAGCTAAAGGGCGGAGTGCGGAGGCGATTGCGACAGAGTCGGAGATTAGTCCGGGGAGTCTCTATGCCTCGGGACTGATTGCATCCGGTGGAATCGTCGGCCTGCTGGGCGTCTGCATCCGCCTACTGGAGGGACTCTCAGAACAGCGGGGCGGCAACTGGCAGTTCTTCCGCTTCAATGAGCGTAATCCGCTGCATCACGACTGGGTGGGGGTAGTCATGTTTGCGCTGCTGGCCTTTTCGCTTCACTATTTTGCGAGAAAGCCGCTTACGAGTTAAAGGTGTTCCATCAGAATTCGGACAACAGAGCACGTTAGGGAATTGTGTGCCAGTGGCACACTTCCGTTCGGTGCGAATGAGCATCTCCTAGAATCAAGGTAAGGATCCTCGTTAAAACGTCACACCCAAACAACTTTGCTGTCATCGATGCCGAAGGCTCGTCACACGAAGAACAAGTCATATCACAAGCGGTGAGTCGAGAGGCTTGGACGCAACATCAGTGGCGCCAGCATTGTAAACAGTGGACGATCGTGTTCTCTCGCCGGTGCTCCAGCATTTTCCAGAGAGCTCCGCCGCGGTCCCCAGCGTTACCGCGGATTTAAGACGATTGTTGTGGTAAACCGCCATCACTGGCTAAAGGCTGTCGGGAATACCGGGTCTTCCGCTCATATTCCATGAGCAGCCTCCAGCATTTCTCCTGCGCGTTCCCCAATGACAACGCAGGGTGCCATAGTGTTGCCCGTCGTGATACGCGGCATAATGGAACCGTCTGCAATCCGCAGGTTGTCGATCCCATAGACTTTGAGTTTGCCGTCTACGACCGACATGGAATCGCGTCCCATCTTGGCAGTGCAGGTTTGGTGCCAGTATGTGACAACGGAATCTCTCACAAAGTTTTCCAGAGATTTTACCGTCATCCCCCCTGTATCACCTCGCGTTTTACGAATGGCCGCAGCGCAGAGGAGCTTGCTATTTCGCGACAGAACTCCACACACCTGACCATGGCCTTCAGATCATCCGGGTCTCGAAGATGATTCGCAGTAAGTTCTACGGGGTCGAGAGGGTTCGCCCCGGTGAGACGAATATGGCCTCGGCTCTTTGGGCGGACAATGCCGGGGGCAATTGACCATGAGTTCTCCGGCGGATTGAACTTGGCTGTCTCGGGGCTGGCAAACAGACCCTCGCCCATAGGGCACTGCATGTCCGGCGTGTCGAGGCCGGGGTCGCTCTTCCAAAAGATCATTGCCTGCTCTTCTTTGGCGACGGCCTTGGGCTGTTGATGTTCCCAAACACACCCCAAAATCAAAGGATGGTCTTGAAAGTTTTCTCCCACGCCTGGAAGGTGCTGCACAAGCGGTATCCCGAGGCGCTGTAACTCAGCCTGATTGCCGATGCCAGACTGCATCAGTACCTTGGGCGTATTGATCGCACCTAGCGATAGAACAACCTCAAGTTTGGCGCCGATGCGAAGGACCTTGCCATGATGAGCGACCTCGACGCCGGTCGCCCGCTTTCCGTCCAGGGTCAGCCGCGTGACCATCGCCTGTGTGAGGACCGTAAGGTTGGGCCGGTCCATGTACGGGAAGGTATACGACCGAAATACAGAGAGTCGCCGTCCATCACGGATTCGCCGCTCTATCAATGAGCAGCCCCCGGCACCTTCCATCATGCGGCCATTAAGGTTTTCGAATGATGGAATCCCCGCCGCGCGCGCGCCCTCATGGATGGCAGGGCCAATGGGGCTGGTGGGGAGCGAGGGCCGCACATAGACCAGCCCTCCGGTTCCGCGGTACTTCGGGTCCGGCTCTCCCTGCCAATCTTCAATACGGCGATAGATGTTCAGGACTGACTCATAGTTCCATGCAGCGTCTCCGGCCTCATCCGCAAAGTAGTTCCAATCGTTCTTGTGGCCACGCAACCAATACATCACGTTGATGCTGGACCCGCCGCCCAGCACCTTGCCCATGGACATCGAAAGAGCGCGCCCATGAAGCTCTGGATTTGGTTGCGCCCTAAATCCCCAGTCTCGCTCGCTTCCCAAATTGGTGGCCCATTTACTGGCATCCATGACGGCTGGCACATCGTCGCTGCCACCCGCTTCGAGCAGGAGCACGCTGACCTCCGGGTTCTCGGCCAGCCGACGCGCCACCACCGAACCGGAGGAGCCTGACCCGCAGATGATGAAGTCGTAATGCGGCTTTAGCTCCGACGTGAGCTTCTGCTGATTGACACGTACCCGCTCACTGAAGTCATCTGTCCGCGTATCATCATCGCTGCCCGCTTTGGCTTCTTCAGTTCGATTGAGGGTAAAGGCTGTTGCAGCGGCCATCAGACCTGATGCACGAAGAAAATCCCTGCGATTGGTCATAGTGCTGCCCAGCGTACGGAAGCGAACAACTGCCCCGATCCGCATACGATGAAGTCATAATGCGGTTTTAGTTGCGCGGTGAGCTTTTGCTGATTGAGCCGTACTCGCTCAGCGAAGTCCTTTTGGTCGTCGCTTTCGAAATGTGCACCAACTTTACCGTTTGCCATGCACCGAGACTAGCGTGCATGGCGAAGAGCATTTTGCCAATCGATACCTGGTTTTGACATAAAGCACTACAAAGTGTCACGCCGGTACTGCCGTGGCGTTACCCCGAGAACTCGTCTAAAGACCCGCGAAAACTGTGACTGGCTCGTAAAACCACAAGATTCTGCAATATCAATCATTTTTAGGGACCGATTTGTCATCAACGCTTGAGCCCTCTCGATGCGCAGTCGCAGAAAATATTGATGAGGCGTACACTTTGTTGCCGCCCGGAACATCCGCAAGAAGTGATCTCTGCTGTAGCCGCTCTCCGCAGCTATCGTCTTGAGATCGAGATCGGTATCCAAATCAGCGTGCATCCGCTCGATGACGCGCCGCAGCTTGTGAGCTGGTAACGCCCCTTGGGGTATATACGTATATTGCCGGTCTCGTCCGAGAGAGAACAAACGTAAGGTGAACGAGTAGATCAAGTGATCGACATAGAGATCGTTAGACGATTCGCCGGACATAGCCGCATTTTCCAAAAGCCTCATAAGGTAACCTAGCGATTCATCGCGGATATCTATTTGCACTCGGAGTTGCACGACAGGAATCGAATCTAGTTCTTCTGAAACTTCCTCAACAAATTCTGGATCCAATCCACACACGATCAGGTCTGTCTGGGTAAATGAGCGCAGTTTTGGCCGTACTCCATCCGGAAACAAATTGCATGTCCCCGGATACTTCGAGAATGGTCTTAGATGCCCCCTCCAGTCAGGGCGTTCACCAAGGGACACGTGCTGCTGAGATACGAGCTCAACAATATGATGAGCAACCGTAAGGTCTGGAAGCTCGCATGGCGGCGCTTGATAGCGTTCGACGACTAAGCCATTCCATCCAAGTCCAATGCTCGACAACAGGGGTGTGGGTAGCACTCGGTATATCGAGCCTCTTTTGTCCACGATTTCGTTTTCAATCATAAAGACTCTCACCAACCCATCAGTAAGTCGCGAGTTGCTTTCCTATTTACGCTTACTATGGGTCTGTTGCATTACCTTTGTGGAACCCAACCTGTAGTGGTTGACACTTGTTTACAGTTAATGCAACAGAGTCGAAAGAACAGCTTGAATTCGACGATTATCCCTCCAGAAAAGTACGATTCTCCATAGCCCACTGCTTAAGAGTCGTTGCCGGTTTGCTCATTAGGTATGGCGTGTCATCGCGAACCACGCCGAAATCGCTCATTCGTCCATCAAAGAACTGCTGCAGGAACTCCATGGCCCCGGCCGCATACCATGGTTCAACACGGTAATCGTCTGTGAGCGCCATAACGGATGCGAAGTCTTCGGGTTTCTCGTATTCGCAGCGGATCGATCGACCCAGCACCTCGGAGAAGATCGCAGCTAGTTGGTCACCACCAGCCACCTGCACGCTCAACCAATAGTTCTGGCCCGAATGTTTCGTTGGGCCTTCTCGCAGTACGGTGGCTGCTGCTGCTCCCACGTCTCGCGACGCAACCCAACCCATGCGATCTCGTCCCCAGAACACACGGAAGCGGTCATTGCGGATCTTCATAAATCTGGGTATCTGCTCCATGAACATATTCGGATGCAGGTGAGTCCAAGGGATACCGCTTGCTTCGATGTAGGTCTCAACAAGCTGATGCCACGCGATGTGTGGGTCGGTGCAATCCCAATGCCCAAACACCCCTAAATGAACGATATGTTGAACGCGGGCCTTCTTTGCTGCGTCGACAAGGGTCTTGCTCTGGACGAGCATCGCCACTGTATATCCGGTAAGCAGGAACACACGGTCCACTCCCCGAAGTGCCGCAGCAAAAGTGTTCGGTTGGTCGAGATCCAGAAGAACAGCGTCCCGTCCCTCTTGCTGTAGGGCCAGACATCGTTCGGGTGTGCGTGCAGCGACGCGGACTTGAACTTCTTCCGGAGTCTGATCAAGTTGCTGAACGACGAAGCGGCCGATCTGCCCGCTAGCGCCGAGCACCAGTACAGTCGGCTTTTGCAATGTGGCCATGCTGCATACTCCCCACTCTTGTGTTGTTTTCAAAAGCACCCTCTGCTGTGCGAGGACAGTTCATCATCCGCGCTACACCCCGAAGATGGTCTGTCCTGTGCTAAGCCAATTTCACAAGCATTTTCCCGACGCTTTCACCGGAAAAGAGCTTGAGGAAGGCGGCGGGGGCCCGTTCAATTCCAACTTCAACTGTCTCTCGGTACGTAACGTCGCCGTTTCGTATCCATCCGTTCATCTTCTCGATGAATTCTGCTCGGCGACTGAGATGATCGAGAACAAAGAAACCTTGCAGAATAAGCCGCTTCTCAATCGCCATCAGCAAGTTCGAAGGTCCAATCACAGTCTTGTCGTAGCCAGAGATCATCCCGCACAGCGCAAAGGTTGCGAAGTTCTTCGCAGATGCCAAGGCCGCGTCCAGGTGGTCTCCTCCGACATTATCGAAATAGGCATCGATGCCTCTGGGTACGAGCTCAGCAAGCGTGTGCGATAGGTTCTCGGTTTTCTTGTAGTCGATTGTCTTATCGACTCCGAGTTGCTTTAAGTAGGCGCACTTCTCTGCACCTCCGGCAGATGCGATTACAGTTGCTCCCATGAGCTTTGCGATCTGACAGGCGATCTCACCCACCGCACCCGCGGCTCCAGAGATGAAAAGTACTTGACCCGGTTGAAGCTTAATCACGTCAGCGAGACCGATATACGCGGTATGACCTGTATTCCCACACACTCCGAGATGCATCCCGGGTGAACTGACCTCAACCTCAGGTTTCTGCAAAGCCGCCGCAGGCGCATTGAAAACTTCACGCCACCCCATGAAGGACAGGACCGTGTCGCCTGTCGCGAAGCCTCGATCGTTCGAATCTACGACTTCACCGACGGCCATGCCTTCGAGAACTTTGCCGATCTGGAATGGAGGGAGATAGCTTTCGTAATCTCTCATGCGGCTGCGCATATACGGATCGACTGACATCCAGGTGTTTCGCACCCGTACCTCTCCAGATCCAAGAGGCTGTAGTTCAACCTCCACGATTTCGAAATTCGAGTGGGTTGAAGCGCCGTTCGGCCGACTGACGAGCCGAACCTCACGAGATAGGTCTTCCATTGCGAGTTCTCCATTTAGTGGCCAAGATTGCGATTTACCATATACGATGCACTTTGTAGCGGAAAGATGCAGATCTCCAATCTGGTGAAGTTTTATGAGTGAAGAAGTTGAGGGGCAAAAGGCTGTTCGCGGGCGCCCTCGCAGCAGGAGTGCCCACGCGCGCATATTAAAGGCGGCGTTAAAGCTGGTAGAAGCGGGAGGCTTCCAGTCAGTGACGATGGAAGCTATCGCGGCTACTGCAGGTGTAGCAAGGACCACGATTTATCGTCGCTGGCGGAATAAGGAGTCCGTGATCATGGACGCCTTTCTCGAAGAGATAGGCCCGACCATTGCTTTCCCCACTTTGCCCAATGCGCGTGAAAGCGTTCGGCTTCAGATGAAACTCTTAGCGAAGGCTTTCCGAGGAAAGGCCGGATTGCTCATCCGCTCTTTGCTTGCTGAAGCGCAGTTCAACCCTGAACTGCAGACCGCCTTTCGCGAGCGGTGGATCGCAAAACGCCGTGCATCGGCCATCGCCGTGATTAGGGCCGGGATCGCCTCAGGCGAGATTCCATCACGTATCGATCCCGATATTCTTCTCGACGTGCTGTACGGAGGGTTGTACTACCGTCTTCTTATCGGCTTGGGGGCGATCTCCGATGATTATGTTGATTCCGTTTGGGACACTGTAGCTGGAGGCTTGGGCGAACAATGACGTTTCAGAAGCGATGCTTCAAGTCCATTTTGGGTAATCAATGTATCCCTTCTCGCCCGCGGTGTAATAGGTCTCGGATTCGGGCTCATTAAGAGGTCTTTTGTGAGCTAAGCGTTCGGGCAGATCTGGGTTTGCGATGAAAAGCCGTCCAAATCCAACCGCATCTGCATCTCCGTTCGCCAAGGCCGCTTCCGCGGTTGACAGATCGAAGTCTTCATTCACCACGTATGTACCACCGAATCGCTTTCTAATCACCGGGCCGAGGCTATCGGCGCCCCGTCGTTCACGACTCATAATGAAGGCTATTGAGCGCTTACCCAGTTCCTCTGCAACATGGCCAAAAGTATCCTCCGGATTATCGTCACCCATGTCGTGGATGTCCCGGCGCGGTGCAAGGTGCATACCAACCCGCTCCGGACCGAATACCTGGATGACTGCGTCTGTACACTCCAACATCAATCGAGCCCGATTCTCGATGCTGCCGCCATATTCATCAGATCTCCGGTTTGTTGAACTCTGCAAGAATTGATCCAGCAGGTAGCCGTTCGCGCCGTGTAACTCCACGCCATCAAATCCCGCCTCCTTGGCATGACGGGCGGCAAGCTGAAACAACTCCGGAATATGCTTTACTTCCCCCAATGAAAGGACGCGCGGAATCTCAAAGGGCGTTATCGGCCGAACCATGCTGACGTGTCCGGCAGGTCGGATTGCACTCGGTGCAACGGGCAAGCGCCCCAGCAGGAACCTTGAATGAGAGATCCGGCCTACATGCCATAACTGAGCAAAGATCGTGCCGTTCCCTGAATGCACGGCATCCGTCACCAGTCTCCATGCCTCTACTTGAGCCGGGTTCCATATCCCCGGCACCCTTGCATACCCTACCGCCATCGGGTCTACGGGAAGACCCTCAGACAGGATGAGTCCTGCAGTTGCTCGTTGCCGATAATACTTAGCCATTAAATCCGGCTGTGGCAGATGATCCTCAGTTCCTCGTGACCGGGTGAGAGGCGCCATGAAGATGCGATTGGGTAAGCGCAGGTCTCCGAGCTGGATTGGAGTAAAAAGAGTCGTCATGAGCAATTTGATGAAGCTACGGTGCGTAGCGTAGCATCTTTTCAATGCGAGGCCGTTTTCGTGATACCAGATCCCAAAACGAGCAAACCGACTAAGGGCCTAAGCGGCGACGTAGTTCCGGGACGACTCCGGCCGGCCGACATCCGAAACTGCGTGCTGGACGCGGCATATGAAGGGGTTCTGCGCGACGGCTTCCGTGCCTTGACCGTAGAGGCTGTCGCGGCAAAAACGGGAATCGCGAAGACGTCGATTTATCGCAGGTGGCCAAACAAGGCAGCGATGGTGATGGATGCATTCGCCTTTCGAATCGGCGGGCACATCTCCTTTCCTAAACAACAGGACCCTCTGGAAAACATGCGGCAGCAGATGCTCTCGCTTTCGAAGGCTTTTCGTGGTCCGGCTGGAACGATGGTCAAGGCGTTGTTGGCAGAGAGTCAGTTTGATCAGGAACTCGCGAAGGCGTTTCTCAAATATTGGCTGCTTCCCAGGCGGGAGGCAGCGACCGCAGCCCTTCAAGACGCAATACAGTCCGGTCAACTACGATCGGACCTATCAATCCCGGAGACTCTAGATGTTCTGTACGGCGGTCTGTACTACCGCCTTATGACAGGCTATGGAGC
>JAOAPF010000485.1 GCA_025462755.1 Edaphobacter sp.
TCAATATCTTCTTTCGACTTGAAATGGGCGAAGAGACCGCTCTTGGACATCCCGACCTGATTGGCCAATACACCGATGGTTACGCCGGCAAAACCGGAAGCGCTCAAAAGGTCCAGGCCTGCGTCTAGAATGCGATCCCGCGTGGCTCTTCCCGTCTGGTTCATCGCTAGATACTATAGCATGACCGATCGTATCTTCTTGAATTTCGATTCTGGCCAGCCCTCAGCCCTGGGCTTTAGTCCAACGCAATCGATCGGAACCGATGGCGATCGAGGGCAGTAAATTGACTAGACCGACCGATCGTGCTATTCTAAATTCGGCCGACTGAGGTCTATTTGGATCCCCTCCTACCCGAAACCGTGGACTTTCGGATGGAGTTCACCGATTGGAGACTATTGAAGATCATTATTGCCACTCTACCGATTACGGGTCGTGCAAACCCGGATCTCTATGTGGGGAGCATTGTCTTCAAGGCTGGTCACGAAGTCGTCTATACCTCTGCAGAGTCCTTTCGGGTTCGAGCCGAGTCGTGTGGGCTGAGATTCATACCTTCTCCAGCGAGTGGCACCGAAGATATGTTGGATGTGAACTCGCGCTTTCCCGAGCGTAATAGAATTCCTGTTGGACCGGACCGGGCTCTTTTCGACTTCAAGCATGTCTTCTGCGATCCTATCCCTACGCAATACCAGGGATTACTATCGATTCTAGAGACATATCCTGCAGATGTAATTCTGGCAGACAATCTCTTCGGGGGGATTTCGCCGTCTCCTGGAGCGAAATGCACGCCCCCTAATAGGTGGCTGAGAGTAAATCCTTTACTATTCCATCGCGACGATCATGCTCCTATTGGTCTATGTCTTCCACCCCCCGATCACCAACTAGTATGAAAATGTCTACAAATAGCAAAGGCGCCTTTGGATCAAGAATGGGAAGGTACTTCCTTCTTGACGATGCTCCGTACCACGTATCGAAACTCGGCCATTCCAATATCGCTGTTACACATTTACGATGCGACAAACCGCGCATCGGTGTAACAGATCTGATCCCTGCGGAAGATTCTTATATCATCAGTGTCCAGATGCGTAAGCCTTCAATGCACAGCTTATGGCTCAACGATAAATTTGTACAATCACAGCAGTTCCAAAGAGATTCCCTTTGCTTTGTCCATCTCGACGGTGATGCACGTGTGGACCTCCACACTGCATTTCACATCGTACAGTTTCATGTTCCTCACGCCGGGCTCACCGATATTGCCAGTGATTTTGGCGTGCGCCGCGTGGAACACTTGAGATGTCCGCCCTTAGGTGCGATTGATCCCATCCTTTCACAACTGGCCGAGTGCCTATTGCCATCTTTCGAGTCAGAGGAAGACATGTGCGCACCCTTTGTCGATCATGTCCTGCTCGCCATGCAGGCGCATGTTGCGCGCAAATACGGTGAAATGAAAATACCGGTGCGAACCGGGAAAGAACGCCTGGCCCCATGGCAGATTCGCCGGGCCAAAGAGTTAATATCCGCAAGGATCTCGACATCCCTGTCGTTGTCTGAACTCGCGGCCGAATGCGGCATATCTGTTAGCCATTTTGCCCGAGCCTTCAAAGCCACTGTTGGAGTTGCGCCCCACCAGTGGCTTGTACAGCGCAGAATGGAGATCGCGAAGCTATTACTGTCGTCGACCCAAATGGCGACAGCCGATATTGCCCTTGAATGTGGCTTTTCGCACAGAGTTGCTTTCTCAAATGCATTTCGTCGTATCGTCGGGACGAGCCCTGGTGAATGGCGGAGAATGTGTGGAAGTCGCCATCTGACTGTCGACAAAGCCAATTCGCAGATCTCAGACTTCATGAAATAGATCAATCAAGATGCACGAGTAACGGAACACGCCTGACTTCTTGTCATGAATGTTTCCTTGGCTGTCAAGTTTCAGCCCTCTCCGCCATCACAGCTAAGCAGTAAAGGATCGTTCAGATCCGGAGGAATATTCTGGAGACTGTGCCTCTATGTCATAAGTTACGTAATAGCTCCGTCCCAGGCGGACACGACCTTTACCAAAGATGGCTGACTATCCACCAACGTTTACCGATATACAATGACTTCACAAATTGCAGAGAGCTTGTCCGTCATCTTGATATCCGGTTGTTTTCCCTCACAGCCGGAATACAATACTGTTGCCAGCATGTAGCCTTCGTGCTTCTCGATTTTCGTAACGGACACACGATCGGCTGCGTCATACCAGCCCTGATTCTCGGTGACTCTTCTTAAATACTTTAATCAGGTTCTTCATCGAGACGGACGCACGCATAGGGGAGCCATCCCCGCTCTTCTGTTTATATTCAAAGAATATATTGGGTATACACAGAGAGCGCAGTCGATCACCGTTCCACTCGCCCTGCGGACCGCTCACAGAATCATGTAAAGCTTTGACAATTGCCATGTGGCGCAACGACGCTGGAATCTGGCGGACTCGCGGGGAGACCCAGATTACCTTTTGCGTAAGGGCGTGATCTCGCCACTGATCAGTAATCTATATTCTCACGGAAGTGGATCGGAGGTGGAGCGGGAGATGGCCACGACGCGGCAGGTAAAATACACCGCCGTCCAGTATGCACGTTACGCTGACGACCGTGTGCCACGAGCGCAAAAGGCCGAAAGGCTGAGTAGTGCGTAGCTGCTCGACTGGTGAGGGAGGGTCCCTCGGAACCGGTCTACAGGGACAGGTTCCAAACCACCTTCGGCGGCTGTGGTCAAAAGCCATGGTCGTGAGCACAGAAGGAAAAGGCCTGGCAAGGACCAGGTCAGGTGACAGGCAAGAAGAGACCGCAAGGAAACCACTATGGAAGTGTCGAAAGCGTAGAGATGATGTCAAAACCGCGGGGGAGTCGTTACTGCGGGACCAAGCTCCGACGAAACCTGTTTACGGGCGGAGTGGCATCCGGCATGAGAGGTGGCCTGAGCTTGCCAAGGAGGCGGTTGAGCGGAACGTGGGAACCTGGGACTTCGATGCAAACGGAGAAGCCACAAGTGGTAGCACCACGAGGGCGAGAGTACGGATGCGGAGTCTCAGGGACGGAACAGCGTGTAGTAGCTACGAAGTCCCCGATAAAGGAATGGAGCGAAGGCGCTGTGTCAGGGAGCCGAATTCAATGAGTCAACCAGTGATGGGAGGAACCCGATGAGTGAGGCAAAGCATTAGATCGGTGGCTGGCGGCGAACTATCCTCAGGTTCCATTTGAGAGGTACGCCAATGATGTCATCGCGCATTGCAGGCCAGAGAGGGAAGCCCAGGAAGTGAGGAAAGCCATTGCTGAACGGTTGCAGGCATGCGGACTGGAACTACATCCGGAGAAGACGAAAATCGTTTATTGCAAAGACGATTTGCGGAAGAAGAAGTACCCCAACGAGAAATTTGATTTTCTTGGATACACCTTTCAGCCCAGAAGATCAAAGAATCGCAAAGGGAAATTCTTCATCAATTTCAGTCCAGCGGTCTCAAACAAAGCAGCGAACGCGATCCGAGACACGTTTCGAAGCTGGAATCTGCCTAAACGCAGTGATAAAGCGATCGAAGACCTGTCACGGATGTTCAATCCGATCATCCGAGGTTGGCTCCAATATTATGGGCGACACTATCGCTCGGCGCTCTACCCCACGATGCGCGAACTGGACCGAGACTTGGCCTTTTGGGCCAAGCGAAAATACAAGAAGCTGCGCGGCCATTTCCCTCGGGCAACACACTGGATTGCACGTATATCGCGTCGCTCTCCGGTGTTGTTCGCTCACTGGCAGATGGGGTGCCGCGTGACTCCCTGATGGGAGCTGTATGAGTCGAGAGGCTCACGTACAGTTCGGCGAGCGCCTCGGGGTGAGATTCCCCGGGGCGACTCACCTGGTGATATTGATCGACGCCCACCCGGTACCGAATCTCTCTCGAACAGCAGCGTTATGCATCAACGACCATCAACCTTCGGCTGGCGGCTGTCCGGAGGCTGGCTTATGAGGCTGCTGATTGTGGTCTCCTCAGTGCAGATCTGGCGGCTGGAATTCGCCGAGTAAAAGGTGCCAAGCGATTGGGGGTGCCTGTTGGCAATTGGCTCACTGCTGAGCAAGGTAAGCGTCTCCTGCGAACCGTGGACGGTGCAAGTCTTCGAGGAAAGCGCGACTACGCCACGCTCGCGATTCTGCTGGGCTGCGGTCTGCGGAGGGCCGAGTTGACTAACTTTGCGAGTTGAGGACATCCAGCAGAGGGAGGAACACTGGGTTATCGCCGACCTTATTGGGAAGGGTGGACACATTCGTACCATTCCAGTGCCGGATTGGGTAAAAGCAGGAATTGATGCTTGGACGGGAGCCTCGGGCATCACGAGCGGCACTCTTCTCGTTCAATCAACAAGGCCGGCAGAATCTGGGGAACCGGCTTCAGTCCTAAGGTCATTTGGGGTGTAGTGAAGCAGAAGGCAAATGGCTGTGAGATTCCGTCTCTTGCTCCTCACGATCTTCGCCGGACCTGTGCCCGTCTTTGCCATCAGGCCGGTGGTGAACTGGAACAGATTCAGTTCCTGTTGGGACATGTATCGGTGCAAACGACGGAGCGATACCTGGGCTGCAAACAGCGCTTCCGCAACGCGGTGAATGATCGGATCGGACTGGAACCAGACCCGGTGGGATCTCAGTAGATCCGGCCCTGCTTGCCGACTTAGCGGGAGTAATGTGCGTGCTCTCGCGGGCACCGATTTAGAGACGCGTCGCTGAGGTTGGCGCGATGAGATGAGACCAGGACACGCATCAGAATTACAAATCCGGATCGCCAGCCAGACCTTCGGCACGCATCACGATCAAGAAATGTCAGAAACGGGTGCCGGTTGGAATAGATCGGCTATGCCGGGAGACCGATACGACGAAGCAGCTCCGCGAAGCGAGGATCCCCGTGCAGGCTTCTGAGTTCGGGTGCCCGGCAGACAAAGACAAGGTTGCTGACACGCGCCTGATAAGCCTCTTCCAACCACTTCAGCGCCTGATCGCGATCTCCCAAGGCCCCATAAATATGGGGAAGTGCCGAGGTAAGCCTGCCAAGCTGCGGCTGATTTTCGAGTTCTCCGGCGATCTTCATGGCTTGCTCGGTTCGACCGGCAATTGCGCAGACCACTCCCAGAGTCCCCTTGCCCCGCAACTCATACCCAGGAAGAGAAAGGCACTTCTCCGCCTCCGCAACGGCGTCCTCGAAGTACCCTGCACGCGAGAGCAGCAGTGCGAGGAGTGCCTGGGCGGCAAAAAACGAAGGATCGAGCTCAACGG
>JAOAPF010000532.1 GCA_025462755.1 Edaphobacter sp.
CACCGGCGTCCTTCACTTCTTCAAAAGCCCCCGCAGCATTGGCTACGCCTGGGTCCTGACCGTCGTCGCCTCCATCCTCACCATCTATTTCAATCTCTCGCATGACCGCACCAAAGCCCTCACCTACGTCATCGCCCTCAGCTTCTTCCTCGTCCGTGGCGTCATCGCGCTCGAGATCTTCCGTCAGGCAGCCGACAGAATCTTCCTGAAGATCTTCGCCTTCCTCATGGCGGCCTACGCCATCTTCGCTCTCAACCGCATCTACTTTCTGCTTATACTTGGCACCCCGCCGTCCCCGCACCAGCGAGAGATCCTGCAGACCGTTTCCGTTCTGCTCAGCGTCTCCTTCGTCTTCCTTATCGGCCTCTCTTTCCTGCTCATGCTCTGCAGCGACCTCCTCACCCTGGTCAAAGACGAGTCGGAGCGAGATCTGCTCTGCGGTGTCCTCAACCGCCGCGGCATTGAGCAGAAGCTCGACACCGAACTCAAGCGGGCGGGCCGCGTCGGCCAGAACCTCGCCATCGCCCTCATCGACATCGACCACTTCAAAGCCATCAACGATCACGCCGGACATGCAGCCGGCGACTCCGCCCTCCGCGACGTCGTCTCAGCCATCTCCGGACGTCTGCGCCCACACTACCTCCTCGGCCGCTTCGGCGGCGACGAGTTCCTTCTCATCCTCCCCCACACCTCCAGTTCAGAAGCCTTCACCGTCTCCTCTCGGATCGAGCAGTCGGTGCGCGAACTCTCTGTACGTGGCGCCGGACTGCCCCTTACCATCAGCATCGGCCTCACCCAGCCCACCCCTGGCGAGATCGCCGGCCCTCTCCTCGCCCGCGCCGACAAGGCCCTTTACAACGCTAAAAACGCCGGCCGGAACTGCTGCCGCGTTCTCCTCCCCGAGACCGCCGTCAAAGAGGACCAGAAGCCTGTCATTCTCCCCGCCAGCCAGAGCGACCTTCTGCAGCGATAGAACTTGCCCATCCCGGCTGCTATCATCTAAGTCGCATCCCGCACCTGAAAGGAACCTGTTCCACGATGATTGATCTCAAAGGCAAATTCGCTGTCGTCTTCGGCCTCGCCAACAAACGCAGCATCGCCTGGGGTATTGCCCAGAAGCTCTCCGAAGCCGGCGCCACCCTCGCCATCTGCTACCAGAGCGAGCGCCTCAAGAGGGAGGCCGACGCTCTCATCCCTGAGCTCAGGGACGCCAAAGCCTACCAGTGCGACGTTTCAGTCGACGCCGAGATCGACACCCTCTTCGCCACCCTCAAAGAGACCTACGGCACCCTCCACACCATCGTCCACGCCGTAGCCTTTGCTCCCGCCGACGCCATCAAAAACGACTTCCTCCTCACCAGCCGGGAAGACTTCCGCATCGCCCAAGACGTCAGCGTCTATAGCTTGATCGCCGTCAGCCGCGCCGCCGTTCCGCTCATGACCGAGGGCGGCTCCATCCTCACCCTCACCTACTACGGCTCCACCAAGGTCTTCCCCAACTACAACGTCATGGGCGTCGCAAAAGCCGGACTCGAAGCCACCGTCCGCTACCTCGCCGCCTCACTCGGCGCAAAGAACATCCGCGTCAACGCCATCTCCGCCGGCCCCATCAAGACCCTCGCTGCCCGCGGCATCGGCGACTTCAGCAAAATCCTCGACGCCGTAACCGAACGCGCCCCCCTCCACCGCAACGTAGACCAACTGGAAGTTGGCGGCGCCGCCCTCTTCCTCTCGAGCGATCTAGCCAGCGGCATCACCGGCGAAGTCACCTATGTCGATTGCGGCTTCAACATCACCGGGTTGTAACTCGTCTTCGCTAAGCTTTTTCATTCTGAGCGGAGCGAAGAACCCTCATATCGCCTTTGCTTCTGTCCGTTCTCTTCAATGAAAGGACCAAAATGACCATCGCGGAAATTCTCCTCCAGGACTACGACACCGAAATGCAGGGCATCCGCACCACGCTCGAGCGCATCCCCGAAAACAACCCTGATTTCAAGTGTCATGACAAATCCATGCCCATGGGACGCCTCGCCGTCCACGTCTCCACTCTCCCCCGCTTCGCCATTAATATCCTCACCACCGACGAACTCGATCTCGCCACTCACACATGGCCCGAGATGACCTTCGTGTCCCGCGAAAAGCTCCTCGCCGACTTCGATGCCCTCTCCGCCGAAGCCCGCAACCACCTCGCCGGCTCCAGCGACGAGCATCTCCAGAAGAACTGGAAGATGTCATGGGGTGACAAGGTCATCGCCGACGCCCCGCGCTCCCTCCTCTACCGCACCATGTTCTTCAACCACGTCATCCACCACCGCGCCCAGCTCGGCGTCTACCTTCGGCTCAACGATCAGCCCGTCCCTCCGCTCTACGGCCCCAGTGCAGACGACCGGATGGGCTTCTAACGGCCAGTTCGAGACATGCTGCCGAGGAGCAAATAAGGTCATCTATCTTTGTTTGAAACTCGCCCGCATGCTGTACGATTGCGCGAAGCTTATTCCTCATTCGGGACCCATTCGTGCGCCTTCTTGTTGTCTTAGCAGCTCTTTTCCTGCCGTCCGTCACCTTTGCCCAATCCCCAACCAAGGCCGCCGCAGACGCCAGGGTCCACTGCTCCATTCAGGCGCCGCCCGCTCCCGGAGAGGCCCTTACCGCCCTTGTCTCTGGGAACATAAAGAACGCCGAAACCCTCTACGCGGCCCAGGTCCAGTCCTCGCCGTCGCCCGCTGCCTACGCGGGTCTCGCCCGTTCCCAGCTCGCGGCCAACGAACTCCCTCAAGCGCTCTCGACAGCCAAAAGCGCTCTCGCGGCAACACCCACCTCCGCCCAGGTCCAGGCTCTCACCGGCGACGTCCTGCTCCGCTCCGGACAGATCCCCGAGGCGGCCACGGCCTACACCCGCGCTCTCGCGCTTGACGGCTGTTCCGCGCGCGGCCACCTCGGCATGGGCCTTGTCAATCAACTCGTCGCCCATCATGCCGTAGCCGACCATGAACTCGATCTCGCCCGCAAGCTCTCGCCCGGCGACCCCGAGATCGTCGCCGCTTACCTCACGTCGCTCCCCGAGGCCAACCGCTCTGCGCCCCTCAATGCCTTCCTCGCCGGCAAGCCGCAGCTCCCGCCGGACACCATCGAGGCACTCACCCGTCAACTCGCCATCCTCGAGGCGCATAAACTCTGCACCGAGGTAACGGAGATCCAGCCAATCAAGCTTGCCCTTATGCCGGTCATGATCAACGGAACGCTGATCCGCTCGTGGGGCTTCACCACGCGGCTCAACTCCGACAACCAGCTCCTCGAACTCGATTCCAGCGTCTCCGGCATCCTCCTCGATGAAAAACAGGCCGCCAAAGCCGGCGTTCAACCGCTCGCCGCTCGCGCAACCACTGTGCCCTACACCGGTTTCATTGACCAGATCAAGATCGGCTCGGTCGAATACCGCGACTGCCCCGTCCACGTTGTCACCTCCGCCACCCTCGCCGGAGCCAACGGTCTCATCGGCCTCGATTTCTTCCGCGACCACCTCATTCACATCGACTATCCCGACCAGTCCGTAACTCTCAGCCCCCTCCCCGCCACTCCCCTCGCAACTCCCGCCAACGAAGTGTCCCTTGTCACTCCTACCGACAAAAGCTGGTCCCAGATCTATGTCGACGGCGGCAACATCCTCGTCCCCACCCTCATCAACAAACAGGGACCTTACCTCTTCGTCCTCGACACCGGCGCCGTCCGCACCGTCCTTTCGCCGGACGCCACCAGCCACACTCTCGGTAAGAGCAGCGACGGTAGCCTCGCCCTCCGCGGCATCTCCGGTCCAGTGGTCAAGGTGATTCCCAAGGAGGGCGGCGGCGATCTGTACCGCGCCGACATCTACTCCCCCGACGGCACCCTCCTCAAGGTCTCCAGTCCGGTCAAGTTCCCGCTCTACCGCTTCGCTGGGACCGAGGTCCCCAATCCAAGCGCCATCTCCTTCGACCTCACACCCAAGAGCCACGTGACTGGCACCGAGGTCTCTGGACTGCTCGGCTTCGACGTCCTCCGCAGCTTCCTCATCGACATCAACTATCGCGACGGACTAGCCCGGATCCTCTTCGACCAGAACCGCCGCTACCTGGTCCAGCAGGCCGACCACACGTACCTCGGCAACTACTACTAACCACCCACAAGACTGGACCCGTGAACCCGACATTCCACCGTCCGGTTCGCGGCTTCTCATCTTCTTCAGTTCAACATTGATCCTAATTCCGCCGGTAAACCACTCCACCCTTCATCACAAACCCAACCTTCTTCGTCACGGAAATATCCTCCAGAGGATTTCCCGGCACCGCGATCACATCCGCAAAGTACCCAGCCTTCAGCTCCCCGATCTGTCCGCCCCAGCCAAGCAGCTTCGCTCCATTTAACAAATCCGCCTGCAGCACAGCCGCCGGCTTCATCCCGTACTCAACCATCAACTCCAGTTCGCGCGCCTGCGTCCCATGCGGAAACGGTCCCACATCGCTCCCCATCGCCATGGGAACACCAGCCGTAAGCTGCTTCTTGAACTCCACCGCATGGTAAGCCTGCTCCGCCCTTCCATGTGCCGCTCTCTCGGGCGTCGCTGCATGGTCGGCAAAGTACTCCGCAATCGCAAACGTAGGCACCGCATAAATCTGCTTCTCCTTCATGGCCCGCATCGTCGCCTCGCTCAACTGGTACGCGTGGTCGATCGAAGCCACCCCCGCCGCAACCGCATATCCCGTCCCCGGCTCTCCCGTTGCATGAACCGCAACCCCGCGCCCCGAGCCCACGCCACCACCTAGCCTCTCCGCCTCCTTCACCGCCGCCGCCAGCTCCGCCTCGGTGTACTGATACGGCGTGTTGAAAACGCCGTCCCGAAACGAATCCCGCCCCGTCTCGTAGATCTTCGTAAAGTCCGCTCCGCCTTTGCGCTGCTCCCGCATCACCTTCACGATCTCGTCGCCCGAATCGGCGTAGTCCGCATTCGAGAGCACCTTCTGCGCCGGGTTATATCCAATCGCATCCTCATGCCCACCGGTCAGGTCGATCGCATTGCAGCTCATGCGCATGCGTGGCCCCGGTATCAACCCCGTGTTGATCGCGTTCCTTACTGCCACGTCCGCGCAACCCGCTCCTTCGCTTCCCATGTCCCGCTCAGCGGTAAACCCTGCCATCAGATCAGCCTTCGCCGCCCCGGCAGCAATCAGAGTTCTCTCCGGCACGCTCTCCTGCACCGTCTGCAGATCCTCCGCCCCCGGATGCAGAAACAGATGCACATGCACATCGATCATCCCCGGCATCAGCGTCGTATCTCCCAGATCGATTACCTCCGCCCCAGCCGGCCGGTCCACATGCGCTCCAGCCACAGCAATCCGGTCGCCCTGCACCAGCACCTCACCCGGCGCAACGATCCTTCCCCCCACAACATCCAGCATCCGAGCCGCATGCAGTACCACAACGTGCGACCGCTCCGCCGACTGCGCCCCAACCGGCAACGCACACAATCCCGCCATCACTCCAAACAAAAATGTTTTCATATGCAAGGAGAATATCGCGAACCTCACAGATCCGCAGCAAGATGCACGAACGGAGTGCACAGGAGTTCTAAGAGTCCACTCTCATTGCTTTCACCGCCGATACAGCCGGCATCCGCGCCTGGGCAAGCAGAACCTGTTCATCGAGAGCCAGCTTTTTCAGCTCACCAAGCAATACGGAAATCTCATCTTGCGTCCCCAGTCCGAGCCGGATCATCACCGGCGTCACCTCCTCAAACGTCTGGTGCCACCAGTCCTTCCCCAGGCCTCGCATGTGCACTGGCTGAACGAACCTGACCGTAGGCGACACGAACCCAGCCTGCATCACCGCCGAATGAAGTTGCGTGCCGAAATCGTAGTTCACCCCCAACATCTTGCCCATCGCATGACCCAGCGCAACGGACTGTTCATAGGCCTTCGACGCGGGACGACTGAACAGGGTCGAAAGCTCCAGGTCCTGGCACACCAGAACTCCGCCGGGTTTCAACAGCCGGTGGATCTCACGAAGAGCATCCGCAGGCCGTTCCAGATGGCACAACAACAACCGGCAATGCACCATGTCGAAACTCGCAGCGGGCAGACCCGTGTCATACGCATTGACCTCGATAAACTCAGGAGGCCGCGACCCTTCACCATGCGAACCCTGCGCGCTTGCATACGCTAATTGGTCGCGACTGATATCGCCCCCAACCACCGTCCCTGTCGGTCCCACCTGCTGCGAAATCCAATGCGACATGATTCCCGTGCCACACGCAAGATCAAGAACCCGCATCCCCGCACACAGGCCAGCGTCCAGCATCATCTGTCGTGTCGACGCGCCGTAAATCTCGTCCTGCATCTGCAGCCTTGCTGCTCCGCAGTCACCCGTCTCCAGGACGTAAACGTGGCTTCCAGTTTCCTTCGATCCTTCCATTGGACGGCTCCTCGCAACTTATCGCGCGGTTGGCCCTCCGCTGAGTTCACGCAGTATAGCACTGCATTTTATCCGGCCTTCTCGGTCAACTCCGCCCATCGCGCATACAGCCCATCCGCCTGCACCTGCGCCGCCTCCATCTCCGCGAGCGCCGCCGTCAGCCTCACAGCATCGACCGCCACGGCAGGATCCTCAATCGTCTCCCGAGCCTTCTGCAACCGATCCTCCGCCGCCTCCACAGCAGCTTCGATCCCCGCAAACTCCCGCGCCTCCAGGTACGAAAGCTTCTTCTTCCCCCCGGCGTTCGACGCGGGCCCCGCAGAAACCGAAGCCACCGCTTTCCCCGTCGCACCCGGAGCGATCGCCTCCTCCACCTTCACTCCGCGCCACTGCTCCCATTGCGAGTAATCCGCAAACGTTTCCGCTGAGCCCCGCCCATCGAGCCCCAGCACCACGGTCGATACCCTATCCAGCATGTAACGATCGTGCGTGACCAGCACCAGCGCGCCCGTGTACTCCAGCAGACTTTCTTCCAGAATCTCGAGCGTTGCGATATCCAGATCGTTCGTCGGCTCATCCAGCAGCAACAGATCCGCAGGCTCCAGCATCAGCTTCGCAATCAGCACCCGAGCCCGCTCACCTCCGCTCAATCGCTCGACCGGCTGATTCAGCTGTTCACTCGTAAACAGAAACTTCGTGGCATAACTCGCCACGTGCACCACGCGTCCCTGGTACACCACCGAGTCAGAATCCGGAGCCAGCGCCCGCCGCAGCGTCACGCCCTCCTCGAGCTCCCGCATCTGGCTGAAGTAAACAATCTTCAACGCAGCGGCTTTCTTGATCGTCCCCGCCGTCGGCTCCAACTCTCCGGTCAGCAACCGCAGCAGCGTCGTCTTCCCGCTTCCATTCGGCCCCACCAGACCCACGCGCATCCCGGAGGTAACAAGAAAATTCAAACCCTCCACAATCTTCCGGTCGCCCAGCACCACCGAAACATCCTCCAACTCCACCAGCCGCTTCGTCTGCCGGTCCGTCGCAGAAAAATCAATCCCAGCCGTTGTCGTCTGTACGCGCGAGTTGACCTCTTTCAACTGCCCGATCAACTCCTGCGCATTATCGATCCGCGCCTTCGCCTTGGTGCTCCGCGCCTTCGGTCCACGCCGCAGCCAGTCCACCTCAATCTTCACGCGATTCTT
>JAOAPF010000010.1 GCA_025462755.1 Edaphobacter sp.
GCTGCGGGATTGCTGCTCCACTGTCGCAGTATCTCGGGTGCTTCTTCGATTGGCACGATTGCTGAGACGACATCGTCGACGGGGAAGCGGCGCTCTTCGAGCATGCGGATCACTTCGCGGAAGTCGGCCGGCAGGGCATTGCGTGAGCCGAGGATGTCGAGCTCCTTTTGAACGAAGAGGCTGGTTTCGTAGGCGACTGGTTCTTTTGCGTAGCCTATGTAGACGACGCGGCCGGTGAAGGCTACCTCTTCGACGCTGGCGCGAAAGGTGTGGGCGAGGCCGATCGCCTCGATGATGCAGTCGGGGCCGCGGCTGTCGGTTAGCTTGCTTAGCCGGCTGTGCAGATCTTCTTTGCCTGAATGGATGAGCTCGGTGGCGCCGGCTTTGCGCGCGATTTCAAGCTTTGCGTCGTCCATGTCGATTGCGATGACACGGGCACCATGAAATGCGGACGCGGAGATGGCTCCGAGCCCTACGCCGCCACAGCCGAAGACCGCAACAGTGTCGCGTTTGGTAACGCGGCCGCGAGTTGCGGCGTGGAATCCGACTGTCAAGGGCTCGACCAGACAAAGCTCTTTGAGAGAGAGTGGTGCGGTGTAGAGCTTTTCGGCGGGAATTGCGATGCGCTCGGTGAGGGCTCCGTCGCGTTGCACGCCTAGTGTTTGATTGGAACTGCACGCGTTGGGACGACCGCGCAGGCAGCTGGCGCATTGACCGCACGCGGTGTATGGGGCCAGGGTTACGGCTGTTCCTTCGCGCAGATCGTTCGATAGTCCGCTTCCGGCGTGGAGAATGGTTGCGGCCACTTCATGTCCAAGGACGCGTGGGAAGGTCACGAGTGGATTTTTGCCGCGGAAGGTATTGAGGTCGGTTCCGCACAGGCCGATCATTCGGATCTGCAACAAGGTCTCGCCTGAGCCGTTGGGGGGTTCAGGAATGTCGACTAGAGTCGCTTTTCCGGGCTCCTGTACGACTACGGCCTTCATGCTGTTCTCTCCGTGTTGAGATTGTAGATTCTGGCGGCTGTCGCGCCAAAGATATCTGCTCGCTCGTCGGTGCTGAAGTCTGCAAAGTAGTCGCGGAGGACCTCCCACCATTTCGTGTAGCTAGTGGCAACGAGGCACACGGGCCAATCGGAGCCGGCTAACAGCCGATTGGCGCCAAACGCGCGGACTACAGTTTCAAGATAAGGGCGCAGGGATTCGATGGACCAGTGCGACCAGGAGTCTTCCGTTACCATGCCGGAGACTTTGCAGCATACGTTGCTGCGCTTGCTTAGCTCGTAGATGTGCGTGCGCCAGGGCTCGATCTCGCCTGCTGCGATTTTTGGCTTTGCGATGTGATCGAGCACAAAGACCTGCTGTGGATGACGGTCTACGAAGCGAATAGCTTCCGGAAGCTGATGTTCGACCACGAGCAGATCGTATACAAGGCCGGTTCCGTCCAGGGTGCGGATGCCGCGGTTGAAGTCTTCGCCGTCGAGGAAGCCTTGCGGCTCGGCTTGCACAACATGACGTAGACCTGCGAGCTTCGGGTTGGTTGCAAGTGCGTTAAGTGAGTTCTCAAAATCGGGGGATGCTATGTGGGCCCATCCGACCACGCCGAGAATTTCTTTGTGTTTGCTCGCCAGTTCAAGTAGCCACTGCGTCTCTTCCAGGGTCTGGCGGGCTTGTACGGTGACTGCACCGTGTATACCCGCGCTCGCGAGTTCGTCGATAAATTCCGCAGGTAGGAAATCGCGGCGGAGTGCGGCCATTCGATCGCCGATCCACTCGTATTCGAGAGCGGAGTAGTGCCACAGGTGATGATGTGCGTCGATGACGAAAGGACTGGCAGGCATGCTCAAGGATAGCGAAGGGTTTTCGATGGCGCGCAAAGACGGGGAAGATTTTTCTTCGTGCAGTAACAACCGTTATATCTGATATACACAATCTCCTCGTAGATTCTTCTAAGTCACCGTTAACTTTGAGCTGCCCGTAAGAGAAGCCCCGGCCTTCGTTCGATATCACTTTTTTGGAGATCATGTGAAACGCATTTTTTTTGTCATTCTGGCAGTATGTCTTCTCCTGGCGAGTCCAATTTCAGTCCATGCACAGTTCGAGACTGCTTCTGTTCTCGGTTATGTGCGCGATGGTTCTGGCGCCGTTGTCTCTGGTGCTACTGTCTCACTGGTCAATCAGGAGACCAAGACGCAGGTAACTGCGCAGACGGACGCCCAGGGCGCCTATCAGTTCACCGATGTAAAGATTGGCCAGTATCAAATTAAGACGCAGGCCAACGGCTTTGACGCCAGCACCACGCAGCCTTTCACGGTCACGGTGAATGCTCGCCAGCGCGTCGACGTTGGTTTGAAGATTGGCTCGAATACAGAGACAGTAACGGTTGAGGCGGCGGCGGCTCTGCTTGAGACGGATAACAGCGAACGCGGCCAGGTGATCGGCACCCGCGAGGTCGAGAATCTTCCACTGAATGGCCGTGCGTACGCTGATCTCGCAGCGCTTGTCCCGGGGGTTCGGCGCAATATCCTTGAGAACTCTACGAACAGCAGCCGTGACGCTTCCTTCAATGTCAACGGTCAGCGCAGCGAATTCAACAACTTTCTTCTCGACGGTCTCGATAACAATGCTTATGGCACGTCGAACCAGGGGTTCTCCAACCAGGCCATCCCGCCCTCGCCCGACGCCATCTCCGAGTTTCGCGTGGAGACCGACAACTACAGCGCAGAGTACGGCCGCTCTGCCGGTGCCGTCATCAACGTCAGCATTCGCAGCGGCAGCAACAAATTCCACGGCAAGGCTTACGACTATCTCCGCAACACGGTCTTTAACGCGATCGGACCTTTCACCCCGCCGGCGAATGCGCTCACTGGTGCTCCGCAGAAGCCCATCCTGATCCGCAACCAGTTCGGAGGCACCTTCGGCGGCCCCGTTCTTAAGGATCGCCTCTTCTTCTTCGCAGACTATGAAGGCACGCGACAGGTCGTCCACCAGATCACGTACGCGACCCTACCCACGGCAAACCAGCTGGGCATCAGCGCTCTGGCAAAGGCCAACGGCGGCTATACCTTCCGGAGCGGCGCCGGTGTCGAGAGTTCAAACGCGGTCAAACTCGTCAATCCACTTACCGGCGCCACCTACGACAACGGCGTTGTTCCGTTCAGCGATCCCTCAGTTTCCAGCTTCGCAAAGGGAATCCTCGCGGCGCTCCCTGCTCCGAACGTTCCGGGCGCTCCCTTTACTAACAACTTTGCGTCGCTGCCGTCAGATACCCTCGTCGATGACAAGGGTGATGGCCGCATGGACTACACCCTCAGCCCCCGTACCACCTTCTTCGGCCGCTACAGTCAGCATAATGGCGTCATCGGCGCGCCGCCCAATATTCCGGGACCAGCGGGCGGCAACAGCAACGGCAGCGTCAGAATCTATAACAAGCAGGTCGCAGCCGGCATGACTCACGTCTTCAATCAGAACTCCATCGTCGACGCGCGCTTCGCCTATACCCACACCGATGGCGGTAAGAGTCCTTTCGGCGCCAACCTCCCCAGCCTCGAGGGCGGCATCGTCGGACTACCCACAGATCCGCAGGTGGTTCGCAGCCTCAACGTGCAGAGCATCGGGAACTTCTCGCAACTGGGCAATCAGGGAAGCAATCCGCAGTTCCAGAACCCTACGGTCTACAACCCTAAAATCAACTTCACCTATATTCACGGGCGAAACACCTACAAGGTCGGCTACGAATATCAGTCCATTTTCACCGAGATTGACGATTTCAACCCGACCTACGGACAAGACACCTACAACGCGGGCTTCAGCTTCGGCGGCACGACCGCGGTCACTTCAGGCGATACCGGCACCAAGGAAGCAGCCAACTTTGCCGACTTCCTCTTCGGTGCGCGGGACAGCTACCAGTTGAACAACTTCGTCATCGTCCACCTCAATCAGCGGATGCACTATATGTATTTTCAGGATGACATCCGCGTGAACTCCCGCCTGACCGTCAATGCCGGTCTGCGCTATGAGCTGGTGACTCCGCAGTGGGAGTCCAACAATCTGCTCTCAAATTACAGTCCTTCCACAGCTTCACTCATTCAGGCCAAGCCCGGAAGCATCTATAACCGCGCTCTCGTCAACATGCCGAAGTTGGATTTCGCTCCGCGTCTCGGTGTGGCCTACTCGGCTGGTCCCAAGACGGTCATCCGTGCGGCCTACGGACTCGGCTTCGCGCAGTTCAACCGTGAGGGCGGAGAAAATCTGCTCGTTTACAACCTCCCGAACATCGTCAACACCAACATCATCGAGACACCGCAGTTCTCCAAAACCGCGCAATATAAATCAACTCCACTTGCGGTATGTACGGCCGCACAAGCCGCGGCTCCCTTCGATTCAACTAATCCAACCCCCTGCTTCCGCACCTCGTCGCAGGGCTACCCCACGGGGCTCACGAGCGTTCCCACTCTCGCGGCAGACCTCAACGCGAGAAACCTCAACACACAGGCTCGCTATATTCCGGCGAACCTGCCCACGGGCTATGTGCAGAGCTATCACATCACCGTGCAACAGCAGCTCGGGCCGTCCTCTACGTTTGAGGTCGCGTACGTCGGTGAGCATGGCGTCAAGCTGCAGGTGCTCGCGGACCTGAACCAGGCGACACCGAATGTGGTGGGCGGTACGCTGTCCGTCGCAGCACGCCGGCCGATTCCGACCTTCACCACTATCGAAGAAACCCTTCCGGCTGGCTTCCTCTCGTACAACGCGCTCCAGACGAAGTTCGAGCATCGCACCGGCCACGGCCTTTATCTGCTTGATTCCTTCACCTACTCCCGTGCGCTGGACAATGCGTCCGGCCATCTTGATACGCCGGGGGGAGACAACTCCCGCATCAATCTGCTCAACGGCGGCCTCGGCGAACGCGGCGTCTCTGCCTACAACCAGCCGCTCAACAATGTCTTGTCCATTGTCTACGACCTGCCTTACGGCAAGGGACGCATGTTCGGTCAGAACGCGCCTTTCCTGGTACAGGAGGCCTTAGGCGGATGGCAGCTGACGGCCATCCAAAGCGACAGCAGCGGACTGCCTATCAACATTACCTACTCGCCCACCTCGGCCCAGCAGGTCAGCCCGCTGTTGACGCAGCGTCCAAACCAGATACCCGGTGTGCCTGTTCTCATCCCCAAGTCGCAGCGTGTCAGAAATGCGGCAAACACACAGTTTGCTGCGATCAACCTGGCGGCCTTCAGCCTGCCTGCCGCCAACCAGCCCTACGGCAACGCCCAGCGCAACTCCGTCCGTTTCGACTCCTTCCACCAACTGGACCTGGGACTGCATAAGAACTTCAGCCTTTATCCCGAAGGAACCTCCTTCGAGTTTCGGGCTGAAGCCTTCAACGTCCTGAACCAGACCAACTATGCCTTCGCTACTAGTAACATCAGTTCAGGTCTTGCGGGCTTCGGCATTGTCAATGCACAGGAAACTTTCCCGGCTCGTATCCTGCAACTTGCGGGCAAGATTATCTTCTAGTAATCCTTGTTGTTCAGACCGGCGGGGCTTCGGACCCGTCATAACCCGAACGGAAACTCCGGGCCTTAGCTCCCGAGGGAATTTCGGCTCGGCAGCCAGGAGGAATCGCAAGTTGCTAAACCGTCGCCAATTCGCCGCACTGGGAGTTTCCTCGCTCGGCAGCCTGCTCACCCGGAGATTCTGGGCCGAGCAGGCGCGGGCGACGGCTTCACCGGATAAGTTCTACTTCGCTCTTGTCGCCGATACGCACATTATCGACGACTTCTACGTCAAAGGCAGTGAGAACGGCGTGGAGGACAATGAGAGCATTCTGCTCACTACTCCGCGGCTGATCTCGGCACGCGATCTTATCAATTCGCTCCAACCTGCCATCGAACAGGTGTTTCTGATCGGCGATTACTTCCACAACTATCCCTCCACCGACTACGACTTCTATTTTAAGAACACCACTCGTCTCGACAACGCCAAGGTCATTACTGACGGGTTTAAGATGCCGGTGCATCTTGGCTTCGGCAACCATGACTACGATGTCAAGAGAGTTTCACGCGAGATGAGCCATCGCCTCTTCGAGGCCAAGTTCAATACGAAGCCTTACTCCGTTCTGGACTATAAAGGTTACAAATTCATTCACCTGAACAATTTTCTTGGCAGTACGCAGGACCACACCTCGCCGGACTTCCATCCCAACGTCGGCTCGCTCGGGGAAGAGCAGCTTCACTGGTTCGAGGCTCAGCTTCAGCAGCACAAGCCTACTTTTGTCTTTATTCACTATCCACTCATTCAGGACAAGCCAACTGAGTTCGCCGACTACGGTCTGCATCCGCTTCTGCGCAAATACCAGGACACAATTCAGCTTGTCGTTTCGGGTCACCAGCACAAGTGGGTGGACTACCATCGCGACTACGGTCCGCAACACTACATCATGGCTGCCACTCGATACGATTCCAATGCCTACATGCTGATGGAGGTCGATACGAAGCACGGCACCTGGCGTTTCATTAACGAGAGCCTCGTCGAATGGTCGACGCACTACAGCAAGGCGTATGTCGCCAGTTGATTGGGAATCATCTCGTATACAACTTCGAAGATTTTTATGGAACTAAAGGATATTCCCTTGGACCTGAGCTGCTTCCGCATTCCTTCCGGTATTGCTTTTACTGCGATTCTTGCCTGCAATGCTCCCGCGATCCGGGCTCAGGCTGCTGCTGACGGCATATTGAAACTGAATCAAATTCAGGTTATCGGGACGCACAACAGCTATCACGCCGGTATTGCGCCTAACGAAAGCAAGATTTGGCAGGCGAAGCATGCGGACGCTTACAAGGGTCTTGACTATCAGCATCAGCCGCTGCCGCAGCAATTCGATAGCGGTGTTCGCCAGATTGAACTTGATATCTATGCTGACACGAAGGGTGGGCTATATGCACATCCTTCCGGTCCGACGATGGTTGCGGCTGCGAAGCTTTCGCCCGATCCCGACTTCGATCCCAACGGGGTGATGAGTAAACCAGGGTTCAAGGTGATGCATGTCCAGGATGTCGACTATCGAAGCACGTGCCAGCCCTTTACTGCTTGCCTGGAGCAGATTCGGCAATGGTCCCGTGCCCATCCTGATCATGTGCCCATCTTTATTCTGGTCGAGACGAAGCAGGGTAAGCCACGTGGCGAACTTCACCTGACGGAACCCGAGCCGTTCACCTCGAGCACCTTCGATGCCCTTGATGCGGAGATTCGTTCGGTCTTCCCGGCCAATGAGATGATTACTCCCGATGACGTGCGCGGCCACTACGACACGCTGAACGAAGCGGTGCTGGCAGGGAACTGGCCTAGTCTCGCAAGCGCTCGGGGCAAGGTGGTTTTTCTGATGGACCAGTACGCTGTGGGCCCTGTGTATCTTGCTGGTCATCCGTCTCTGCGTGGACGCGTTATCTTTACTAACTCGACGCCTGGAGAGCCTGATGCCGCGTTTATTGAGCGCAACGAAGGACCTGCGTCCGAGATCGCGGCGCTGGTTCAGAAGGGTTATCTCATTCGTGCACGCACCGACTCCGACACGAAGGAGGCTCGAACCAACGATACTTCGGTTCGCGATGCCATGATCGCAAGCGGCGCCCAGTTGCTCAGCACAGACTACCCGGTCAACGAACCTGCGCGCTGGCCGGGCAACTTCGTCGTCACGCTACCGGGGAAGGTCGTTGCTCGTTGCAATCCGATCAATGCTCCCGCTGGTTGCAGTGCGGCGGTGGCGAGCAACTCCGGGAATTAGTGTGCTCCATCGACGTTCGTTCGATGGATGATCCATTTCCTTTACGTAACTCTGAAGTAGTTTGGTTGGAAGAATGATCGGCCCTAACGGACGATTTTAGAACTTTTGAGCGGTTTGAGCGTGTCGCAGATTTGAACAGTTCGCAGGGCTCTGGTAGCTACGGCTTATATCCACGAGGTCACGCAGGTAGACTGGAGCGCCTGCTGTCGTTGTCGTCACTGCAATGTCGCCGATCGCCTTGGGGCTCTCGAATTGCCCTGAAGGATTCAGGGTGATCTGGCGCTGTCCCGTCTCAAAGACTCCGTCTGGCGCGATGATGTTGCGAGCTTGAATCAACTTGCCGAGATCGGCAGGCTGGAGCCCGTAGGCGGCGAGCCGATCCTGAGAGAATTCCAGATAGATTGTCTGCTGCTGCACGCCTCGACCGATCGCCCTGACTACTCGCCGGACGGCAAGTGGATCTACATCAACTCCGACCGGTCCGGCAAGGAGGCGGTCTGGCGTTTCCCTCCGATGTCGCAGGTCCCAACGATACGAAGGCAGAGATGGTCGTGAGCGATGGACTCGAAGACTGGTTCCCCCACATCTCGCCGGACGGAAAGAAGATGGTGTATATCGGCTATCCCGCCGGTACGCCAACCCACAACCCGCGCACTGTCCAAATCGAGCTCAAACTCGTGGCGACCAACTACGGCGGGATGGCCGCGTCCCAAAAGACGCTCGTGAAGGCCATCGGCGGACAAGGAACGATCAACGTCAACTCGTGGGCTCCTGACTCCATGCGCTTCGCCTACGTGGTTTATGAGGTCCTGCCTTAGCTCCGCACGCGGAGGTTGGCGGAGAGCAAATCGCCAATGCACTCACCGAGCATTGTGAGAGCCTTCAAGTTTGCAGATTGTGGTCGGATGACGGGCATCCATGTAACTTGAGTATGGCCTTCGGCTTCGACAGCAACCTCACACGTTGAGGCGATTGGAGGCAGCGACTCGACCGTACCAGAAGCCAGAATCCTTTATCGTGCGTTTTTGGTTGCGAAAGTCCGTATAGATCAGCCCATAGCGTTCGGTATAGCCCTCCGCCCATTGGAAATTGTCGAGAAGGGTCCAGGCATGAAAGGCGCGTACCCGAGCTCCGTCTGTGATCGCACGAGCCAGTTCCGCGAGCACTTCGCGGTACCACTGGATCCGTCGACCGTCCGGTATGCGGCCCTTTTCTTCTTCCTCCGGGCCATCGAGATAACCGCATCCGCTCTCGGTGATTTCGATGATCGGGTGGTTGTATTCCCTGGAAATCTGGGTGACCAGGTCGTACATGCCACGCGGCCATACTTCCAGACCGGCATCGGTAAGCGGGCCCTCTGTAGGCATGGCGGCGCGGAAGCGCGTGTAAGGATCGCGCCCACCCGGTGCATTGCTCTCAATTTCAGTGCCACTGAAATTCCCTCCCCCGAGAAATCGCTCCTTGCTCGCATCCGAGACGATGCGGCGCGTGTAGTAATGAAAGCCCACCCAGTCCAGCGGCGCATAGAGGAGTTTCTCGTCACCCGCCTTGAAGCCCATCAACTCATAGGGAGGTTCTCCAACGAATGCCTTCGGGTAGCGGCCATGCATGGCCGCCTCCAGAAAGAAGACATTGTTCATGGCATGATACCGAGCGGCGGCTGCACGATCGTCGTCCGAGTCGGTCTTGGGGTATGCGGGGGCCATCTCATAAGCGCTCCCCACCGTTGCCTTGGGGGAGGCTGCTTTCACTGCGCGGTGTGCCTCCGCCTGAGCAAGGGCCAGTGTGTGTGCTGCTTTCAGAAAATCGCTGAAGCTGGTTCGGCAAGGGGGAAAGGCACCTGCAGCATAGCCCATGAAGGCTATCGCCCAAGGCATGTTAAAGGGTGCCCAGACCGTGATTCGATCACCGAGATGCTTGGCGAGAATGCCTGCATAGTCCGCGAAGTAGCCGGCGAGATCCCGGTTTGGCCAGCCTCCACGATCTTCGAGTGCCTGCGGAAGATCCCAGTGGTACATGGTGCACCAGGGCCGGATCCCGGCCTCAAGAAGAGCATCGACGAGGCGGCCATAGTGATCCAGCCCCTTCATGTTCGGGGCCCCCGTCCCGACAGGCTGAATGCGTGGCCAGGAGATGGAAAAACGGTAGCTCTTCTGGTTGAGGCGTTTGGCCAATGCGATGTCTTGCGAATAGAGGTGGTACTGATCGCAGGCAACGTCGCCTGTCACGCCTCCCCTTACTTTTCCGCGGGTATGAGTAAATCTGTCCCATATCGATTCGCCTTTGCCGTCGGCATTCCACGCGCCTTCCACCTGGTATGAGGCCGTGGCGGTACCCCAAAGAAAACCTTCGGGAAAACGCGCCTGCTGTATCAACGATTCGGGCACCGAACCGGGAGTCCGATCTGCGAACAGTGGCGCGGCGTAGCTCTGACCGTGGTACAGCGCCGCACCTGCTGCGGCGGCTATAGAACGAGCTGCGAATTGACGACGATTCATGATGAGCCCTTCTTCGCTAAAGATTACCGCGAAAGCTCATTTGTAAATACTGGCCGACTTCACGGTACTGATCTGCCATGTTGAGCAGCGGAGATTATCGAGGGCAAAGCGCAGACTGCAATGCTCCACCATCCTTGGCGCAACGTGGAACAGCCGGGGGGCATCCTGTTCACCGCCAACTGACGCTGGACCGATCTACCAGGTGGATGCCTCGGGTGGTTCGCCGGAGCCGGTTACGAAGCCGGCTGACAACCAGGCGCATCTCTGGATCATTGCTCCGCGTATCGTTCTTTCAATGCGCGGTTTCGGCGGATGGCAAGCGCTTCCTGACCAATTCTCTTCCTTCCACTCCGAGCCGCGCCCGTTACCTGCTGGTGAATTGAACATTGCGCGAAAGCGAATGCGCGCGCCCGGAATGAACGACGATCCAAACGCCCCGCCAAACCTCTTCACGGCAATCCAGGAAGAGCGTGGGCTGAGGCTTGAGGCGACCAAGGCCCCGGTTGATGTCATGATCATTGATCACGCAGAAGAGCCATTCGCAAACTAGACACTCTGCTTCCGCGCTGCGACGTTGATGTGGTGCAACGCCGGGTGCCCCATCTTCGCGACGGTCTCATCGTCGCTAAGGTGGGCATCGTGCGGAGCACGACCGTCTTTCCTTGAGATAGGTATGCCGCAAAACTAGTAATCGAGTCGTTTTGGGCTTGGCACGATATTCTGATTGCAACTGAGAATGTCTAAGGGGTACAAAAACGATGCTGACGGAAGAGATCGTAAAGGCGCAGCGGCTAGTTAGAACCGATGCATATCAGATGTCGATTGGCGAAATCGTTAGTATGTATGACGGCCACGAGATAATTATCGATCCAGAATTCCAGCGACTTTTCCGTTGGAATATTAGTCAAAAATCGAAACTGATCGAATCTATATTGCTCGGCATTCCGATTCCATCCATCTTCGTGTTTGAGAAAGAGAATGGCAAATGGGAACTTGTCGACGGGCTGCAACGACTCTCAACGATTTTGGAGTTTATGGGGAAACTTTCCCGTCCAGACGGGGGGATGGAGCCTCCATCAATTTTGGAGGCCACAAAATATCTACCATCCCTTCACAACGCCGTATGGGAACGATCCGATTTCATTCCCGACGTTCCGCTAGACGAGCAGCGTGAGATCGATAAGAGTCATCAGCTATCAATCCGAAGGGCAAGGATCGGCGTAGAGATATTGAAACGCCCCAGCGACGACCAAACCAAGTTCGACCTGTTCCAAAGGCTTAATGCAGGTGGCACACAGGCCAATGCGCAGGAACTGCGTAATTGCATCATGCTAATGGTCAACGGCGAGTATTACCGGGCGATAAAAAGAGCGGCAGAACAGGAACCTTTTCAGACCGTCGTCTCTGTCACAGAAGACCAGATCGAACGGCAGCGTCACATGGAATTCGCGGTCCGATTTCTGGTGCACACTTATGTGCCATATGACGGAACACTAGATGTAGAGGAGTATATAGACGAAGGCATCATCAAGTTGGCCGGAGCAGACAATGGAGTAAAGGCAGAAAAACTTATCAACAGTACGTTTACGTTGCTGGATGACGTTGCGGGCAAGGACGCGTTGCGGCGATTCGAGAATGGACATCATGTTGGGAAGATCGGACTCGTCGGCCTTGAAGGGATTGCCGTAGGCGTAGCCAAGAACCTTCCGGCAATTCTCAAGCTTAAAGCACCAAAAGACTTTATTAAAGACAGAATGCAGACATTCTGGAGCCAGCCGCAAACGACGACCTTCACTTCTCTCGGCCTTCGGGGTACTACGCGTATCCAACGGACAGTTCCATTCGGCGAGGTTTGGTTCCGTCCATGAGCAAGCCTTACTCGGATACAGATTTTTCAGTGCAGATCATCGAAGATCGGTCTTGGCGCCTCAGGGAAATCTCAGACCTGAAAACCGCCATCATCAGGGCAGACGACAATCTACGCCTCGTACTTCTACGCGCGATGGTCGCGATTTGTTACGCCCATTGGGAAGGATATGTCCGCTTTGCCGCTCGTAAATATCTAGAATATGTTGCGCTCCGAAAATTCCAGTACAGGGACCTCGACCGGCAATTTCTCCGAAATTACTTCCTGCCGCGCCTGTCAACGTTGTCGAACTCAAAGGCAAGCGTGGTGGAGCGTTGCGCTCTAGTCGATGAGATATTGACTTCGTCCGAACGCCGCTTCGCACGAGTCAACGAAGACTTGGTAAATACCAAGGCCAACTTGAGTTTTGATGTTTTTTCTGACATTTGCCTCGTGTGCTCCGTGCCTTCTCAAGATTTCATTGATAAAGCCGCATTTGTCGATGTATTTCTTCTAAAACGACGGAACGCGATCGCGCACGGTGAAGAAACATTCGTGAAAATCGAAGATCTCGATGAACTTGCGAACGATACCGTGATGATGATGCGAGCCTTTGGCGATGCCTTGGAGAATCATGTCTATCTAAAGGACTACAAATCCGCGTAGGGTTTCGGGACGCGACATCGTTCAGATACAAGCCTTACCAAGATACTGCGCCCTTCGTGCCATGCCCCGCATCCCGCACCCATGAGACCATATCCCTGTATGGATACAAACAGCTTCGCCATCGCCATCATGGCCGCAGGCAAAGGCACGCGGCTCAAGAGTAAGCGCCCCAAAGTTCTCCACGAGATCGGAGGCCGCGCCCTCCTCCTCCACGTCATCGCCGCCGCAAAAACGGTCGTCCCCGCCGATCACATCTACTGCATCATCGGCCACGAATCCGAGCGAGTCCGCGCCGCCGTCGCCTCCACCGGCGTCCAGTTCGTCCTCCAGCCCGAGCAGCGCGGCACCGGCCACGCCATGCAGATGCTCAAAGCCGACTTCGAGCTCTCCGGCGCGCCGCTGCCAAAAGATCTATTAGTCCTCTCCGGCGACGTCCCGCTCATCCGCCCCGAAACCATCGCCGCCGTTCGCGACGTCCATCTCAGTGAAAAAGCCGCGATGACCATCCTCACAGCAGTCCCTTCAGACCCCACCGGCTACGGCCGCGTCCTCCGCCTCACCCCCGAGCGCGCCGAAGTCACTGCCATCATCGAACAAAAATCCCTCACCCCCGACCAGCTCAACACACCCGAGATCAACTCCGGCATCTACTGCTTCGAAACCAAAGAGCTCTTCCGCAAGCTCGACGCCCTCGACACCAACAACGCCCACGGCGAGTTCTACCTCACCGACATCGCCGCCATGCTCGTCGCCGAAGGCAAGCGCGTCGTCGCCATCAAGGCCGAAAGCGTCGACGAAGTCCTCGGCGCCAATACCATCGCCGAGATGATGCACCTCGACGCCGCCATACGCCTCGCTACGGCAAAGCGCCTCATGGCCGCAGGCGTCACCATCTTCCGGCCCGAAACCTGCGTCATCGACGCCGAGGTCAGCATCGGTCCCGACACTGTCATCGAGCCTTACGTCCAGCTCCTCGGCAAAACCACCATCGGCAGCGAATCCCGCGTCCGCTCCTACTCCGTCATCCAGAACTCGGCGATAGGCAACAACGTCACGGTCCGCAACGGATGCATTCTGGATACCGCCGAGGTCGCCGACAACGCCCTCCTCGGCCCCTACGCCCACCTGCGCCCCGAGAGCCGCATCGGCGAGGGCGCGCATGTAGGCAACTTCGTCGAAACCAAGAAAGCCACGCTCGGCAAAGGCTCCAAGGCCAACCACCTGAACTACCTCGGCGACACTGTCATCGGAGCCAACGTCAACATTGGCGCAGGCGCGATCACCTGCAACTACGACGGCGTCCACAAGCACCTCACCACCATCGGCGACGGAGCCTTCGTCGGCTCGGACTCCACCCTCGTCGCCCCGGTCACCATCGGAGCCGGTTCCTACGTCGCCGCAGGCAGCTGCATCACCGAAGACGTCCCCGACGGCGCGCTGGCCCTCGGCCGCGCTCGCCAAACCACCAAACCCGGCTGGGTCGCCGCCAGAAAAGCCGCCGCAGAGAAGAAGGAATGCTAACGAACGGAGCATCCATGCTGCAATCCAGACTGCTTGTTCTTGTAATGGCGGGAACCCTAGTGAGTGGTCAAGCAGTTCACGCTCAATCTTCACCAGCGGCAACGGGACAAGCCGATATTTCCAACAATCAATTCGTGGTTGGGCCATCGGCAGTCCTGATGCCGAAAGGGGCATTTCTGCTCATTAGAAAAGGGCGGGAGATCGGGGCAATCCGATTTACAAGCATTGAACTGACGGAGACAGATGATCCTGGGAAGGCGACATATGAATCCTATTTCCAAGGTGACGCGTCAGGCTCGTTTCTGACTGCAAATGTGGTCAAGCGCTCCGGCGAAATCGATCTAAAACACTTGAAAGGCATTGGCCGAGCTTCCTTTCAGACAGGGAAGCGTAAAGTCCGGGTTGGCAACTGGTCGTTTGCCTGTGACTACCCGGGCCGACTGAATATGTGGACGTACTACGGGGAACAGCGGGACTACGGCTACGAATTCGCACCGACCTCTGCCCGAGAACTTGCCGACATCGACGTTTCAGATAAGCGGCTGCGCTGGTTTCGCTATGACGCAGATACAAGGGTTAGTCTGCCGCTGTCCGACCTACCCAAGTAGGAACTCGAACCGAAAATAAATTTGAAAAAAGTGGCGTGTTTTTAGGACCTAAAAACGTGGTGCTAAGTCACTACGTTTACCACGCAATTCACCACGATCTCACCACAACTTCACCATCAAAAAACACCCTCTGTTCGCCCAACCCCCTTCAAAAACGCCCGCAAAACCGCAAAAGATCTCCCCTCCAATCGCTTCACATTTTTTATCCAAAATTACCTCCAAATCGCGAACTAATAGAACCGAATCCAAAGCCGATAAAGCAGGAAGCCGCTCACGAAACAACTCGCGAAAGTGTCTCCCCATGCCGCAGGAACGAATCCTGGTAGTTGATGATGAAGAGTCCGTACGCGGCGTTATCGCAGCTCTGCTGGAGCGCCGCGGCTACTCCGCAACCCTGACCGAGAGCGCAGAAGAGGCCATGGCACGGCTCCAGCAGGACCCTGACTACGACCTCGTCCTCTCCGACATCATGATGCCCGGCACAGACGGCCTGAGCCTGCTCGACCACATCTGCGCCGACCACCCCGGCATGCCGGTCGTCATGTTGTCCGCGATCAGCGACATTCACGTCGTCACCAACGCCTTTCGCCGCGGCGCGATTGACTATCTTCTAAAACCCTTTGACCGCGCGGAGTTGGAGAGCATCGTCA
>JAOAPF010000057.1 GCA_025462755.1 Edaphobacter sp.
CACTTCCGTGATGTTCGGGATCAATGTTCCTTGGGCCATCAGGCAAGGAGCGAAGATCGCCAGAGCTATCTCCTTCTTACGCCCGCTGAGGTCTGCTGGAAAGAATCACCAAATGTACGGAAGAGCCATTTCTAATTCTAAAGAGCTTCTACAAACCCACGTGACAGAAGAGCCGTTATCAGACTTAAATTGTTTATTATCTTGTATTTACAGCCAATAGTACATTAGCGCATACCTACGTGCAAGGGGCAAAGTGCGGCGTGTAGACTTGTGGAGAACTATTCGCCTTATCTTCGCCTACATTCCTCTATGCAGCTCGCCACCTCCGCAGCCTCGACGTCACAAGGTCCTGATGTCCTTCCGGTACTGGAATGCCTGGGACGTGATCTTCTTCGATACGGACCGGATGCGCACGGCGCTACATCGCAGAGCCAGATTTAACAGCGATGAAGCCTTGATCGAGTTCGCCCAGCGCGCCGGTGGGATAAAGATGTCCGAGGACCGGCAAATTCTCGACATGATGATTCAGCGCAAGACCCGCGAGATCACTCTTAACCTTACCGACGAGCAGTACACCAAACTCAGGAGGTAAAATTTCTCCCATGCCCATCGATCCTTCAGCCCTGCTCAATCTCTGGAGCCTTGAAGAGCTACCTGCTTGCGACGAGGGCATGGAACACGCCCGTGCCTTCCTTACCAGTGCCGGTGAGGCCGTCAGCAATATCGAGAATTACGATCCGCGGTTCTTGCTCCGGGAGTTCGTCGTCCGGTTTCGAATCTTCGTCGCGCACAGTGCCACCTGCCCCAAATGTAACCAAGTGTCAGCGGCCGATTCAACCTTTCCCATGCCCCGCATGACCGCGGAGCTCTTCCGCGAAATCCTCGACTCTATCGAGGGCGATATCGAAGCCCTTGAGATCGAAAAGACCGTGAGCGAAGGCGACGATGTTCCCACCCAAGCTGAGCGCTCTTCCATCGAGCGCGTCCAGAGCACGCTGAAACAATCAAAGGCAGCCATCGAAGTAGAGTTGGAGATGAAGGGGTAGCAATGTTCATACCGGATGACAAGCTTCCCGATGACGTCGTGCGTAGTCGCCCGCAACTTTCGCCTTCATTGCCCTACCGTCGCCAAGCGGCATGAGTTGGAAGCAAAGAAATCGAAATTCGTGGGGCAGCACGGTCATTGACTATGAGGGCGCGGTGAAAGCGTATACGAAGACGCTTGATAAGACCGACCGCGCTAAGCTTGCCTTTGAGCTATTGATCAACTCGGATTCGACCATCTCCACTTTGGAGTTGGCAAGCTCGTTGCATAACGACTCAGCTTCGCTTCGGCGGGGCTTTTTTGTTGCTCGCTATTCGGCCCGAGCAGCGCGGTCGAGCTTCTTTACGAGGCTGATAATGTCTTGTACTTTCCTTCGTTCCCGATGCGCCCGTTGCTGCAGATCGGTGTGGTCGAGCGGCGTATGAGCATCGTGGCTTTCGATGCTCTTCAAAACCCTCTCGATATTCTCCAATGCGCTGACAGCTTCGCTTTTGGTCATGGGCAATAGTAACGCCGAACTCAAAATGAGTTCGGTATGTCCTCCCATTCCTGATTCATGCCATATCCGGACACACGCATTGAGAACGGCGTCGCGTCAATCATCGGTGACAACATCGCCATCGAATTCGGTGCTCGCATCATCTTTTGCAAAGTTCTTGGCGTATTCGAGATCATCGACCATTTCACGCCGAAACAGGAGATTATCGCAAAGGTAAAGAGCCTCATCACTCGGTTAGAGGCAATGAACAGAACCGTATAATCCGATCATCGGAGAGTACGGAATGACGATGGACGAGATCTTTGCATCTGCTCCCGGAGTTCTCAATGAACTCACTAGGGAGTTCGCCAGGCGCGGTAACGAGGAATACATCAAAGACCAGGAATCACAGGCTACGGCCTGTTTTTTCTTGGCTATCCGATCGGCGTCTCTTCTCGCCGGCATGGCCAGACTATTGATGCCCGAAGCGCGTGACAGCATAAAGGTCCTGATGCGGGGCTTTCTCGAATCGCGCGATCTCCTGATGACCTTCCGGTTCGACGACCAGGGAATGCGGAACAAGATTGGCATTTGGTTCAAGGGCGACGTGGGCACGACATGGAAAGCGGAGCATACGCGGTGCGAAGGATATTTGGATATGCTCGGGTACAAAGGCTCGGAATTCGAAGAAATGGAGCCAGACAACAACGCTCGCGCATCCTACCCGCTTCGCCAGCCAGAACTCCGTATCCTGCGTGACGTTATGGGCCGCTAACCCGCCACGGGTGGCCGATTACTACACAATGATGGAGCCGGAACACGCGGACTATCTGACGAGCATCGCGTCGCTCATCGTCCTTGCCACGCCCGATCTCCCAGGGCTTATATCCCTCGGGTGCGATCTCAATCGGATTCCGAACATCGATGCGTTCCGGCAGGGTGTCTTTAGTGTGGTGGTACCGATACTTAATAAGCGGGACAGCGACCTACCGCCCGGCAGCTACCCAGCGTGAACGAACAGGAGACGCTTTGGCGGCAGCAATATCGGACTAACCGGTATCTCGAATTTGAGACGCCTGCAGGTCTTTGGACTCGCGCCCGCGACATCACAGCCAACGCATACACGATCGACCAGAACGGAAAATATCATGTGGTTTTCGAGGCGACTCATTGGCATGAAATGCTCTCCCATATCTTTGAAGAACTGGGCTTCCGGAATATCGAACTCCCTCCTCCTCAACTTCCTCATTACTCCAAAGCCATAAAAGCAGCGGAATTGTGGGAGACAGTCGATTTGTCGCGTGGGGACTATCTGCTCAAGTTCGGCAAACTGGAATACATGATCGATTTCTATGCGAACGGCAGGTTGCGGATTTCTTCGGCTGAGAGCTACGCCGATGTCCGGTACAACGCGGCCAGATACGATACGGAGTGCGAATTCACGCAGAAATCGATCGGCGCGACGATCCAATTCCCTCCGGGAGGCGATTACAGCATCCCGCAGGAACAATGGATTTCTGATTCCGTTATCGGAATGCTTAAGCGAAAGAGTACCTAGGCGGTCGTGCCTATATTGCTTGCTTCAGTATGAAGTACGAGAACCGCCTGTTTGACGATTTTGATGCCGATGCCTGCGGCGTTATCCGCGAGCCACTGGGATTCATGAAGGCAGTCAAGGAATGGGGCGAAGCGCATCTACCAAATTGGTTTTTCTACATCGACCACGTTGCCTATCGTGATCCTTTCAAACCAATTAAGGAAGTGGATGTTCTTTTTACGAAGCACTTTAAATACAGTTACCAGCGCGAATTCAGGATGTCGTGGGAACAGGATAAAAACGGCCACCCGCCTCCTGAGCCGAAGTTCATGGAACTCGGCCCCCTCACTGATTACTGTGATCTGCTCGTGCTTGAACCCGACTAGCTAATATCACTTCATGTGGCGGCAAAATGTTTATCTGATAGGAGCCTTGGCATTGAGGCGAATAGATTCGAGCAGCCTGAACCCTCGGCCACGAACGTTCTCAACCGGGTCAGGAAGACCATTCTTCACCATCTTCTGGCGCAGCCGGCGCAACAACCCAGAGAGAGCGGGCAGAGACCGGCGGATATGATCTCCCCAGACTTCGTCGAGGATTTCATTGGGAGAGAAGACGCGGGAGGGGCTAGAAGCGAGTTTTTCAAGAAGCTTCATCTCCCGGTTCGCCAGAATAACTGGCTTTTCGTCCGCCAGGAGAACGCGCGCCTTTCGGTCCAAAGTGAAGCGGCCGACAGCAACGCGGCGTTCAGTTCTGGAAGCCAGGCCAAGATCGCGTTCACTGCGGCGAAGATGTGCATGAAGACGCGATAGAAGCATGGAGATTGGTGCCTTCTTGACGATGTAATCATCGGCACCAGCATCGAGCGAAGCTGTCTCGTATAACTCTCCTTCGAGCACAGTATGGACCAGGATGGGAGTCGTGACGCGCGCCGCGCGAAGCTCTCGTATGAGACCGGTACCGCTCCAGGATCCTAAAGCAGATTTTGATGGTTCGATGATCGCCTTGCCGTTTGGGTGAGGCGAGAGGTCGAACTCGACCAGGATGAGTTCGAAATTTCTTCTTCTCAGCCATGCGTGCGCGGCTTTGCCGGACTCAGCGACCTCTGCCTCGAACCCAAATTGACGGAGAGTAGTTTGTAAAGCAGAGGCGGCGACTTGTTCGCTGTCTATCAAAAGAATCGAGTTCATAACGTCAATTCCATGGGCTAGATATTCATTACCGAGAGCGAGCAAGGCTCACGGACGAAGCTTATGCGATTAGATAACTATAGTTGTCTAATCATGTTATACACAACTATAGTTGCTATTATTATTGAGAGGGTTACGCCCACGATGAACACGTGGGTAAGCCTGTTGGTGCGGACAAAAGACGGCGGTCCAAAACTCCGCGTGAGACCTTCGGACGCGCCGTTACAGAAATGCGTGTTCAAAAGGGGATTTCACAGGTATCCATGGCGGAGGACCTTGGATACTCCAGCAATTACTTAGGACTCATCGAGCGAGGCACAGCAAACGCCACTTGCGACGTGATGGCGGCAATCAGCAGCTATTTCAGGATGTCGATTGCCCAGTTCTGGACTTATGCAGAAGATCTTCAAGCAAGACGCATCGCAAAACGATAGTACGGCCCGTCATCGCTGAATGTGTTTCGATTCCGCTAAATCTTATATCCTGCTTGACCCTTTCTCTCCATTGCACCACCAGTGCACCGCCTGGATATTGTCAGGATGATCGTCTCGCCACGCTCCTCCCATACCTTTGGGATGGATATGATCTGGAACGATGTCCGAATAGTTGGTGAACGCGTCCTCGCAGATCCCGCACTTGCCTCTCTGCTCAGTGATCTTCCGATTCATTAATCGTCGCATCTCTCGATTGGAGCGCAACTCCCGATATCCTCGCGGATGATTTGGATCATCAATGCGCTGCACACCAAACTTTGTAACTCTTCGTGTTTTCTTAACAGGCTCTCTGCCGCAGCAGGAAAGAGAGCGATGAATTGGGCAGAGTTCATTACGGCCGAGTTTCATTGTGTTCTCATGGTTTGAATGAGAGAAGGGAGTTGGAGTCAGTCCGGTAGGCGTGCGCTTTCGTCACCGCGAGCGAAAGTATGTGTGGTGAATCGCGGCAAGAACAAAGGTTCCCAGAAATGGGACTCTAGCTAGGCCGGCAGTCGCATCTTCTTAAGAAGTTCGCTGTATCTCGGATCTTGGTGCAGATTTTTGAACAGCGGATTGCTTTTGACCTCAGGCAGTCCGGGGTCTCGCTGTTGGTAGGCATGGTCCAGCCACTCAAACGATTTGTCGGACTCCCCGCGATAGGCATACACCTGAGCGACCTGATAGGCCGAAAGAGTGTGATGCTTCGCGATAAGCTCGGCTAAGGCAGCATTCGAATCCTGTTCCCGGCCGAGCGCGTGATAAGCCAGTGCTTGCCCTGTGAGTTTGCCCGACCCGCTTGGTTCCTTCTCAATCTCTACAAACGCCTGCTGCGACCTTCCCTCTGCGAGGAGGATTTTGCCCAGAGTGAGATGGACCAGGGGAGCCTGCGGGTTCAGATCCTGAGCTTTTTGCAGCGCGGTCTGGGCTTCATCGTATCGGCCCGCCACGTACAGCAGGTATCCGCGGCCTAAATGAGAGTTGGTACGAAGGGGGTCGAGCGCGACCGCCTGCTCATAAAGCTTGTTGGCCTGGTCGAGATTGCCCACTACTCTGGATAGATACGAACGGAGGCGGAAGATTTCGACGCTACCCGGCTCTAACTCTGCTGCTTTGGTAAGCGAAGTGTTCCCGGCGTCCCAATCCCAGTCGTAAAATATTTGCGTCGTCGCCAGCGCCAGATAGGCCGAGGCCAAAGTAGGATCGAGCGCAATCGCCCTCTCCGCGTCGTCGCGGGCCTTTCGAAACCCTTCTGTAGTATCGGTCAGGCCCGACTCCGCCATCGCGTTCTGCACCAACGAACGCAGAGCCCAGGCTGGTGCATATTTCTCATCCAGATTGATTGCCGTGTCGGTATAGGCGAGCGCCTTGTCGAGGTTTTCCTTGCTCTGTCCCCGCCCACGGAAGTATTCCGCCTGCAGGTAAGCCTGATACGCCTCTGGATTCGTGCTGCGCAGGTTCGAAGCAACCGGCTGGCCGTTGCCTCCCATCAACTTCAGTCGCAACGCCTCGGTCGCAGCCTGGGCGATGTCATCCTCTACGCCGAAGATGTCCTTGATCTCCCGGTCGTACGTCTGCGACCAAAGCTGAAAGCCGTCGTCCGCCTTGATCAGTTCCGCCGTGATGCGTACATGATTGCCGTCGCGCCGCACACTTCCCTCAAGAACATTGGCTACGCCGAGCTTCCGTCCCACATCGCGCACGTCTTCGTTCTTACCCTTGAACTGAAACGCCGAGGACCGTCCAACCACGTTCAGGCCGGATATTTTGGCGAGATCGTTAATCAGTTGTTCAGCAAGTCCATCGGAAAAATACTCCTGGTCTTTGGCCGCGCTCATGTCCGCAAAGGGCAACACGGCGATCGAAGTATTTTTTAACGAAGTAGCATCCACCCGATTTCTTGCGCCCCGGAAGTGCTGCCCGGCTATAGCTGCCGCAACAAGGACTGCCAGAACCGGTAGGACCGCAAGCTTCCATAGCCGATATCTACCGGACGAACTTTTCTCTTCTGAAGCGGCCGCTGTCGGTCCAACGTTCTCTTCTGTTGCGGGCTCTTCTATCCCAGGTGACGTCGCCGCAACTGGCGGCTCGGCCGCGCTCTCCTCCAGAACGGGCGCAACAAACCGGTATCCCCGCTTGGGCAACGTTTCAATGAACTCCGGGTTGTCGGGCCGGTCACCCAAAGTCTTCCGGATTTCAAGAATGTACTTTCTAAGAACCTCCGGGTTGACATAAGTCTCCGACCACAATGCCTCAAGAATTTCGTCCTGCGTCACGAGTTGCCCCGCGTGCTCGACCAAATAAGCCAGTACGTCAAAGGCCTTGGGAGCCATGGGAACACGATTCCCATCGCGCCACAACAGGTGGTTCGACGTATCCAGACTGAACGTCTTGAATAACTTCATCTACCCTCTAGCCCCTACGCCCGGGACCCAAAACCGGTAAACCGTTTGTTATCTGTTGACAGGCCTTGTCGCCACACTTGTGACCGCGCTCGTCACAAAAATTCAACAGGAAGCCCACTGAGACTTCACATAGGAAACCGCTCCCTTTACATACTCTGGCCAAGATATGCGCAAAAACGAACGGGGAGGGACGCTGAAAAGCCGTGGCGCATGCCGCGGCGCCTTCCGCAAATGATTCTACCAAAGCCGAGGTCTTCGGACTGAGGGGGGAGAACTATGTCTTGGAACCACGACGGAACGAACCAGCCTCAAATGATGGGCATCGAATATCTCGACGGACTGTACAGCTACGCGATGGTCCTGACTCGCAATCACGCCGAAGCAGAAGACTTGGTACAGGAAACCTACCTCCGCGCCATGCAGGCCATGCAGAGGCTGCGAGCGGACAGCAACATCAAAGGCTGGCTCTTCACCATCCTGAAAAATATCTGGTTCAACCAATTGAGGAAACGACGCAATGGTCCGCAAATGGTTCAGATCGAGGCCGGGGATGGCCCCACCAACAACATCGTGGAGCCATCTAAAAATTCTCACGATCTCTACGTAAGCAAATTGGAGGCCGAGCAAGTGCGCGCGGCGATTCAGGAACTGCCAGTTGAGTTTCGCGAAATCATCTTGTTGCGGGAATATGAGGACCTCTCCTATCGGGAGATCGCGGGCATCCTGCAGTGTCCCCTCGGAACCGTGATGTCGCGGTTGGGGAGAGCACGTGCCAAACTTGGCGCACTGCTTGCAGCCGCGGCACCGTTGAAGGGATCCATTTCGCAATGATCACAGACGCTCGCAACGCCATAGGCATTACATCGTCGATCCACCTGCCGTTCTCCAAGTGGGAGGGTATCTTCAACGACCCCATGACGACCGCCGCGGCCATCGATCGACTGGTGCATCACAGCGTGATCGTGGAACTCAACGTCCCAAGCTACCGGCTGGAGCAGGCATGGATGCGTTCCCCGATCTAACCCTTTTATAATGAGCAT
>JAOAPF010000080.1 GCA_025462755.1 Edaphobacter sp.
AGCGGCCGTGTCCGATGCAGGAGGCGGGATATCTCTTCTCGCACCTCAAGCTCAACCCGGCAGGCTGCGCATGCTTCTAAATGAGCTCGAAATTCTTCAAGGTCCGGACCGATCAACTCGTTATCCAGATAGAGCTCGATGGTTGCACCGTAGTCGCCACCACAATCCTTCATTTTGTGCCTCTCACCGAGAGCGAATCAGACCCTTTCAATGTTTCCGAAAGCAATGCACGAAGCTTTGCACGCGCTCTCCCCAATCGCGACATGACGGTTCCAACCGGACAGTCCAAGACACCCGCAATCTCTTGATAGGAGAGATCTTCATATTCCCGCAGCAGGATAATCTCGCGAGATTCTACCGGTAGCTCCTGAATCGCCGCTCGTACCTGCTCGGCCTCCATCTTGCTCACGTACAGATCGTGTGAGTTTTTGGATGGCTCTGCGATGCTGTTGGCAACGCCATCTTCAACCTCGATCTCAACCATCTGAGGACCATTTCGACGCTTTCTCAACTGGTTGAGCCAGATATTTCTCAGGATGGTGAATAGCCAGCTCTTCATGTTGCTACCCGCTCGCAGCCTCCCCAATGCTTGGATGGCGCGAACGTAAGTTTCCTGTACCAAGTCCTCTGCTTCGGCATGGTTGCGACACAAAACCATCGCATAACTGTACAATCCGTCGAGATGCTCGATGCCCGTCGCACCCGCTTGGCCTGCCCCGTCGTGGTTCCATGACATAGTTGTTCACTCTGTTTAAAACACCCAGCCCCGAGAGTTATTCCCTTGCTGGGGGAACTGTCGTCAGCGTCATACACAATAGACATGGCGGCGGCATAGAACGATGACCCCGCGGCATGCTCAAACCGCCCCGCCGGAGACCTCCGAAGCCGACCTCGATGGCTCCGGAAATCAAGCATCATTGCAACGACTTGCGTGTCGTACAAAATTTGAGTTGGTTCCGCAGTAAATCTCGCTGCAAGCAATCCAACGAAATGTTCCAACTCATCCTTGTCTCGATTGGATGATGCAAGAAGCAATTTGGACCATTTTTGCTGGGGTTGCCTAGACAATTTCTCGCCCAAATTCGTTTTGGTTTTACGAGATTTCGAGGTTTTCAAAACCCACTTGCCATCTCTCATCGCGGGCCTTCTGAAGGAGTTTGTTGCTGGAGGGGTGCGTCATGTACGGGCGCTGCGCGGTGAGACCGCCGTCAAGGGTCAAGGACTGTCCGGTGTAATAGGATGATCTATCCGAAAACAGCCATGCAACTGCATCGGCGATCTCCTCTGGGCGTCCGATCCGGCCAATGGGATGCACCGCACTCATTTCGTCGAGTGCCTCTTGGGTGCCAAATACGTCGAGCAACATCTCAGTCCTAACCGCACCAGGACTCACTGCGTTCACCCGAATACCATATCGCCCGCATTCGATCGCGGCAGTCTTGGTCAACCCAAGCACAGCGTGTTTGCTGGCCACGTAGGGACCTGCGGTCGGAAATGCTAGTAGGCCGCCGACTGAGGCAGTATTGACGATTGAGCCCCCTTGCCCTTGCGCCATCATCTGTTTGACCTCGTCCTGGAGGAGAAGAAACAGGGCTTTTACGTTCACAGCGAAGACGCGGTCAAAAGTTTTCTCGGTCTGATCTGTGAGCAGCCGGTTTTCACCGGAGATCCCGGCATTGTTAAATGCGTAGTCGAGCCGTCCGAAGGTTTCGAGAGTGAATGGTACGATTCGCTTCACCTGCTCGGGTTCGCTGAGGTCTGCCTGGATGAACGCCGCCGATCCGCTGTTGCGTTTGATGTCATTGACGAGCAGTCGCCCCTCGCTTTGCCGCCTTCCTGTGACAACTACCTGAGCACCTAACTCAGCTAAACGCTTTGCAGCCGCAGCGCCAATGCCACTGTTCCCACCGGTGATGAGTGCCACCTTTCCAGCAAATTCCAAATTATTTCCCATTCTCTTGGCTAGCATTCCTCTCACTTGTTCTTCATTTCGCTCCGACTGACAGATGGGCGTGTCGGGACCGATGATTATTTTCGACTAAGGCAAAGTACTACGCCAAAGGCTCTTCAATATTGTTATTGATAATGCCGGCCGCCGGGAGCATCTGTGGAGCAGCGGCGACGCTGGATAATAGCCTCGTATTACTTGAAACGCTCAGTTCAACGACTTATTTCTGGCAGAGTAGATGTCGTCTACAGCTACTCGGGATAACACGCATTGAAATGCTCGTTCGAGTACATTGGCCGCCCGATGCAACCCATGGGTCTGGGCAATCGTTCTCTGGAACCGGCGCGCTGTGTCCCTGTAGCTTGGGTTTCCTAAAACTTCTTGAATCGCTCCAGACAGATCGTTCATCGTCCGCATCATGCGCTGCAAGATTCCTAATAGCTTTTGTCGTACGTCCAGCTCTCGACAGAGGGAAGATTCTCGCCATTACCTGCGGGAGGCGAACGGACACCTTCAGTGACTCGGTTCACCGCCTTACAAAACTGCTGGTATCCGCCGGGATACCCTTCATCTCGGAGCCTTCCCCAGATGACGCGCCAGGTCAATGCGCTGTCTTTTGCAGCTTGCAACTCGGAGCGCACTGCCTTGAGAAGCCTGGCTTTGAGTTGAAATACGCTCCTGCGAAGCGTTAGTGCTTCAACTAACGCGACCAGTTCGGGGGGACGTTCTTCATCGGCCAGCTCCAGCAAATGAAGGACGTGCAGGACCGCGCAAGAACACTCTTCCGCAGCGGAGTTGCCATCAGCGACCCTCATGCGCCGATGGAGTTTTCTACCAGCTCGAAGAAGCTGATGGGCGTATGTTGCTCAATAGCGAAGACGAACGTACCGGCGCTCTGCAAACCATATTCGAGACGACCGCAGGGAAAATCGAGATCATCCGACACGATGGAACCCTGCGGGCGGCTTGGCGGCGCGGAGACCTGGAGCCAGGCACCGTAGTGACCATCGACAGCCTGAGAAGCGATCCAAGCAAGCCTTTGTCGCTCTCACTGGAAACGAGGCCCATTGTTCGCATCCGCCGCGCCACCGAATCAAGAGTCTGCTTATTCTCAACATGCCATGCGCTACGAATGGGGATCGGCAAACCCAATAAGACACGTAAGGCAGAGCGCGATTCCATGGCGGGAAGAGATCGTGCTCAACCAGGATTTGATGCGCCACTCCTCACCTGTAATGACTCTGGGAACCTATGCAAAGGCGGTAACCGCAGACAAGCGACTCGCTCAAGATGCTATCGCCGCATTATTTACCGGGAAGGCATGTGAAGCGCCCGAACGGTAGCAAAGCCTTATTGGACCTTTGTGGACCCACGCTTGGACCCCATTCGACTCTTGTAGCTTCGGTAACTAATTGAAAGTAAATGGTCGGGACGACTAGATTCGAACTAGCGACCTCACCCACCCCAAGGGTGCGCTCTACCAGGCTGAGCCACGTCCCGACTATTGTTTTGCACGTCACCCAGGCGGGCGATGGCGGGGTATATTGCAGTTCTAAGTGTACACGACCGGCCCGCTTTGGGGCCCCATCCGCTAGTGACTTGGAGCAACATACTCCTTCGGCAACGATCCACCTTCCCCAAAGAAAAACTCATTCATCTGCTCCACCAGAAACTCCTGCGCCTCCCGCGTCCACGGCTGCAGACGATACTCGTTCAACAGCATCTTCTGCCGTTCCACCCACTCGCCCCACGACTTCTTCGAAACATTCTTGTAAATCTTCTGCCCAAAGTCAGAATCGAACGGCGGTTCATCCAGCCCTTCCATCTCAGCCTTGAATCTCGTGTCGAAAACCATGTGTGCCATGCTTGAAAAACTCCTTTTGGAACTCTCATTTTACGACGCCCCGGACAATTACGCTTCATCCAATACCCACTATGAACATTGCCTACGATATAGCGACCGCAACCGTTACCGGACTCATGACAGGCAACGAGTTCGCCGTCGCTGCCTTCGTCCATCCGCAGTTGCATAAGTTGGGCCAAAGCGTCCACGCCCAAACAGCAGCCCCGCTAGCACGTGTGCTCGGCAAAGCAATGCCTTTTTGGTACGGCATTGCGCTTCTCCTCATACTCGGCGCAGCCTTCGAGCATCGCCCCATATCAAGCAGCCCAGGCGAGTTTATCCTGTTAGCCGCCGTCCTCTGGGCAGCCACAATCGTGTTCACCATAGCGACGCTTGTCCCAATCAACAATCGAATCGCGAAGATGAATCCAGAGCATCCCTACGATTGCTGGTTACAAGATCGATGTCGCTGGGACCAGCTACATCAGATAAGGGTGGCGCTCCTGATCATGGCCTTCGTCTTATTGCTCACCGGGTTATTCGCCGGCACGGCAACCACCGCGATCTAACGCCGCTTCCCCTTCGACTTCTTATTCCGCTCCCGCGCCTTGGACTTCGTCTTCCCCTTCTTATCCGAGCGCTTCGGACTCGGATGCGGCCGTTCCCCGCTCGCAGTCGCAGCCGTCTTCGACCGCCTCAACGGCCGAGAAGCACTCTCCAACTCCTCCGCCGACGGCACCAACGCAAACTGCAACCGCCTCTGCTGCCGATCGATACGATCCAGCAGCACATGCACCCGCTGCCCCATCTTGAACACCCGCCCATTCCGCGTCCCTACAATCTGCCGATCGGTCTCGCGAAACATGTAGCGATCATCCTGTAGCGTAGCCAACGGCACGAGTCCTTCAATAAACAGATCATCCAGCTCAACGAAGAACCCATACTTCGTGCAGGAAAGAATGATCGCATTGAAGTCCTCGCCAACGCGGTCCTGCATGAACCTGATCTTCTTCCACTCGATCAGTTCCCGCTCTGCGTCATCCGCCCGTCGCTCCGACTGGCTCGACTCCGCCGCAATCGCATTCAGCTCCGCCTCCGGAATCGGCCCTTCCAACACGGGCTTCTCCTGTCTCTCCGAACGCCCCTTCGCATCCGGCCTCTCCTGCCACGGCTGCGGAGCATCCGACAAAATCGCATCCCCCTCGGTATTCGCGCCCGATTGAATCAGCTCCCGCAACAACCGATGCACAATCAGATCTGGATAACGCCGTATCGGCGAAGTGAAGTGCGTATAACTCGGGGAAGCCAGCGCAAAGTGCCCAACATTCTTCTCGCTGTATCGCGCCTGCTTCAAAGAGCGCAGCATCAGATACGCAAGAATCCTCTCCTCAGGCTTCCCCGCAATCTTCGCCGTCAATCTCTGGTACATCTGCGGAGTCACCGGAATCGACTCCGCCACTTCATGCGTCTGAACCTTCGATTGAGCCTGACGCCCCCTACCACGCGCCTCCCGCCGGTCACCCTTTGTCTGAATCCGCTTCACCGGCAAACTACTGAACCCCAGCGAATAGCCAAACTGGCTCGCAGTCTCCTCGAAATCGATGATCCGCTTCGGATCAGGAATCTCGTGAATGCGATAAATGCTCGGCACACCTTGCTTCTCGATCCAGGTCGCCACGCATTCATTCGCCGACAGCATGAACTCCTCGATCAGCCGGTGCGACCATCCCCTCTGCGACCGGACAATCGCCTCCATATTCCCATCCGGATCAAACTGAATCACCGGCTCCGGAAGATCAAAATCAATCGACCCGCGCCGATGCCGCTTCGCATTCAGCTTCAGTGCCAACTCATACATCCGTTCAAACTCCGGCACCAGTTCGGCGAACTCCGCCCGCGTCTCCGGATTTCCATCCAGCACACCCTGCACCTGCGTATACGTCATTCGCCTCGCGCTGCGAATGATCCCTTCGCACACCTCGTACCCGAGCACCTCGCCGCGCCCATCAATCTCCATCACGCAACTCAGCACCAGCCGGTCCTCATCCGGCCGCAGGCTGCACATCCCGCTCGATAGCTGCGGCGGCAACATTGGAATCGCCCGATCCGGAAAATAAACCGAAGTACCTCGCAGCCTCGCCTCGAGATCAAGCGCCGTCCCCGACCTTACATAGTGGCTCACATCCGCAATATGAACCTGCAGCTCCCAGTTCCCATTCCTGAGCGGCCGCACCAACACAGCATCATCGAAGTCCCGCGCCGTCTCCCCATCAATCGTGACAATAGTCAACCCACGAAAATCTCGTCGCCGACCCAACTCCGCCGCATCCAGAGTCTCCACCGTTTGCGCCGCCGAAGCCGTAGCCTCCGCCAGCACATTCGTCGGAAACACATGCGGTAGATGATGTTTGCGAATGACGATCTCGACATCAACTCCAAACGCATCCGGAGGCCCCAGCACCTCGATCACGCGCCCGCGAGCTGGCCTCGCAACCGTCGGATAATCCGTAATCTCCACATCAACCGCCAGTCCCTCCAGCGGCCTGTGGGGATCCAGTTCTTCAGACCA
>JAOAPF010000104.1 GCA_025462755.1 Edaphobacter sp.
CTCGTAACTTACTGATCGTGGTCTCCCTCGCACTTTCCTCCGGGGAAGCATTGGCCGACATCAACATTCCCGTGAATAATCCCACCTTCGAGTACACCAGCGGGCCATTTTTCAGACCCTGCGGTGGCGTCGGATTATGTGGGATCGGCACAGGTCCAATTCTGGGATGGGTCAATAGTGGAGCGAGCGGAATAGTAGATTATGTCAACGGTACCTACTTCAACGCACCCGACGACTATCCCGATAGTGCCTGGTCTAATGGACCTTCGATCTCGCAAACGGTCCGAGCGACGGTTCAGCTAGGGGTCACCTATACTCTGCAAGTAGACCTTGGGTGGAGTAACCTTACGGCCTTTGACGGTGTCGCCGGTCTGTTGGTGAATGGAACTTTCTATCCCGCAACGGGCAATCCCGTTCCAGGTGGTTGGTCGCCATTCGTGGCCATCTACACCGCACTGCCTTCCGATGTAGGAAGCCCGATCACAATCGAATTGCGAAGCTCAGGAGAGCAGGGTAACTTCGATAACGTCAGGTTAGCCGAGACTCCGGAACCAGCATATTTCGGTGTTGGACTCGCGAGCATTGCCGTCGGCGCCGTTGTTCTTCGCCGACGTCGAAGAAGTAGCCGTCAAGCGGGTGTTTGAGAAGCATCAGGAGACGTGAGCTCAAGGATCTTCTTCTCCAACGCCGGTGCCAACGCTCAGCATCTTCAGTCGATAGGTAAACACATCGCGACTACAGAGGAACGACCCAACCGCACGGACTGATGGACGAGCTCTGTTGCCGCGTTAGCTGAAATGACTCCTCGGGCTGGGGGGCAGCACATTAGGCCCCTTCAACTTCCGAGTGGCGCAAGATCCTGGAGCAGTCCGCACAGACCACGGGTCCGACATGGCGACTACACACCTTAGGTGGGATTCCAAAAACTCCGATTCTCTCGTCCGCATAACAACTTGCCTGGGTGGTTTGGAGAGCGGACCCTGAGCGTTTCCATGGGTGTGGGTTTGACTAGGACGCCCGCGGCTACCGAGCCCCGGAGCCACCGAGTCGAACGCATGCCAATCGATACTCGGCTAGACCGCGCCCAGAGTGTCCAGTTCAGCGGAATCCAAAAACACAGCCGCTTGCCGGGTACGCCCTAGTCTCCCAGTCTGTAGCCCTCTCTGTAACAGGTCTTGCCTCGAGAATCGTCACCTCGTCCGTTACCGGAATCGATCGCTCCTTCCGAAAGCCGGCGCTCGCCAGCAACGCGCCATGCTCTGCCGGCGTTCGTTCTCTGCCGCCAGTAAGCGTGAGCATCAACATGTCGATTGTTTTGCCCATCGTGGGTCTGTTATCGTCGCCCAGGCAGTACTCCACCACCAGCAAGACGCCGTCATCCGAAATCGCTCGCCGGCAGTTCATCAGGATTCTGCCGGCGCGTTCGTCGTCCCAGTCATGAATAACGTTCTTCATGAGATAAGCGCGGCATCCTGAAGGAATCGATTGAAAGAAATCCACCGGCTCAAAGCCTACGCGCCCGGCCATATCAGACGACCAGAATTCACGCTGCCGCGCGCGCTCCAGGACATCCGGCCGGTCTACCAGCACCCCGCGAAGCCCGGGATGCGCCTTCAAGATCGTCGCCAACAGCAAACCGCTCCCTCCCCCGATGTCCATGAGGGAGCCCCATCTGTCAAAGTCGTAGGCGCCCGCCACACTGGCTCCCCAAATCATCGAGAGATCTGTCATCGCATCGTCAAAAATGCACGCGTCTCGGGGATTCTGCTGCAGGTGCTCAAATACGTTCGCCCCGCCCGTTTTCTCTCGTACCGGCGCCCCGGTTCTGATGCTGTACAGCAACTCTGCGAACGGCCCGTAATAGTTGGGGCCACCGCGGTAAATCAGGATCGATCGGATCGAGCCCGCAACATCCGAGCGCAGCCATTCGGATAGCGGGCTATTAACGAACGTCCGCGCCGCGGTCTCGTGAAACACTCCTTGACCCGCAAGAAAGCGCAACGTACGGTACAGCGCGTCGGCGTTGACGTGAAGGCTTGCTGCAAGGTTGGCCGCCGATCGCGCGCCTTCCTTCAGCATGTCCGCGACTCCCAGGTTGGCCGCCGCGAACAGAGCCTGATGAACCACCAGGCCATCGGTAAAGCGCAGGAGGTCCAAAGCGGTCGCTTCTGAGGCGCCTTGCGTTGCCATTGTTTCTATACCTCCGCAACCCGAACTGCATCTGACGCATCCGTATCGGTTGTGAACGGAATGCGATATGGCCCCAGGCTTCCCATCAGCGCAGCCGACACCAGGGATGCGATAAAGAAGCCGGCTAGCGGCGCTCTGTAGGACCCGGTACGATCGAACGCAAAGCCCATGATGAGCGGACCCAAACCGCTCGCCAGGATAAAAGCTCCGAACGTGAACCCAAAAGCCACGCCTAGCGCGCGCAAACCAAAATAGCGGCCCGTCAGGTACGCAGCGATATCCCCTTCGGCGCCGAACCCAAGCCCCACCAGGAACGCCCCCACGAGCGCGGGAAGACCGGCGACGCCCGTCCACAGTAGAGCTATACCGACAGCGGCCGTCCCGAAGACGAACACCGCCACGCGTGGTCCAAAATACCGATCCAGGAAAAGGCCGGTTCCTGCCCGGCCTGCAAGTAAGGCGAACCCTACAACCGAGGGCGCCAAGGCCGCGGAGCTTACTGCCGCTCCACGGTCCAAAAACAGCGCGGACATATGGGCGACGCAGGCGGTGATACTCGCCCCTGCCAGCACGAATGCCGCAATCATCAGCCAAAATGTGGGAGACTTCCGGATCTCCCGCCAGCCCAGGCCTTCCAATTGCGTCGGCGCGGTTGGAAGGCCGCTCGACAATAACGCGACCCGCTTTGGAGCCTCTTTCAGAAACAGACCGACAATCGGAACCGGAACCAGCAGGATCGCTCCGCCGGCGATGGCGAATGCCGATCGCCATCCGAAGCGAGCAATCAGCGACTGCGCCAGGGGCGGCGCAATCATGGCGCCCAGTCCTAGGCCTGTCATAGTGAGCCCGAGCGCAAGCCCTCGCTGCCGGCTGAACCAACGGGAGACCACGAGGCCATAAGGAACTGAAGTGGTCGTGCTGCTCACGATGCCCAACGCGGAATAGAACACATACAGGTGCCAAACCTTGGAGCCGATCACCTGCGCAGAAAACAGAATCAAAGCGAGCATCCCCAGGCCGGCCAATATTACTTTTCGGGCACCGAACCGGTCCGCCTGGCGTCCGATATAGGCAGCGAGAAGCGCGGCGAAAAGGTTGTGAACGGTCAGAGCCAGAGAGATCGCGCCACGGCCGGCGTGGAATTCGTCCAGGTAAGACTTGAAAAAGATCGTGAAGGAAGACACCACGATCGGAAAGGCCCCAAAGAGCAGCCCGAGTGCCGATGTTGCAACCACCACCCACCCATAGAAGAATCGCTCGCCATCTCTCATCGCGACTCCCAAGTACCATAGCCTGACATATAAAGCTCTGAAGCAGAAGGGCCGAAGTTCCCGACCGAACAGTAAGCTGGCCAGCCCGTTATTCTACGTTGCGTTGCCCATGTGCGTGATATGGACGAGCACACGGTGGCGAGCAGGTTTCCGCTCGGCGCAGTATGTCGTGATCGCTCCATCGCCGTAAACGCTAATTCCTGCAACTTTGCACTATAGCTTTCGCAAATAAGCCACCAGCGCCGCGGTCTCTTCAGGTTTCACAGGGCGGTCGATGTGGATGCCGTCCGTCGTTAACACCGGCGGAATAACACCGGGCGGCGCTTGCGTCTGGGCGAACTTGAAGAACTCGATGTAATGCTTCACTGCATCTTCCAAAGTCGCCGCGCTGTTGTTGTGGAAATACGGAGCCGTCTGGCTTATGCCGTGCAGCCCCGGAACATCGAGTTTGTTCCAGTCGTCCAACAGCGGAGGACCGCCGATAAAGCCCGTCAGCAGCGCGCGCCCGGGATCAGAGCTGGCGCGCCTGACTTTGGAGCCGTTCGCGAGCGTGAACTCGTACGTGCGCACTTTCTCAGCGAGCCCGCTTGGACACGGCTCAAACGAAAACCGCGACGGCGATACGGTATCCACCGGACGAGGACAGGTGGTGTTGATATCGTGGAAACGGGCGACCAGCGGCAGTTGTGAGGCCGAGCCACCGGGACCGCCGTGGCATTGCGCACACGCCCGCACGAAAACCGCCTTGCCCTGCTCTTCCAGAGGGCTGAGCGGCGGATCGGGATCGGGTAGGGGCGAGGTGCCTTTGCTGACCGCGTTGGCGAGCGCCCGCACTCCGGTACTGCTGAAGAGAGTCAATTGAAATGCGTTGAGGTCGTCCAGCGTTTGCTGGGCAGGCGTCTTCTGCACCTGGGCGTGGTTGATGAACGCCTGCAGCGCCTGTTCTTGGAGGGTCGTGATGCGGGCGTCCAGTTGGTAGCCGCCCCCGGCATTCGGCCCGCGAGGCACGAACACGTGCCCATCGGGACCTGTCAAGGCAACGTTAGTGACTGACGGTACGGCGCGCCACACGTCCACAGATGCCTCGGCCGATGGAAGGTTGGTGGCCGGGTCGATCAGCTTGACATTCGGCGGCAGCGGCAAAGTGACCCGGATCAATCCGTTCCTTCGCATCGTCGTGTAGTCGGACGCATTGGCCCCATGGATTCGGAAATCGTCGGCGTCGATGGGGCGGAATAGCGGGTCGTCGGCTTTGGGGTCGAAGCGGTGCAAGAACTGGAGCAGCTGGTACCGCGCTTCCACGCTCGCGGGCGACAATTGGAAGCTGTTGGTCGGCATGTGGCAATCGGCGCAGGCCCGCCCGTTCCCGCTGAGCCCCCCCACGTGGCGGTCGAGAAATGCAATAACCCCGCGTCTCACTTCTGCGCATTGCTGGCCCTCACACTCAAAATCGTCCCCGAGCACGAGCGGCTGGATGAGTGGCATTGTAGCAACAACGATAAACGCAACCGTTATCCCTCTGTGCATAGTTCCTTCTCCTTGGCGGATCTCAGGATCTCGCTCTGCCGGAGCGGGTCCACCGGATCGGTGAGAACAGCATCGCGTAAATCGCGGTCCGAAGTCCTTAGAATGTTCTGAAGATTTCTGAGAAAATATGAGAACGCCATGGCCCCTACAAGGCTGGTTTACGGATTCGGGGACTTCCGCCTGGACGCGGGGAAGCGTCTGTTGATTGGGAGTGACCGCAAGCCGGTGCCTCTGACACCAAAGGCGTACGAGACCTTGGCATACCTCGTGGAGCACACCGGGTCCGTAATTAGCAAAGACGAATTGATTCAGGCCATCTGGCCCGGCACCGCCGTCGAAGAGAACAACCTCACTCAGAACATCTCGCTCCTGCGCCGCGCAATGGGCGAGGAGCGCGGTGAGCACCGTTTCATCGCCACCATCCCGGGCCGGGGCTACCAGTTTATTGCTCCTGTCAGCATTGCCCCTGCCAAGGTCGCCGCGAGCATTCCCGACACGAAGGCCGCGATTGCGGTGCTGCCGTTCGTCAACGTCACATGCGATCCCGCTTACGACTATTTCGGCGACGGTCTCGCGGACGAAATCATCAGCGCCCTTTCTAAGCTGGACGGCCTCCGCGTGGCGGCTCGCACTTCGGCCTTCTCCTTTAAGGGTAAACAGGCAGATATTCGCGAGATCGCGGACCGCCTGGTTGTCAACCTGGTCTTGGAGGGCAGCGTGCGCAAGTCGGCGAACCGGCTGCGAATCAACGCGCAACTCGTGAATGCCGCCGATGGATGCCACCTTTGGTCGGAACGCTACGATCGCGAGATCGAGATGCACGATATTTTCGACGTGCAGGATGAGATCACACTCGCCGTAGTCGATGCCCTGAAGATGAAACTGGCCCAGGCGGAGCGGTCGGCGGTCCTGAAGCACGCAACCAGTAACATCCAGGCGCGTGAAATGTGCGTCAAAGGGCGATTCCATGTGTCCCGCATGACCCGGGACGGCATCGAAACAGGTATTTCCTACTTCGAGAGAGCTCTGGCTGAGGACCCGTCCTACGCTCTGGCCCAGGTCGGGTTGGCGCACGCTTATCGCATGTACGGGCTGACTCTCGAGATGTCTCCGCTCGAAGTTGGACCCAGGGCGAAAGCCGCGGCCCTGAAGGCCATCCAACTGGATGACACCCTCGGCGAGGCCCACGCCGTGCTTGCATTCAGCCTGTTCTGGTACGAGTGGGCGTGGGACATCTCCCGGAAGCATTTCGAGCGCGCGTTACAACTGGACCCAAACAACGCGTACACCCTTTGGATGTTCGCGCACCTGAGCTCCAATCTCGGCCGCCACGACGAAGCTCTCGCCGCTATCGCTCGCGCGCGGGAACTGGATCCCCTATCAGGCCTGATTCATGCAATGGAAGGACAGTTCCTGCTTCACGCCGGACGTACCGACGACGCCATCCATCGGCTGCGGGAATCCTTGGAACTCGACTCGAAATCCCGGGTCGCGCACCTGTTTACAGCTAACGCCTATATCGCAAAAGGTCTCCTTGAAGAGGCGGTTGGGGAAGCATCCGCGGCTCGTTCGCTCAGCCCCTCCAACATACAGGCCATTACGGTTGAGGCATACGCATTCGCGAAACTTGGCAGAACCGCTCAGGCGCACAACGCGCTCGCAGAATGTCTCCAGACTCGAAACCACCGTTACGTGTCGCCTTATTGCATTGCGTTGATCTGTAATGGTCTTGATCGACCTGAGGAGGCCCTTGCGTGGCTGGAAAGAGCATTTGATGAGCGTGATCCCTGGCTAGCTTTTCTCAAGGTCGAGCCCAAATGCAATAACCTTCGGCCCCACGCACGTTACATCCGGCTCCTGAACCGCCTCAGACTTCTCCCGTAAGAGCGTTCCTTGTTCTGTCGGAATATTACGCTCTGCAGCTCGGTGCGCCAACACAGATTGCTACTGTAAGGACCGTATCGGCATTCCAATAGCATCGCTTCGATGCGTGTCCGGGTGCCTTGCGAACCCGAAAGGCTACACGATCCTGTGGATGCGTGCAGACCTCCGACTAGTCGACGAACTGAGGCGAAAAACATGTTTATCAAATCGCTAGCGCTACCGCGGAGTCGGGACGACTGTTGTTGTTGTGACCTTCATAATTAACTGTCGGTCGCCGCGTTTGTCGCTTACAAACTCCGATTACGGGCGCTCAAGCCACAAGAGGGCCCCAGATCATCTGGTCGGGAGCTAGGAATTAACTGCGGGATTGTGCAGGTGTAACCAGCGACAGCCCCTTGGCCGTACAACGCGCAAACCATTACAGGACACGACGCGAGCATCCCGGCCGAATCGGCCATTCGGACATTGGGCAAGGGGAACGTTTCCGAAATATGCCTGAGAAACCAAGACATCGATACTCGCGAGTAACGCGTAGTGACGATCTTGAACTGAGCCGCTGTCCGCGTGGGCAAACTCGCCACTTTGCGACTGATCGCGAGTTAACTGGAAGTGAGTCCAATTCACGTGCCTCAGGTAGTATGTTTAGGATGGACAATGGCTGGCAGGCTTCCGCGAATGCTTGGATCGCGGATATGGGCGAACAAGGTGATTTCGGACGACGTTATGTGCTCGACCCGATCATGCTTCCGCGAGCGTTAGCGCGGGCGCCCAAGAAAGCGCTCGATGTTGGCTGTGGCGAAGGCCGTTTCTGCCGTATGCTCAAGCAACACAGCATTGATGTGACGGGCGTTGATCCAACACCTGGGCTGCTTGAAGCCGCCCGTGCGCGCGATACGGACGGTGCGTACCTTGAAGCGACTGCTGAGCGTCTCCCGTTCGATGACAATGCCTTCGATCTTGTTGTCAGCTACCTGTCCCTGATTGATATCCCCGATATCGAAGCGGCGATCCCTGAGATGGCGCGCGTGCTGGCACCCAGCGGAGCACTTCTAATCGCCAATCTCAACAGTTTCAATACGGCATGCTGCGACACGGGTTGGATCAAGGATAGCGACGGACGCCGCCTTTATTATCCGATCGACAACTATCTTGAGGAGCGCTCGATGTGGATAGAGTATCGTGGTATCCGCATCCGGAATCATCATCGGCCGATGAGCACCTACATGCGCGCTCTGCTCGACGCAGGTCTGCGCCTGTCCTATTTCGATGAACCCTTACCCGGCGCCGACGCGATGCCGAAAAAAGCGGCGAGCTATCGACGTGCACCCTGGTTCTTGGTGATGGAGTGGGTCAAACCCGCATAAGTCATCGAAGGACACTTCCCGCCCGACAAACGGCGCAGCGTTTACGAATCCACGTGCCTTGTCGGCTTATCCGTGCAGTCCTGATGCCCGCGTTGATCTAACCGGTGCAGAATGTCGAGCTTGGTTGTTTCTTTCTGAGCGCGTGATGCGCGCCGAGGTATTTTCGCTGACGCGCTGGCGGTTCTCTCGCCAAGTCGAGTCGGGGCGTGAGGGGGTGCGGTCGCATGACTGCGCTCCAGGGTTTTTCAGCTTTCCACAGTGAGACGCTGCCGATTACCGGGTATATAGAGGTAAGATCTAAAGGCCAAAACAGGCATGGCAAGTAAACCTTACAGAATGAAAGACATAGACCCATGTTAGTGGACTGTTTCTGCGTAACGTGTGGAGAGTTTCTGCGTGACAGTAGGGATGCGCGTGGACCGTTTCTGCGCAAAACCGTGGACTATTTCTGCGTGGAAAAGTCCGTGGATTCACAGCCGCTTTGTGCAAAGCAGGGCGTGGACCGTTTCTGCGTGGAAAATTGTGGCTGGATTCCAGGGTCCGTTTGCAGAAGACTACCTGGCGATCTTGCGGGGGACGTGAGTTGGGCTGGGAAGCAGCGTGAGCCCGATGTCCGAAGCCTCTAGCTTGGCAGTCGAATACACAGATAGGACGTTTTTCAATTGCTTCATGATATGGAGTCTGAAGTCGCGGCGGCCGAAACGATCGTCGCCGTAATTGCTGCCGAGTTGCTCGGCAAGGCTTCCAGGACCAACCCAGGCGATTGTTGTCTGGTGGCAGAGGTAGCTCATCCGGTGGGTGAGCCAGAAGTAGAGATCGAGAGCAAGGGGAGAGCGGCGGAGTTGTCGCACAGCTTCCCAATCAATCGGCACTGGTTTGTCGATCAGGTAATCGAAGAACTTCTGGCTGAGCTCGAGTCGGGACTCCCACAGCGAGTTTTGACTCGTGGCTTTGCTTGTCCACCAAAGTTCAATGTCCTCTGCGATGAGCATCTTGCTGAGTCGTTTCCGGTGTTCGTCTGCCTCGTTCAGGTCGGCTGTAATACTCACAGTACATGTGAATAAGCGCCATGCCTGTTCGCGGACCGCAGCATCTTTTTCGGAATCGTGATCCGCATGTATTACGACGATCACCCGCCGCCCCACTTTCACGCATTCTATGGAGAGTACGAGGCCAAGATCGCCATTGAGACTCTGGAAACGCTTGAGGGAAGCTGCCACGCCGGGCTCTCGGACTGGTCCTCGACTGGGCCGAGTTGCACCAGGCAGAGCTGCGCGACAATTGGAGCAAGGCACAAGCCCATGAACAGCTCACCTCCATTTCGCCCCTGGAGTAACGCATGATTCGAATCACCGCTGTCAGCGCCGGTCCTGGATACATTCTCGAAGTGACATTCTCCGATGGCACCACCGGGAAGGTAAATTTGGCGTCCAGGCTTTTCGGACCTGTTTTTGAACCGCTTCGCGAAACTGACCTTTTCTCGCAAGTTCAACTCGATGAATACGGCGCAGTGTGCTGGCCAAATGGCGCGGATTTGGCGCCCGACGCGATCTACCGCACCCTTAAATCCCACACCGGGCAC
>JAOAPF010000114.1 GCA_025462755.1 Edaphobacter sp.
GGGATTCGGTGGCGCTGAGCTGGCGGAGGAAGAGGCCGAAGCGGCTGACGGCGAAGCCTATGCCCATGAGGCCGAGGCCGGTGCGGATCCAGGCGAGGAAGGTTCGCTCGGCGGCGAAGTAGACTCGAGGGTCCTGCTCGGCGGGCTTGTCGGTGGAGTTCATGGAGGGATTGTAAGGCTATGGGAGTTTTGTCGATGATGGCTCTTTGAGGCAAGGAAGGCCGACGCATCGGACTAACAGCAGATTCCTCCGCATCGCTGCGGAATGACAAAAAAGCGGCAACGGCAGTCGCAAGTTTTTCGACTACGCCGTTCGCAAGTGCGCGAACAGCTTCGCTCAGGATGACACGTTTCTGGCGGAAGAGAGGGCACCTGCGCGAGAGGGCCGTAGATTTTACATTCCACCCTTTACGGGGACACTGCAAAGGATGGCGAACCCGAGCGCTCGGTTACGGGCCCGAGCGTGATTAAATGCGGGGGTTCTTCGCTGCGCTCAGAATGACAACTTTTTCCAAGCTAAGGCGTGAGTTTGCGGATGATCCAGGTGGTCATGCAGCATGCCGATGGTGGAGGCTAGCCGGCAGAAGAGGAGGCCGCCGGGCTTGAGAACGCGCCAGAGGTTTTCGAGCATGGCGTTGAAGTGCGCGTCGTCGCGGGCGAAGTGGAGGACGGCGCTGCAGATAACAACGTCGAAGGTGTCGTCGGGGTAGGAGATGGCCTCTATGGGTTCGATGCGGAAGTTTTCCGCGGGGAGATGAGGGGCGAGGGCGCGGGTCTGTGCGATGGCTTCGGGGTTCTGGTCGGAGCCGAAGATCTCATAGCCTTCGCGGAGGAGGTAGACGAGATTGCGGCCGGGGCCGCAGCCAGCGTCGAGGACTCGCATGCCGGGCATGATGTTGCTGCTCAGGATCTGATCGAAGAAGTAGATGTCGATCTGGCCGAGTTGCTGCTGGAGAGTGGGCATAGATTCACAGCGGATGATAAAGGGATGGCCGAGCAGCATTTTAATTGCGACGACATTTTGATGAAGGAGCGACAGCTCAATGGAACAAAGGCGGCAAACACATTTAATAGAGGAATCGTCCTGGGCTGGCTGACCGTTCGCTGGCTCTCGACGTACACTGGCGTGAGTACGAGCTATATTTCTTGTGGCGATATCGATTGCAGGTTGGGAATTGCACAGATATGAACGCTGGTTGCGGTGAGGGTGTACGAGGTCTCGGGGATACGGAGGCGAAGGGTGGGAGCGACGGGATTGGGCTGGTGGCCTTCGCTGTTCTCTATCTCATGCTGCTGACAAGTACGGCGGGGGCGCAGACTCCGAAAGCTCACTTCGTTGGATCGGAGAGCTGCAAGAGTTGTCATGCTGCGACGTACACGAGCTGGAAGCAGACGCGCATGGCGAATGTGGTTCGCGATCCGAAAGAGCATCCCGAGGCAGCGCTTGGGGATTTTCTTCATCCCGATCCGCTGGTTACGTTCGGGCTCGATCAGATTGCGTTTGTGTATGGCAGCCGGTAAAAAGCTATGGCAATGGCAACGGCGGTAGCGATTTTAGCTGAGGCGGGTCTATCTTGTGGCGAGGGTTCTAGAGGGGGCGGACGAGGGCGACGGCCGTGAGGTCTTCTGGGGGTTCGGATTTGATGAAGGGTAGTCTTTCGGGGCTGTACCAGGGTGGCTTTCTGAATTCGTGCGCGTCCTCGAGGGTGACGCCGCAGAGGTCGAAGGCTGAGCCGTCAGGGATGTTTTGGAGGACCGCGGTGGCGCGTTCGACGCCGAATTGCTCGCGGCCGCGGTGCGCTTCGAGGATGCCTTTGGTGACGAGAAGCATGCGTGCGCCGGGTTCGAAGGCCTGGATGGCGGGTTCGAAGGTGAGATGGGTGAAGAGGCCGAGCGGCATAGTGACGTGTCCCAGGACGCGGGTGCCGTCGCTGTCGCGAAAGATGGCGGGCTGGCCGCCGGAGTTGATGTAGGCGAGAAGGCCGAGAGGAAGGTTGAAGCAACCGAGGAAAGTTGGGGCGAGGCGAGAGCCGCCGGAGGCTTCATAGATGGCCTGGTTGATCTCGTGCGCGAGGATTCCGAGGGTATCCATCATGTTGATGACTTCGGTGGTGAAGAGTTGGGGGACGCGGAGGCGAAAGTTGTCCTGTGCGGCGGAGGCGATGACGTGGGCATCGGCTCGGGTGCCTGCGATATCGGTGAGGAGGAAGACGACGTGCGGGCCGGCGGCTACGGCGTCGAAGAAATCGCCACCGGTGCGGGAGGAGTGGTAGCGCGCGTGCAGATCGAGCTCTTTGATCGGCGGCAGAGCCGTGGGCAGAGGAGTGCGGGCGGGCTTGGAGTGATTCTGCATGGATGGTGGCGATTGTACTTCGTCCGGCGGGAGCGGCTTGGATATTTTCTGTTTGGACTTCCGCGGTGCCGAGCGGGCGGGGGGGCCGAGTTGCGGGGGCGTTTACGAGCGTGCTTTGGACTCGGGGTTTTAGAATCGTTTTAATGCTGTTTCAAGGGAGATTGAGAGCGGTGAGAAATTCGGTGCATCTCTGCAGGATGAAGAGTTTGATTACAGGGATGCGAATGGTTCTTGCCGGTGTGATCATGATGAGCTCGAGCGTTGTACCAGCCCAGACTACCGATGCGGGTTTTGGCCCGGGGAATCCGTTTTATTCGCCGAGTGCGCTGCCGTTTCAGGCGCCGCCGTTTGACAGGATCAAGGACAGCGATTATCAGCCGGCGATTGAGGCTGGGATGGCGGAGCAGAGGAAGGAGGTTCGCGCGATTGCGGATAATCCGGCGGCGCCTACGTTTGAGAACACGATTGTTGCGATGGAGAAGACGGGGGCGCTGTTTCAGCGGGCGTATGCGGCGTTCAACGCGGTGACGGGGGCGAATACGAATCCGGTGCTGGAGAAGATACAGCAGGAGGAGGCTCCGAAGCTGGCGGCGCATAGCGATGCGATCTTTCTGGATGCCAAGCTGTTTCACCGGGTGGCGGCGGTGTATGAGAAGCGGGAGTCGCTGAAGCTGAGCCCGGAGGGGCTGCGGCTGGTGGAGTACTACTACCAACGGTTTGTGCATGCGGGTGCGAAGCTGTCGGATGCGGACAAGCAGAAGCTGAAAAAGATTAATGAGGAGGAGTCGACGCTCTCGAATGGGTTTCGGAGCAAGGTGCTGGCGGCGACGAAGGACGCGGCTTATGTCACTACTGATAAGGGTGCGCTGGCGGGGCTGACGGAGGCGGATCTTAACCTGGCGGAGCGGGCGGCGAAGGAGAGGAAGAAGGAGGGGTGGGTGCTTCCGCTGCAGAATACGACACAGCAGCCTTATCTTTCCTCGCTGCAGGTGCGGGCTACGCGGCAGGGGTTGTTTGAGAGTTCGTGGACGCGGGCGGAGCGGGGGGATGCGAATGATACGCGGGAGACGATTGCGAGGCTGGCGCAGCTGCGCGCGGAGAAAGGGAAGCTGCTGGGGTTCGACAGCTATGCGGGGTGGAAGCTGGAAGATCAGATGGCGAAGACTCCGGAGAATGCGCTGAAGTTTATGGATGCGCTGGTTCCGGCGGCTACTTCGAATGCGGCGAGCGAGGCCAAGGATATTCAAGGGGTCATTGATTCTCAGAACGGCGGGGCTCATAAGGGCGGCTTTTCGGTCGAGCCGTGGGACTGGGAGTTTTATTCCGAGCAGGTAAGGAAGGCGAAGTTTGACCTGGATGAGGCTCAGGTGCGGCCTTATTTCGAGATGAATAACGTGCTGCAGAATGGGGTGTTTTATGCGGCGAATCAGTTGTATGGGCTGACGTTCAAGGAGCG
>JAOAPF010000140.1 GCA_025462755.1 Edaphobacter sp.
CGCGTAGAAGCTCCGACTCGGAGCCGATGAACCCCCACGAGTTCCATGCCTCGCCCTTCACAACGTTTCTGAATAGGCCGATCGCGTCGGATTTGTCGTGGTGATAGATATGCCAGTTCCCAACGCCATAGCTCACCGTATTGAAGGACAGCTCGCCTTCGATGTCCTCCGGTCCCGCCGGCGGAGGCGGCAACACGGCCTCTGCTGTAAGCTGCCCCTGGTAGAAGTGCAGAAGACGCAGATAAAAATACAGGTGTGGCTCAGTGTTCTTGATAGCGGGGGTGATGCGTCCCAATACGTGCGCCGCCTGCTCCTGTTTGCCAGCACGCTGCAACGAAACGTAAAGCCAGTTCGAACAATCGATCAGGCTGTCGTTTGTCTTCGCCAAGGCCCGGGCCTTGCTGAACGAAACCGCGGCCTCGTCGAACTCGCCTAGAAAGTAATGTGCGAGCCCCAGGTGATAGTGGGCATCCAGCATCTCCGGAGAGAGGAGTGTCGCCTGTTCGAGGTCCTTCATCGCTGGTTTGAACTCCCGCAGCCCTAGCTCCCGGTGGCCCCGTTCTAGATAGAGATCGGCGTTCTTCGGAGCAAAAGCCAGCCCTTGGGTAGACGTCGCCACAGCCTCTCTGTACTGACGCCGTGCTGCCTCCGCCTTGGAAAGCTGTAGGACCCGATCGACATTCTTCGGATCCGCAACGAGGCCCTTGCGCGCATCGATCACGCTTTGGTCATCCGGTAGAGCATAGAGCTTGCGCCCGAGACCGGACGTAATTTCGAGCGCTCCGGGTTGGCCGCCCGTCTGAGATGGTAGCTGAGCCGCCAGGCCGAACGTGGCTATGAAGAAAAATACTCCGAAGCGGACCATGGCTTTCTGTCTCCAGATACTGCACATCGCTCGGCTCATCTGCACTGTCTCCTGTGAATTGCGGTGGGCTTCCTAATGACGATAGGTTTTCGCAACAAACCTAAACGTACGATTTTCTACCTTTGGTGTGGTGACCCCTAATCAATGTGTGGCTGGCACGATAGGTGTGGGATATTCGCTGGGGCGCAGATTCGCACTCTCGGTTTTTCCGTCTGCTCCGAGCCAGATGCGGTAATCGATCGATCCCTTCTCAAAATTGACCTGATAAATATCGGCGCCGCCTGGTCCGACTCCCTTAAAAATCACCGACTGCAAAGCACCCTTCGCGACAATCATTGACTGCAGTTGAGGCAACTGCTGGCGTGTTACTTCGGCGAGTCCGGGGCTCATGAGATCGTAATTGGGCTTGCCAGTCTGGAGCTCACCGATCATCCTGCGCACGGCGGCCTCGCTCCCCGGCGCCGCGGTTTGATCCTTGAACCTCTTGTCAAATGCAGCCGCGGCATCGGCAATCTTTTTTGCCTCGACATCGTCCAGCCGCTTCCCGGTCATATCACGGCCATTCTGATGAAGGATCAGCTGGCTTGCGGGTCCCTTTTCATCTTTGGGAAACTCAATCTCGGCATTAACGTCCTTGGAAAAGAACATCGTCTCCGACTCGGCAAACAAAGGAACCTTGCCTTGCCTGGTCACCTGTGAAATCAGTTGGCCGTTGACGAGAGTGATGGTCATGTTAAAGGTGGGCGCGAGCGCGTAGACTCCGGCGAACTGAGCCAGGATTTTTGGACCGACCGAAACGACGGTGCGGACGGTGGGTTGGAAGTCAGGCCATCCGTAGACAGCGGCGATGCTGTGCAGAATCTCGCTGGCGATCAGACCTCCGTTGGCAGAGTTGGTCATGACCACCGCGCCCTCGCCATTCTTCTCGTAAGCTGCGAAGTTATTGACGAAGCCCTCGTTCACTCCACCGTGAGTGAAGTATGGGTCGGCTTCGGCGCCGCCGATCTCCGGGCCGAGGCCCCACCGCCCCATCCCCGGGGTCAGCATCTGGCGCGTCATCTCGACGGAGAGGACGTGGTTCGCTTTGCCTTCCAGCGACTTCTGAACCTCGATTGCGTAACGGGCCAGGTCGGTTGGAGTGGTCCACAGTCCGGCCGCGGCCATCTCGGGGTAGGTATGCGCGCCGCCCTTGATAGGCTTTCCGTCACCAGAATAAGGGGTCGCCGCATAGGCCTGAAACTCCTTGGGCAATGGCTGCTCGTACGTGCTTTGCGTCATGCCGATGGGCGCCAGCACTGTGTCATGGAGCAGTTTGGGGAACGGCTTTTTGGTTACGTCGATCAGCGCCTGCTGCATGATCGTGTAGCCGCCGCCGGAGTAGTTCCATTTTGTTCCAGGTACTGCCTCGCTGCGGATGGCCGGGGTGTTGGCGGGTTTCTCGCCATTCAGCACCTGCACAAGGGTGGGAACCGGCTCCGTGGAGGCATAGCCAGGGAAGCCGTGTACGGTGGTGCCGCCGGTGTGGGTGAGCAACTCACGCAGGGTCACTGGCTTGCCCACAGCCACTGGGTCAGCGGGGAATTTCCAAGTGGTAAGAGACGTGTTAATGTCCGCATCCAGCGAGAGCTTGCCCTGCTCGACCAGCCGGAGCGCCGCCATGGCTGCCAGGGGCTTGCTGATGGAGCCGGCCTGAAACATTGTCTCGGGTGTCACCGGAGATCCGCCGATACTGCTGACGCCAAACCCGCGCGCCCACTCGATCTTGCCCTCATGAATTACTGCGATGCTTACGCCGGGAATATTAAGTTCCTTCATTCGATCAACGAGCATGTGGGTAGCGTGCTCATCGCCTTTGATGACTACATCGCTGGTCAGTCCTGACGTTACGTGCTGAATGTGCTGCTCGGTTTCAGGAGAGGCCACTGGCGCATTTTGCGCAACACTAAACTGTGCCGCACAGCAGGCCAAAGCCATGAGTGCGAACTCCCTGGAGACAAACTTGCACATGAATCCTCCGCGCAAACAATTTAGCAGGTTAAAACGGGGACATCTGTTGATCTCAAGTGTCCTTTCGACCATCCAACTTACACCTGGACGCTTTTTGCACCTCAATTACCGGCTGTGTGTCAGTTTGTAGCTTTGAAAGTTATCTGTCGTAGTTGTTCAGAATTATTTGTCGTATTCGGCGTTAGCCAGGGCCGATGACGAGGCTGTCACGGGCGGCTTCAACGACCGCAGTCGAGATGACATGAAGGTCATTCACGCTGAGAACTCGCTCGATGTGGGTGAGGAGTCGCGTCAAGAGCCTGAAGTTTCCTCCGGTCATCCGAATGAGGCTTGCTATTACTTCCGGAACGAGTTGCTCGTTCGGGCGGACAACGCCGGCAGGCGTCCCTCGTTTTTCAAGCAATTCTTGGACTTGAGACGCATCGAGCGGGCGGAACTCATGTACGAACCCGATGCGCGAGTAGAACTGCGGAAAACGAGCGACCCGTTTCTCGATGCCCGGCATGCCTATGAACACCATGCCAGCCGTGCCCTCGCCAAAGATGGACCTCATCTGTTCGAGACTGTTCATCTGAAGGCGATCCGCCTCGTCCACCAGGATCAGGTGGTGGGATCCGCCACTGCCCGCCTTTCGCATTACGACAAATAATTCTGAAACACTACGACAAATAATTCCGAAAGCGACACCAAGGCCATCGGGGGGCACCAGAATTACTGGATCTGGGGACCGCGTGACTATACGGGCGAAAGTCTCATCGTCCTCGGCGAGGGTCACGAGAGCAACATGCAGACAAAATGCACAAGCTACTCAGTCATTGGCAATACCAAAGACCCGCTGTCTCGTCCCGACGAATGGCTGCCCATCTATCACTGCCGCGGATTTAAGTGGAACCTGCAAACTATTTGGCCGGAACTCAAGCGCTGGGGATGAGCTGTTGGGATACTCCGGGAAAGCCAGATATCCGAGTCACAGACAATCCAACCGAAACAACCGAATGCGCAGTTATACTGCGCCGCCATCGGAGCGTAGTCTAGGATACCGCCAGGCGAGAAATGCATTTACGAGTTTTCGCGGTGGCAATCGCGGCGACGTTGTTGCTTGTTCCGGCGTACGCACAGCAGAGTCACTGGTCTCCGGCGGATGATAAAACCGCGAAATACATCATCGAGATGGAGCGCAAGTGGGCTGAGGGTGTATGTGTTGATAACGGTGTCGTCGCCGGTCTGCTTGCCCACGACTTCTAAGGCACTTCAACGAAAGGTGCGCGCTTCACAAAGGC
>JAOAPF010000159.1 GCA_025462755.1 Edaphobacter sp.
CGCCGTGTCGAAAGGTCTGAAGACATCCGTCTCCGCCCTCCGGAAGATGGGGCGCGGCGGCTGGGAAAAGCTGTGCCCTGGTCCCGCGTACTTCATCGTCAGCAGGGAGACCGGCAAACTCAGCTACTTCTGGAAGCACGCTTACAACGAGGCAAAGTCGGGCAGCGCCAGAAACTGTGTCACCAATCCCGACACAGGCGTGGTGATTCCGAACCCCGAGGGCGGGCATCTCATCAAGATCGACTTCGATGAAGTGAAGCAATCGGAAAAGATCACCCGCTCCAGCAACGGAACCAGCAATTATTCCCCGCTTTGGGAGGCGGACCGCACGAAGATCCAGCGTATGGCGCCCCTCGAATACATCGGGCGCTACATGAAGCGGTTCTTCGACTACTCGTTTGCTGACGAGTTGCACCAGCTCGCCAACGACACCGCTCAGGGCAACAATCTCTCTGTTCTACGCCGGTGCGCCAAGAAGCTGATCGCCAATACCGGCACCCTCATGGGTGGATACGCCAGCGATCTGTTCCACATCCTCTACCGGATGGAGCCGTGGAAGATGGTCGAAGCCGGGTACGAAGCCGGGAGCCAGGGGCAGAGCGACTTCCAGGCCGCTTACGGGGTACTGGAGGCGATCGAGAAAATTCCCGACGCCGATAAGGCATGCACCAAGGCGTCCAAGAGCACCTTCCGGCTGGCGAAGAAGCCTGGAGCGTCACCGCTTCTCTTCGGCAAGTTCCTGATGAGCTCGACCGTCTTCGTCTCGCTCGAAGACATCGCCGACTATCTACCGCCCTACGAGGAGAGTGTCTGCGAGGTTGCACTCGATCCCGCGCTCCGCGAAGCCTACATGGGAATTCAGGAGGATATTCAGCGGGCTCTCAAGGCCAACCGCGGCAATCGCAGCCTCATGAGCCTGATGCTGCATCGCCTCATGCTTTATCCGGATCATCCCTTCGGTATCGGGGAGATCTGGGGCAAACGGTTCGACCCACAGGCCAAACGTCTGGTCCCGTTCCTTGTCTCCACTGCCCCCGATCTTCCAGAAGACGAGCTATACCCCAAGGAACGAAAGCTCATCGAGGATATTCGCGAAGAGCTGCGTCAGGGCAGGCGGTGCCAGGTCTTCGCTACCTTTACTGGCGAGCATGATGTCCCCGAACGGCTGGAGCGAGTACTACGGCAGGCGGGCTTTCGCGTTGCTGTCCTGCGTGCCTCTGTCCCGGCGCTCAAACGGGAGCAGTGGTACGAGAAGCAGGTCGCGAATGGAATCGAGGTCGTCATCGGTCACCCCAAGCTGGTCGAGACAGGACTCGATCTGCTGTGGTTTCCGACGATCTACTTCTACCAGACCGGCTACTCGCTTCACACCCTGCGACAGGCGTCGCGGCGATCCTGGCGTATTGGCCAGAGGTTCGACGTCCGCGTGAAGTTCCTGATCTACGAGGAGACGACACAGCGGACCTGCCTTCGTCTCATGGGCCGGAAGATGCTCGTCGCTCTGATGATGGAGGGCAAGTTCTCAGGGGAAGGCATCCATTCACTGGACGCGGACGATGATCTGCTGGCGGCGATGGCCCGCGAGCTGGTGGAACAGGGTGGTGTCGGCCAATCTGCCGATGCTGTCTGGGATGAGTTGCGGCGTGAACGTGCAGCCTACGCGGCAGCCGCGGTGCCGGAGCTTCCGAAGATCGATGATCGGGAAGAAGAGCCGATGCTCACAGACATGTTCAGCGAACTCTCGGCCCAATTCCCTGCACCGATGCCCGGCCCGCTGCTCGTTCCATCGAAGCCAAAACCCAAGAAGAAAGTGGAGTCCATCTGGCCCTCCGGCTATGTCGTCGGAGACCAGCTGCGACTCTTCGGATGAGGCGCCGCGCAGGACAACGCGCGGCCTCTCATGATTTCATAACGCACGGGCAGAACCGTAGTGCCGCAGAATTTACCGGATGGAAGCTTCAAGGTCGATAGCGGCTCTGAGAGGCTCTTCATCAGCCAATCCACTTCTGACCTTGCTCTCGCGAGAAGATCCGCATAGCCGAAATACTCGATGTCTTTGCCCGGATTTAGCCTGAGACTCTTGTCGACAGCGCCTCCAATAGGCAGTATTGGCGCAAATTCTTTAGCCACTAGCAGTTACGATGTCTCGGGACGGGGGCGACGGTCCGCATTGAGTTCAATGGCAATATGGCATATACTTATGTATATGCCGTCATCGAAATGGAGGTGAGCCCATGCAAAGAACAGCCAAAGTCTTCATGAATAACCGCAATCAAGCCGTGAGACTCCCGAAGGAGTTCCAGTTCAGTACCTCCGAGGTTTACATCCGGAAGGAAGGCGACAACGTGGTACTTTCTCCACGCCCTACTGACTGGTCCGGGTTCTTCGCGTCCGAGAAGGTCGCATCCAGTGAGTTCATGGAGAGGATCGAAGATTTGCCGGTACAGGAGCGAGAGATCTAATGCCCCGTTACATGCTCGACACCGACATATCGTCGTACATCATGAAACGGACCTATGCGCAGGTTCTGGAGCGTCTTCAAAGAACCGAAATCTCGGATGTCTGCGTCTCGGTGATCACCAAATCCGAATTGATGTTTGGCGTAGAAGTCTCACCCAGGCAGAGTCAGGATAGGGCCGCACTCGACGAATTCCTGCGCTACGTCGAAGTCCTCGATTTTCCGGGGGAAGCAGCTCTGCATTATGCGCCAATACGTGGAACCCTGAAACTGCAGGGCGCGATGATCGGGGCAAACGACCTCTTAATTGCGGCGCATGCCCGGTCCCTTGGGTTGACTCTCGTTACGAACAACACACGTGAGTTCGGACGGATCCGTGATCTCAACATAGAGAATTGGAACACTCCGGTCAGCTAATCCGGTTGAGTCCAGGAGGAGCTATGCGGGTATCGAAATGGGGGAACAGCTTAGCCATCCGACTTCCCGCCACCATTGTCAAAGCTCTGAAGCTTAAGGATGGGATCAGATAGAGATTCGAATTGCGGCAGACCGGCAGTTCGAAGTAAGCCGTGTTCGCAGCAGAGAGGACGCTATTGAACGGCTGCGACGGATGCAGCGGCCCTTGCCCGCGGGCTTCACAGTTGATCGGAATTCCGCGCATGAGCGATAAGGTCTTCTTCGACACGACCATTCTTGCAAGGCGCTGACAGCAAGCTGTAATCTCCACAATCTGATTCGTCGAATCCGTTCCGAAGTATTCTCCAATCAGGAAACAGTAGCTTCGCAACATCCCATCGCGACGCGGGACGGTATTATTGTGTCCATTGGGAGAATTGCTCCAACGCCGCATCGAAACCGGCGACAACAAAGGCAAGGAAGAGGGTCAGCTCAGGCTGGCCCTCTTTCCTTGTGGATAGCCTCCATGCCGAAAAGTCCCTTCAACGCATCACAGTTCGTTGCAACAGAGTGGAACTCCGCGGCCGACAAGGCCGCATTCGGAAACACCTACCTTCACTTCATCGAGTCGGGTTGGAAGCGGAGTCTGTTTACCAAGGGCTTCTATCAACGACTCTCCAACTGCTTTTCCCATATTGCCCACTACGATATCCACGGGTTCTACCAGACATGGTTCACCTGTGACAAAGACCGTCTCGAGTTCCTACGCTGGGCGTCGCGCCACCCCTCCTATGGCGACCCGAAGTTTACGTTCTCAGATGTAGAACGAGCGATCAAACAACAGATCCGCAGCAGAAATTATGTTGCGCTCTATGAGCTGAAGGCAGAAGAAGAACTGCGCTCCGCAGAGAGGGCAATCCTAGTCCGTCTGGAATCCAAATACCGAAGCCCTGTTGCCACGGTGACAATCGCAGATTCGGAAATGAATGCAGGAGACGACAACCGCCCGCTCCCTGTTGTGATTGAACCGCTACAGTTCTCACTCTTCTAGCGAATCGAGGAGAAACCAAGCCATGAGCCGCCCGACCACGGAAGTCCTACGCAGATTTCTACGGAATCATTGGAGCGCTACGATGCCTAAAGGCGGTTCACATCAACTCAGTGGTGGTTCGCCTGCGATGCGGACCGATTTCGTTTCCTCTAAATGCGTTTCCTGATCGGATCATTCGATCCAGTGGCATCGCAGAGCGATACGTCTCTACAAGTTTGGGAACAGCCGAAGATGCTACAAAACTAGACTCCCCTGCTCAGACCCAGCCGCTTCCTTGGTCAAAAGATCTTCTTTTATCCGTATGCGCCAGACGCGCTTCTCGACCAGGCTGCTGGTCTGCCCAAGGGGGCCGAGAGGTTCGATTCCCATCGCTTTGAGCTGTCCGCACAGCTCGAATAGCACCTCGTCTTTTCTCAACGTCCAAGTCGAGGCAAAACACCGCCAGAATAGCCAGCCCGCTCGCTCCAAAATACGCTGACGGTTCATATCGCTTTGCCACCGATCAGGCCCGTGATATTCATCGCCATCGCATTCAATTGCGAGCCGGACGTCTCCTGTCCCCTCAACGACCATGTCGATACGGTATGCCCCCGTCTTCACCTGCGGGATGACCCTGTAGCCACGCGAGGTCAATTCCGTATACACGTGACGTTCAAAACCTGATTCACAAAGATCGATGAGCTGAGTCGACTCGGCGGTGCTTGCTGTTAGCGGCTTGTCAAAATGCCCGAGCAGACTCATGCGAAGGTCTTTGTCGGAGAGATCGGATGCCATGACAGACCGTACGAGATACATCCGATCCTGAGCACGACTCGCAGCAACATTGAAACGCTGATCGAACATGCTGCCTGAGAGCGCCTTACAGCTCGAAGCGTCTGCGACCATCGAAAGAAACATGATGTGGCGTTCGCTTCCCTGGAAAGCGCGTGCATCCCCACAGAGGAACTTGCGCCTGCGAAGCTCCGCCGTATCGCATCTCTGAGTCACAACGGAATCGATATGTTTCGCTTGTTCGGTGCCGAGGAGAGAGACCACTCCAATCGTCCGTCCGGCAAGACTTTCATTCTGCAGTATCTCTGTGATTTCGTCTGCGATAGCCTGGGCCTCGCAATCGTTTCGATCATGCGAATCGCGAACTCCACCCTCTACATAGATGTCCACCAGCGGCGGCTCAATTCGTTCCGAGGCTCTGGGGATACGCAGTGGCAGGATCTGATTTTGGTAGAAGGTCCGATTGGAGTAGGCGATGATGGGCGGGACACATCGGAAATGCTCGCGCAACATGACCTGGTCGGCCGCAAAGACCCGCGAAGCCAAGTCATACAATGACTTTTCAGGCGTCATCTCAGCGGCATACGGTTGCTCTCGGAGAAAACGGTCCAGCAACTCCTGAATGCGCGTTGCCTCGATGAAACCACCATCCGGAGACACCTGTTTATCGTCACCCACGACGAGTATCTTCTTGCCGCGAAGGATGGCCGGTAGAGCCCAAAGATCCGACTGACTAGCCTCGTCTACGATCACCAGATCGAATGTACCAATGTCGGCAGGCATCGCTTCGGAGATGCGGCTGTGGTTCATGATCCAGCACGGTACCGCACCAGCCGCGTCAAACATCATCTCCCGCGCATCCCTGCGATAGCGGGTTGCGTTGGGACCGGTACCCTGGCCAATACGCCTGACAGCGGTCGCATATCCAGCAAGAGCCTGCAAAACTTTTGGACTGGCGTTTCGTTTCGTTGCCAGCCAAGCGGCCTTCGCCACCATCTCCTGGTAGAAGCGCGCGAGTCCAACTTCTACGTCACGCCTGCGCCCGGCCAAAGTGAGGAGCTCTTCTCGCGCTTCAATGGCATCAAGGTGGGTTCGCACTCTCGCCCAGTTCCATGCCTCCCGCCAGGTCGTTGGAAAGCTGACATCCTCTCCTGACCCAGAAACCGGCATGGAACGGATTCTTGCGGCCAACTGCGGTGCGCCGGCAAGTTCCAGTCGGGAAGACATATCAGTAACGAACGAGAGAGGATTGGCAAGCGCCGCGATACGGCGAAGTTCTTCCAACAGTTCTGCGTAGAACGCCGCAGCCCGCTCCCTTGGAACACTCTCTTTGCCCAGCGTGTCGGAGATGAAGTTGCGGAGCCGTTCCGAGATCGGCCCTGTCTTTCCAGCGAGCTTGCCTTGTATGTCGCTCAATTGCATTGCAGCGAGGGACAGGTCGGCAAAAGTCAGGTGCTCCAAAAGCTGATCGCGCAACCTCTCCAGATCTTCGCGCCCTGAGTTGGCCGGCACGACGCCGTTCTGTTCGAACACCTTTCGAACGCCTTTCGAGAGCTGATCATCGAAATGCGTGGACAGGCGGTGTGCCTTGCGAGCAACCGTGGCAGTCAGTTCGAGTTGACGCAGTCCGGCAACACTTCCTTCGAGTGCGGGAACTGAGAGAAGCTGATGCAACTCGTTCCATCTCGTTTCGAAGGTGAGAACCTTCTCCTGCAGCGTGATCCATTGTTGGACCCTCAGCCAGTCCTCGGTCGATGAGGGCGCTCGCCCCTGGATTCGAATCGCTGCAACGTGTTCCTTTGCCTCTGACGTACCAAACGAAAGGAAGCCGAAGGGCTTGCCGGTCGCAACGGCATGAGCTACCGCCTCGATGGTCTTCTGGTCTTTCAGGCCCGCCTCAGGGAACACGACAGGCGACTTCAGAAAATCAGCGCGTGCGTTGACAAGAACGTCCAGATCTCCAAACAGCGACTCGAGCGCTGCTCTCTCGGACGAGAAGGACGGATGTCCACACTTCCTTCTCAGCTCGAACGGCCACGGGTCGCCACACTCCTCGATCTCGCCAGTGAGGCCGATCATCTCTTCGATGAGCATCAACAGTTCGCGCGCAGCGTTAAACACCTCGCTCGTGTTAGCCCTGAGGGGCTGGAGGGAACCCTGTCGCACCTCGTCTTCGATGGTTCCCCTTTTGACCAGTACGTCGTGAAGTTCGGCCAGCAGATGTACCGAAGGAAAACTCTCTGCCGATGGGACCCTGGCCTGTACATAGACGATGTCTCCACCCAGCAACCGTCTTGCCTCTCGAAGACGGCTTGCTTCCTCCGAGGTGAGCGGGGGAGCATGCTCTGGCGCAAGGCTGATCAGATCGTCGAACCATCCATAGCGTTCCCGCCCGGATACAACCAGGCCGGCGAGAGCCTGGGCACGTATCGGAACTCCATCGACCTCAATCGAAGAGAGCTGCTGCATCGCAATCTCATCGACTCTGCGATCAATGATGACCAACTCGGAATGGGCCCGATCAATCGAACTCTGAATCCGAGTGATCTCCTGGCGTGTCAGCTCGGGATTAATCTGAGACACACGATGCTGAATCGCCTCGATTGACCCCTGAAATTGCCGGATGCCCTCGCGGTCGCTCGTCAACAAGGCTACTGTAAGGGTGCGGATCTCCTCGGGGATCTTCTCCTGCAGGACCGAGAGGGCAGCTTCCCCGCGGGAGGTCACCAAAACACGTTTCCCGCTCGCAAGGTAATGCGAGATCACGTTCGCAATTGTGTGCGTCTTGCCGGTGCCCGGAGGCCCTTGAACGGTTACGCCGGCTGCGCGCTTAAGCTTCTGTACGATCGTGACCTGTTCGTCGTTATACGGTAGCGGGAAGTACAGCTCTTCTACCGCTGATCCGTCTCCGCTGCCACGGCCAGAGAGTCCTCTGAAACTGATCGCCTCGAATTCGAGAGGCTTATCGGATGGTGGTGAGACCAAGGCGAGCGGCCCATCGAAGATCTCGCACCCGTCTTCCAGCTTGTCCTGCAGTCGTTTGAGGTCTTCGAACAGGTAGTTCACCGCGCGAGGCCTGGACAGTAACACCCATCCGTCCGTCACGGTGAGATTCTCGCCGGCCGGAGGCACAAGGCTGCCTTGACTCAGGATTTGCTTGTACTGGCCCTCGCTATCAAGATTTCCGGCAATGAGCTTCAAGACATCGGTATAGCTTCCCGGGTCGAACGGATTGACCGGCTTGTCCTTGTTCTTCGCAAGATGGGCGGTGGCGACTCGTTCGACTTCGATGACGCCTGCGACGCGACAGGCAACGAAGGCGTCGAGTTCAATGCGAGTATCGGTCGCTCGCGGGCGAAGCTCCACGGCCATCGACCGATCGTCAATCGTGACCTCCATCGCCTGGGTCAGCAACGGATACTCGAAGAAGACCTTGCCCTTCTCTCCCTCAAGTATCCATGAGGAGATGCCCATTCCCCATATCAACTCCTGGGGTTTACTTGTCTGTTCCGCTTCCATCTGGTGCATCAGCGCGAACAAGTCACCATAGAGTGAGATGGTGCTGCGACGCGGCCTCTCGCCTATCGCCCATGACTTCCAAGCCACGCTATAGGTATTCAACGCCTCTGCGGCCGCAGTTCTTTGCCTTGCCTCTACTCTTGCCACTTCGGCCGGATCAGCTCCCTTGGCTTTCGCCGCCTGTAGAGCAGAGTTGATCTGCCGCACTAATCCCGGTTCATCGAGGAAAGGTGGCGGGCCGCTCGGATCTGTGTTGAATCGGATGATCCCTTTATAGGACGGTGGTGGCAAGGGTGGCTGCTCCGCCGTAAGGCGTGGCACCCTCAACCAAATGTGATCTCCGGCTACTTTGATATCGAACTCAACGCCGGGAAGGCCGGCGAGATCGTTTCGTTGGCGCTGAAAAGCCTTCGACGTCGATAACCGGAATGCCTCCGGATTAACCTCTTTGGTTTGCTCCTTGATGTAGTCCAACAGGCAGATCAACAACTCGCGTGGATCAGGCATTCAGGCTCCCAAGTACAGGTTTTGCTCTACCGGCTGTCTAGGGGGAGAGTCTGGTGATGAACCATTCTAGCGACCTCTTTGCGGCGAAGTCTGGATACTCCCACCCAGATCCCTGGGAACCAGAACAGTTAACCGCCCTCAAGTAGCCGATCCGAGACATCGCAGAAGTGCCAGATACCACGTAACTTAACGATCTTTATTCCAGCCCTCGAGTTTGAGGCTGAGCCCTTCCGATCCGACAAATCCCTGCCCAGGTCAACCCATTTCCCGGGGAACTCCGGACACAACACGGCGCTGTTCTTAGCCGCCGGGAGACCCCATGCAACCTACGAGCCCTCCCCATCTGAACAACTGCCCTCGTTGTCCTGTCATAGGCACACAAGATTGCCCGGACGAGGAGAACTATCATCTTCTCACCTTGCGGTTCAGCCTCCGCATCGCAAAGGAACTGTCCAAAGGCCGCCCACTCGTCCTGGTCGATCCAGATGTTTTGGGAAAGTGGCTTGAGCATGCCCACATACTGCGACGTCACGTCGATCATATTGCATCGAATTCAGGTCACGGCATCATGGTGACTCTTCCAGCCGGCTGTGGGATGCCATTGATCGATGGCAATCATCGCGCCGCACGCGCTTTGCGCGAACAACGCCCGTTCTTTGCGGCTGTTCTCGATCGGGCGCAGACGCTCGAGTTGTTGCGCCGAAGCATGGGAACTGCCACAGCAAACCACTACTGGGTACGACTCAGCTTTTCAGATCCACACCCTCACGATTAAGGAGAACCAAAACCATGAGTAGCCTAACCACCGCTATCCTGCGCAGGGAATTTCGTTATCAGGGAGCCACCCTCCCTGATCCTGGACCGGCGATCAGCCCGGAGCAGGTGCGGGAACTCTACACCCCGCAATACCCAGAACTCGCGACTGCCGTTATGACCGGACCGGAGGACTGCGGCAATGCCCTTCGTTACACGTTCAGCCGCGCCATCGGATCGAAGGGATAGGTCATTCGGCAGCAAGCGCTACCGACAGGGAAAAGCGATCGTTCAAGGCCGCACCGTTCTTCCTCGGTGCGGCGGCCTTCTTGTTGGGATGACGGTTCCCTGACCGAAAGAAAGGACTCTAGCCATGCCACGCCCAACGCGGAGCAAACTACTCCAGCACGGAGGGAAAATCGATGAAACGTCAAGAACTGACACAGGAGCAGTTGCTGGCGCTGTTCGACGTCGCACAGGCCGAGCCCGAAACCAGATTATTGCAGATGGTGGTGAAGCACCTCGACGACAAGAACACCATCGAGGCCGCAGCCAGCGTGACGCAAGCACTACGCGAGACAGGATGGAGAGAGCCAGTACTCCCTCTTCCCTCGGAGATCCTTCCACCACTGGGCTGACGTCCCTCGCCCCTCAGCATGGATTGGCGATTCCATCGCTCTCAGATGTCGAGACGAGTTGCAGCTACCAGCCGAACAGCGCATTGATCTATCAACTCTGCCGCGTGCTGGTCGAGCGACGGCTCGCCGATGGCGCGCTCTGGAATCAATCGGGGCGAGCTCCGCTTCCCTTCTGCTCTCACGCCGTCCAACGAATGCTCGACGGAGTCTGGGACAGCAGGCTCGATGAGTACGTCAAATATTCCCTCGATATCAAGGATGAGCTTGGGGAGGATGAGCAGAAGCTTGGCATTCGTGGTCGTCTGACTGCAATGGTTGATACCCAGATGTCCGGCTATCTCAAGATCGGCCCGGCCCTCGATCGTCTCGAAGAGGAGCACAGCGGCCTCGGCACAGCCTTCTATCGACTCCTACGGAGCTCTCTAGCACGTTGGATCCGAGTGTATGATCACACGGACGCAGGCTACTACGAAGAGAACCTGCGCGAGATGATGGAGCAAGACGATCCGGAGAACTCAGAGTCGTGTGAGTTCCCGCGGGTAAACGATGCCGTTCCCGTATACCTCCGCGAGAAAGATCACCAGGAGACTCATGTCGAACGAGCTCTTCTGAGGCGCTTTCGCTCCGGTGCCTGCGGCGACTGGATCGATCGTCTTCTGCGGTTGCACCGGATCTCGCGGCTACGGGTGCGGCACCAGCGCGTCGGCGACTATTACGACGATCCTCCGTTGCCTTCCCTGCTCGTTGTTTTTCGACAGCATGATGCCATCGAAGCGTGCTTCGACGCCGAGGCCCAGTATTTCTACGAAGTCTCACATGAACCTATCTTCGCAGTTCCATTCAGCGTCGAGAGCCCTGAAGAGTGCGACGCGGCGATTCGTAG
>JAOAPF010000208.1 GCA_025462755.1 Edaphobacter sp.
TTCCTGCGCTGCTGAGCCTCGAACCAGATCCCCGAAACGATGGCGACGGCACCGACAGCACAACCTGCCACCGGCACAATGAACGGACTGGACACAAAATTCTCCATAGCACTACCTCCTGTTTCTGCCCGCGTTAGACCGCACCACCCCCCGAAAGTTTCACTGGCACAGGTGAAACTTTAGGAGCACTCTATGGTCTAACCCTGCCTGGGGTCTAACCCTGCTTGCACGCCGATCTCAGCTTCGAACAAGTGGTACGCGACCATCAGGACATGGTCTTTCGCACCCTCGTGCGCCTTACCGGCAGCCGCGAGCACCTCGACGATCTCGCCCAGGAGGTCTTCCTCCGCCTCTATCGCGCCCTTCCCAGCTTTCGCGGGGAGGCGCTCATCACCACCTATCTCTACCGAATCGCCGTGAATGTCGCGCAGGACGAGTGGAAACGACGACGACGCGACCGCGAGACCCACATCTCCCTCTCCGACGAGACCTCCGGTTGGGAAGACCGTCTCGCTCATCCCGACCGCAACGCCGAGGAACAACTCGAGGAGCGCGAGTTCCAGCAGTCCGTCGAAGAGCAGTTGCTGCGCCTCAGCCAGATCGAGCGAACTATCCTCGTCCTCTATCATCAGGAGGAGCGCACCTACGAGCAGATCGCCTACGCGCTCGGTATGCCGATCGGCACTATACGGACCCATCTGCACCGCGGTCGCAAAAAGTTACGCGAAGCGCTTCAGCAGCGTCAAACCCAGGAAAGGAGGGCGACATGCGCGACGAACCTCTAAACGACGAGCCTCTAAACGAAGACGGCCTGTTGCAATCCGAAATCGATCATCTCGATAAGAGCATCGTTCGCGCTCTCGAAGCCGCTCCCCAGCCGCAGATCCCTGCCGATTTTGCCGCCCGTGTCGCCAGACAGCTGCCGGCAACGCGCCCGGTCTCGCTTACCCCTACCCACTATGGCAAGAACGCGATGGTGGTCGGAACCCTGGTCACTTTCGTGGCCCTGGTTATGCTCGCGCTGCACTCTAGCCACGCCACATTCGGACTCCTTGGATCGCTTCTGTTCGCCCAGTTCATTGCTCTCGCCGTATGGCTCACCGTCTGGCGCTACGGTTTGCGCTAATCCCTTTGTCAACTTAACCCAGAGTTGCTCGTCCAATCATCAGCCTTCTGCAACGAAAGCTGTACCGCATCGTACGGGCTGGCGGCACTTCCGATACACTCGGCACCAGGCGTATTTTGCAGGCGAAACGAGTTCCAGTTCCCATGAAGAGACAAAAAGCGGCAGTTGCCGGCGTCGGTTTCGCCGGTCTGGTAGTCGTGGCGATGACCTCCGTCGGCCACATCGCGGCAGCGGCGACCACAAAGTCGGAACCATCCCCTGCAGCGGTCCTGATCGATGCCATGGAGTCCGAGCTGCATCGCGCCATGGGCTCGCTCGGCAACACGGCTACCGATAATACCCAGCAGCCCAAACCATACTTCCTCAGCTATGCCGTGTCTGATTCTGACAGCATCGCCATGTCAGCGCAGTTCGGGGCCATTGTAGGCTCGAACGAGAGCCGCCGCCGCATCGCCGACGTGCAGGTCCGTCTCGGCACCGCGGCAGAAGATAACACTCATGGCGACCATCGCAACAGCGCACTTACCACCGTTCCGCTCCCTCTCACAGATGATGGCGGAGCCCTCGCGCGCAGCCTCTGGTTCGCCACCAACCGCGGGTACGCCAAAGCGCTCGACAGCTACATGAAGGTCAAGACCGAGCAGCAGGTTCGCGCCAAAGAAGAGGATGGCTCTCCGGACTTCTCTATGGAAAAGGCCGCGACAGAGCTGCTTCCATCGCCGCCTCCTCTGGTTATTGATCGCGCCGCCTGGCAGGATCGCATCCGTGAGCTCTCCGGTCTGTTCAAGCAATATCCCGACGTGTTCTTCAACAACGTTGCGCTCGAGGCATCTACAGAGACTGACTACTTTGTCTCATCCGAGGGGGCGAAGGTTGCCACGCCTAACCACGTTGCCCGCCTGATCATCATCGCTCGCACCCGCGCCGCTGACGGAATGGACCTCTTCCGCGCGGAGACCTTTGAGGCCGACGACGTGGGGCACCTCCCTGACCAGAAGACCCTCACGGAGAAGACCGTGGCCATGGCCAAAAATCTCGAGGCCCTGCGCGAGGCCCCTGTCACGGAGCCGTTCAACGGGCCTGCAATCCTTAGCGGCCGCGCCTCCGCCGTCTTCTTCCACGAAGTGCTCGGCCACCGCCTCGAAGGCCAGCGGCAGCGCGGCGACGATGAGGGCCAAACCTTCACGAAGCTTCTCGGCAAGCAGATCCTGCCGACGTTTCTCAGCGTCTCCGACGACCCGACCCTGGCCACCTTTGATGGCGTCTCGCTCAGCGGCCACTACAATTTTGACGACGAAGGCCAGCCTGCACGCCGCGTCGATCTTATCAAGAATGGCGTCCTCGATACGTTCCTCATGTCGCGCCTTCCCATCGCCAGCTTTTCTACTTCGAACGGCCATGGCCGCTCCGAGGTCGGCCACATGCCCACTGGCAGGCAGGGCAACCTCATTGTCACCTCCACCAAAACCGTCAAGGACGCTGAACTCCGCGAGATGCTCAAGGCCGAGGCAAAAAAACAGGGGAAGGCGTACGGCCTCTACTTTGAGGACATCTCTTCCGGCTTTGCCGTTACAACTCGCCGCTCACCCCAGGCGTTTCAGGTCATTCCGCTGGTTGTCTACCGCGTCTATGTTGATGGCCGTCCCGACGAACTCGTCCGCGGCGTCAGCATCGTCGGCACGCCGCAGGCCGCGCTTAATCGCATCCTGGCCACTAATGATAAGCAGGACATCTTCAATGGGATCTGCGGTGCCGAATCCGGCAGCATTCCGGTCAGCGCGGTCGCCCCGGCCATGCTGGTCAGCGAAATCGAAACCCAACGCCAGGCCCAGGGAACGGCCCGGCCGCCGATCCTGCCGCCACCAGGTGCAGCAGGAACCGGCGGAAAGGGAGGCCAATGATGAATTTGTTCGGTAAACAGCTACAAATATCGGCGCTTCTCAGTGCTGCTTTCTGGTTCGCAGTCGTGGTCAGCCCTATTGCGGTTACGAATAGCGCTGTCGCGGAATCATCATTACAGGGAAATGATCCTCTCTTGAACGCGATGCACCAGGAACTCGAGCGGGAGAAGGCTCTCATGCTTCCCGGCATGCAGCGGCCCTATTTCATCGAGTACCGGCTCGACGACATCAACACCTACGAGGCCGTCGCCAACTACGGTGCGCTCACCCAGGAAGTGTCCAATCACCAGCGGATCGTACGCGTCACGGTCCGCATCGGCGACTACGCCGCAGACAGCAGCAGCACCCGCGGCGACGGCACCATCGAACTCGCTCCCACGGACGACAACCCTCTGGCCCTGGAGTATGCTCTCTGGACCGCGACGGACGCAGCTTACAAGAATGCCCTTCGCGCCTTCTCCGCGAAACAGGCAGCACTAAAGCAGTTTCAGTCTGCCCAGACCCAGCAGGATTTCGCGCAGGTCAAGCCGGTCATGCAGGTCGCTCCGCTCGTCGCTCTCGATCTCGACCGCAACGAATGGAAGCGCCGTATCATCGAGGCCAGCGGCCTCTTCGCCTCCGACCCCGACCTGCGGTCCTTCGCTGAGGACGTCCAATACTCCGTCGCGAATATCCGCGGCCTCGCTCTTAATCGCTACCTCGTGAACACCGAAGGCACTATGATTCGCGAAGGCTACACCGGCTACAACGGAGCCATCAGCGTCGGCGGGCAGGCAGCCGATGGGATGCGTCTCAGCCGCGATAACGGCACCGTAGCCACCACGGCGAAAGAACTTGAGAGTGCCTCCGCATTTCGCAAACGCACTGTCGACGACCTGAAAAGCTTCGAAGAGCTGCGCAACGCTCCCGTCGTTTCCGCCAACGATTACCACGGCCCGCTCCTTGTCACTGGAGACGTCGCCGCGGACATATTCACCCGCCTCTTCGTCCCCAACGTCGAAGCCGACCGCCCCGAGATGGGCACTACGGCCCGCACCACCGGCACCTTCTCCTCCAGCTACAAATCGCGGGTACTTCCTGACATGATCAGCGTCACTGACGACCCGCTGCAGACTAAGTTCAACGGCAAAGCGCTCCTGGGCGCCTACACGATTGATGACGAGGGGGTTCCGGCGCAATCGGTCGACATTGTCGTCCACGGCAAACTGGAAAACTTCCTGATAGGCCGCGAACCGATCAAGGACTTCGCCGCCTCCAACGGCCATGGACGCGCCGCTCCCGCGCAAGCCGCCCACTCGCGTGCCGGCGTCGTCCTCATCAAGGCCGATGAGCCTCTCTCGAAGGAAGAACTCAGCAAGCGCCTGCTCGCCATGGCAAAAGAGCAAAACAAGGACGTCTATGCCGTTGACACGCTGGGAGGCGAACTGAACCCCCGGCTGCTATACCGGGTCAAGGCCGACGGCACCCGCCAACTCGTTCGCGGCGCCGTCTTCGATGAACTGGACAACCGCAGCCTCCGCTCCGGGATCGTCGCCGTCGGCAACGATCCCTACGTCTCGAACTCCCTCGGTGTGATCCCGCAGACCATCATTGCTCCCAGCATGCTCTTCGACGACATCGGCGTAAAGCGGGCCACGGTGGAGCAGCAGAAGCTCCCTTACTACGCGCCACCTGCACTGCCCGGGAAATAGTTCGGGGCGTAAAAGACGCCGGGCATAGTAAAAAGTAGCGAGCCAAAAACGATGCATATCGATCCTCAGTTACTTCGCGCCGTCGCTTTTGCAGTCATCCTTCTTGTCGCCTTTGGCAGCCGCTTCACCACTGGCTGCGCACGTCAGACCCCGGAAGGCCTTGTCTTCAGCATCAAGCCGATAATCGCGTGGACGCGCGCCATCCTCCTGCCGGCCTTTATTCTTTTCTTTCTATACACGGCGATCACCACCCATCGAAACCCGGTTCCATTGTGGGTGGCCCTGCTCTTTTTCGCTGCCGTTGGGATCATCGTCATGCAGATGCCTAGCACTATCACCCTCACCCCAATGGGGGTCACGCAGCGCTTCTGGTTTCGGCCGTTAAAGACAATTCAGTACAACGAGGTCATGGCGATCCAGGCCGCACCGGGCAGCCGCAGCACTCACGTTCTCGGCGACAACCGCGTCAGGATCACCCACACGTCGAATCATAGCGCCGCGAAGGAGTTTCAACAGGAACTCGAACGCCGCACCGGCAAACGGGTCGTCTCCTGACAGCAGCCTCGCCAAGGTGTTACTGGCGGCTTCATTGACGGACCTTAATCCGTCCGAATCAGATAAGGCTCTGCCGCCGGATCTTTGGGATGGATACCGTCAGCAACCTCGGTCGCATTCTTCTTGTCCGGAAACTTCGGATTGACCCGCACCCAGTACCCCGTCGGTCCGGGAAACTCAATCACCTTCGCGGTCGTGTAGCGGCGCAGCAGATCCTGCTTCAGCTTCACCGCATCCGACTCCCGCGCAAACGCACCGATCTGCACACACCACCGGCCGCCCGGGTCCGCATTCGCGCGCGCTGGTGCGGCAAACGCCTCCACCCTCACCTTCGCCACACCCGCGCGATAGACCCCGGTCGCCTTCGCCGCGGCGAGCGAGAGGTCGATGATCCGTCCCCGGACAAATGGCCCGCGATCTGTAATCTTCACCACGGCCGACTCGTTGTTCGTCAGATTGGTCACCCGCACCATCGTCCCCAACGGCAGCGTCAGGTGCGCGGCGGTCATCGCATTCTGGTTGTATACCGTGCCATCGGCGCCCTTGCGTCCCGCATAGGGCGGCCCGTACCAGCTCGCCAACCCGACCTCCGTCGAGATCGGCTTGCCGAGGCTGCTCGGTGCCGGCGGAGGGGAGGGGATCACCGGGCCAGCAGTTTCCCCGCTCGCCGGATGCGTTGGGGGAAAAGTTCTGCCGTTATGATTCGCAGCCGTTCGACTCGTCGGCGGTGGGGGCGGCTGAGAGGCCCGTGTCGTCTTGCGATGACAGCCCCCGGCCATCAGCGCCAATGCCGATATCGCCGCAACGGAGACAGCCCGGCCGCGCATCACGGTCTCGGTTCGTCCTTTGGCGGTGGAGGAGGAGGCGCCGATGTCTTGCGCGCATGGTCATCCATCCGCTGCGCCAGGCGGTGCAATTCAGCAGCCGCAGCACGCAGCGCCTCCGACCCGTTCCGCCGTACCTCCGGCACTACCTGATCGTTGATGTAGTTCACGACGTTCTTCAAGTCCGTCTCCAGATGCGCCGCAGCGTCCTTCAACTGCTGTTCCCACGGCCGTTTTGGATCTCCCGTAGCCATACGCACACCTCTCCGCCATCGATTAGATGATGCGATAAACCTGAGGTCAACGTCGATCGCAGGCGATTGCACTCAGGTTCCCGCGTGGTAACGACTCTCGCGCTTACTACAAAAGTACGAGCAGGTCTGGATAAAATATACGAGCGGGGAAGACGTAATCCCTGCACTATCAACACATGAGTGCACCCGACTGCCTGCGCTGCGCATCAGACGTTCAAGTAACCCAATAGGATGCGCTTATACTGGGCCTTCCTTGATAAAGCGCAGCTTGGAGAGCTTCGCCTCTGCCGTTTCTGACAGATGCGCAACCGTAATTTAGCGAGGTGATGATTTGAGCCTGATACGCAAGCAGAACGTCTTTCACGCGAAGCCGACCCACCGTACCCTCCGCGCCGCACTCACTCTGGTTATCGCGGTGGGACCCTTCGCTGCGGCTCAGACGCCTCTAACCAGTAAGCCCGCTGCCGACGTCATCGCCGCGAATCTACATTTTGATCTGCCGGATTCACCAGGAACTCTCTTCACCGGTTCGAGCAGCTCCGGAGACGCCAACTCCGCAGACCCTGATTCCCCAGACCCCAGCTACGCAGATCCCAACGGCGCTCAAACGACGCCGACCGGGCCCCGTCCCAAGGCTGCAGCCCATCTGAAGATGATTGTCAATCCGGGTGAAGTCGCGCAACCGATGCCCGTGCGCGACAAGGTGCTTGGCGGCCTGGCAAGCTCGGTGTCTCTCTTCTCCGCGACCGGATGGCTCGCTGCCGCAGGATGGGAGCAACTGCTCAACAGCAGCCCGAACTACGGAACCGATTCCGGCGCCTTTGGCCAGCGGCTCGGCGCAGCCGCCATACGCGGCGTCTCCGAGGGCGTCTTCAGCAACTCGCTGTTCGCTCCGCTCTTTCACGAAGACCCGCGCTACTACGTTATGGGCAAGGGCCACCCATTCTTCAAGCGGCTCGTCTACGCCGGTACGCGCGCGATCATTACCCGCACGGACAGCGGCCATACGAGACCGAACTTCTCCCTCCTCGCAGGCAACGCCGCAGGGTCCGCGCTCACCATCCCGTATTATCCGGCGCAAAACACTTCCTTTAAGGAAGTAGCCGAGACCTTCGGCGGATCCATTGGCGGTTCTGCGCTCGGTTTCGTTGTGGACGAGTTCATCGTCGATGCACTGATCGACCTTCACATCAGGAAGAAGCCGCAACAACCGTAGGCTCCTCCACTTACTATGGAAATAGGGCGAGGGGGAGCATTTCCATGCATCGGGTGCTGACAACGGGGCTGTTGCTGTCTGCGATGACTGCATTCGCGCAAATGCAGCCGCCCACAGTTCCCGAGACGCCCGCTCATCTGTCTGACTCCGCCTCAACCGAACTTCCGGACGCGCCCGATCCCGCGCAAGCCGCCCAGGAAAACGTAGTTGCCGTGGCGGAAGCCTCCTTCAAAGCTACTGGCGGCGGTGCGCGTTCCTGCGGCGTGTTCAGTGCGATGAAGGTTATCTATGTCGACCCAAGCCGTTACGACGTCCCCAAGCCCTGCACCGAACTCATCTATCCCTATCAGCGCTTCCTCACCAGCAACATCGTCATTCCGATGACCTGGGAGCAGAAGGGCTATCTTGCCCTGCATAACCTCGCCGATCCCATCAACTTCGCCACCATCCTCGGCATCTCCGCCATCACTGTCGGCGCAGACTCCCACTCCGCCTACGGCCCAGGTCTCAAAGGCTTCGGCAAGAGCGTGGGCGTCAGCTACCTGCAGGACGCGACGGGTCAGTTCTTCGGCGCCTTTGCCATTCCAGTCATCGCCCATCAGGATCCGCGCTACTTTCGTATGCCTCACGCGCCTTTCGCCAAGCGGGTCCTCTATTCCATCTCCCGCACCGCCGTCTCGCGCAGCGACAGCGGCAAATCCATGCCCAACTACGCCACCTTGCTGAACTACCCCATTGGCGCCGAGCTCGCCAATCTCTACGTTCCCGGCATTCACCCGGATGCCGCCTCCACCGTCGCCCGCATCTTTACCGGCTATGCCCTCGACCCCGTCAACGGTCTGATCAATGAGTTCCTCCCCGACGTCGCCAGCCACGTGCATGTCCGTATCATTATCGTGCAACGCATCCTGAATAACGTCGCGAGCGGCAACAGCATCCCCGGGTCGTAAACCCCCGTAACGACAAAGGTTCGTCCCAACCAACGCTTGTCGTTGCCGTTCAATGCAAATTTTCGCCGTTCGATTCCCAGTGCTTCGGTCTGGCATTCCATGTGCGTACTCTTATAGGCAGGGAATCTAAATGTCTCGCCGCCGCATCTTCTTATCAACGCGACAGATAGCTGAACCAAGCGAGACACTTTCAAAGGCATTCGGCTTTCAATTTTAGTTTGAAGTAACGACGAACTTAGTAAATCAAACAGACACCAGACGCACACTCAGGAGACAGGAAAAATGCCGAAGGCAAAATTATTTGAGAAGTCTCTCACCTACGGAGCCAAAGCGGGTTGGGCAATCTTCAGCAAGCTGAATTCGATCAGCCCCAACAAGAGCTTCACCCCCAAGTGGAGCGACAAGCCTCTGCTGAAGAGCTACCAGAAAGAGAAGCCGCCCCTCGGCTGGCCCCGCACCACCGACTCTCTGTGCCCGAAGTGCATCCCTGAGATCCGCCAGCAGATTGTGGACGGCAAGCTTCCCCACGAGATCCTCCTTAACGAAAAAGTCGGTGAGATCAAGGCGCAGATCATCGAGCGCGACGGCCAGATCCTCATGGTCAAGGATTGTCCGATTCACGGCCACTTTGAAGATGTGATGTCCATCGACACCGCCTTCTTCAAGCACCTCGAAGAGGTCTTTCCCGGCCGCGACATCCGCGCCCACAACGACGAGAAGCTCCACAACCACGGCACCTCAACCGTCACTCACGGCCGCGGCTCAGTCCTCACGATCGACCTCACCAACCGCTGCAACATGATGTGCGACCCGTGCTTCATGGACGCCAATCAGGTCGGCTTCGTCCACGAACTCACCTGGGACGAGATCAAGACCATGCTCGACAACGCGGTCACCATCAAGCCCAAGCGTCAGATGTCCGTGCAATTCTCAGGCGGCGAACCCACGCTGTCGCCGTACTTTCTCGATGCTGTCGCCTACGCGCGCAAGGTCGGTTACACCTCCGTTCAGGCCGCGACCAATGGCATCGAGTTCGCCAAGTCCAAGGAGTTCGCCAAGGCTTCCGCTGAAGCCGGTCTTCGTTACGCTTACCTCCAGTTCGACGGCATCGGCAACGCCGCCAACTCTCACCGCAAGGTCGGCAACGCCTTCGACGTAAAGCTCCAGGCCATCCACAACCTGCACGAAGCCGGGGTCGACATCGTTCCCGTCACCACCATCGTCAATGGCATCAACAACGAGCAGGTTGGCCGCATCATCGAGTTCGCTCTCGACAACCCGAAGAAGATCAACTTCCTCTCCTTCCAGCCCGTCAGCTTCACCGGCCGCGACGAAGACATCTCCGACGAGCGTCGTCAGGCACAGCGCTACACCCTGTCGCACCTCGCGCACGATGTGAAGAACCAAACCGGCCTCGGCGAACCGATCCGCGACTGGTTCCCCATCTCCTTCATGTCCACCTTCTCGGACTGGGCTGACCTCGTCCACGGACCCGACCGCGATTGGGGCCAGCTCTCCTGCGGCTGCCACCCGAACTGCGGCATCTCCATGGCGCTGATGATCGACAAGGAGACCAAGGAAGCCGTTCCCGTCACCGCCTTCATCAACGCCGACCGCCTCGCCAAGGACGTCGCCCGCATCAACGACGCCGCCCGCGGCAAGTGGCTCTCCATCATCGGCGTTACCCTCGCGCTTCTCCGCAACTACAAGCCCGAGGCCGCACCCACCCACTTCAAGATCAAGGACCTCCTGCAGAAGTTCGACAAGAGCTTCGGCGCCACCGGACGCAGCTACGGCAAGGTCACCGCGGACCGCACTCTGGAAGACATCAAAATCCGTCGCGCCGACCGCTGGAACTTCCTCTTCATCGCCGGCATGTGGTTCCAGGACCTCTTCAACTACGACTTCCGCCGCACCGAGCAGTGCATCATCCCCTACGCCACACAGGAGGGTGAGATCAGCTTCTGCGCGTATAACACCGGCGTGGGCTGGCGCAACATCATCGAGAAGATGCACATGACCTCCACCCTCACCAAATGGTATGAGGAGCATGGCCGTCACGAGATCTTCGCCGGCGGCAAGAAGGTCGGCCTCGAGAAGGAAGCGAAGTACGACCTCGTCCTCAACGACGAGCACGTCAACGCCGCTGCCAACGACACGTTCGACAAGTCCGGCATCGCGAAGAACTCTCGCGAAGAAAAGATCCGCGCACGCGACGCGAAGATAAAGCAGGACGCGGAAAACGCCCGCATGGCCAAGCTCTACCGCAAGGAGGTCCTGCAGGAGCCCGACGCTCCCGCGGGCTTCATCTCCCTCGGCGAGATCAAACCCGCAGCCCCGGTCGTCAAAGCGGAAACAGAAGAAACCGTAGCCGGCGACTAAGCATTACTCAATCGAGTATTAAGAAAAGGCCTCCATTGCTGGCGGCCTTTTCTTTGGCATATTACCCACGTGCAATCAAACGAAATCATCTCGTATATGGAGGTGTGTACTCGTGAGGGGCTATCTCTCCAGCGGGGAATAAATTGCCGAAGGGAGGCACCTCGGATTCTGCGGAAGATATTCAGCTTCTTTGCGTAACCATCTTTAGGAAATCCCGCGAAGGCAGGAGCCCTCCGAACAGAACAGGAACTCCTGCGAAGACAGGATAGTACTGATCCTGAGTCAGCACAGCAATCCTGCGGGTGGACTTTTCAAGAGCCCGTTTACTGGTTGTAGTTCTGCTCTTCTTCCTCTTCCATGCCGTAGCGGCGGAGGAGGTTGGGCAGGTTCTGCGAGAAGGCAGCGCGCGGCATGACCGTGTCGCAACCAGCTTCGACAGCCTTGGCCTTGAGGTCTCCCTGCAGATGGGACAGGAAGCCAACGATTGAGGTGCTACGCTTGAGCTTGGCCTTGAGCTTGGGAATCAACGTCAGAGGCTTGGCGTTTGCATTGTTGAGGTCGAAGACGATGAGGCCTGGACGATCCTCTTCTGCGCCCGCTGTAAGAGCGGCGATGGCGTCCTTCTCGTTCTTGACGAAGGCTACCTTGACTCCGAGTTTGCGCGCGGTCTCCTGAATCTTCGCGATAAAGAAGAGATCTTCGATGAAGAAGAAGATCTTGGTGGGCGCGTCGTCCGGAATGGGAATGGGACGGCCCTGCGAGTAGTCGATGGGCTGGGAGTCGCTCTGGTAGTTGCGTCCGCCGCCATGGCCGTTGCTGCGGCCCTGGTAGTTGCCGTTGTGGGAGTCCATCGTGGAGGGCGGGGTGTCGGCGAAGTTGCCGTTGACGGCGCGATAGCTGTGGTCCATGGGGCCGACGAAGCTGCGTGGGCCACGTTGCTGCTTGCCGCCACCGCCTTTGCGCTTGAAGCCGCCGCTGCTGTTGCCTGGCTGATGGGTGTCGCGGTCGCGGTATCCCCCGCCGCTGTTGCTGTAGCCCCCACCATTGCTTCCGCTGGCGACGTTGCCGGGATTCTCCGGCGAGCGCTGACGGTCGCGGTCGCGGTACTTCTTCTTCCAGCGTTTGCCGCCGCCGGAGGAGCTGTTCTGCTGTTGGCCGGCACCGGCCTGGAAACTCTGCGGCTGGGACGCCTGGGGGGCGGCTGAGCCTGCGGATCCCGCGGATCCCGCAGATCCTTGAATGGACGCGACGGACTGGTCACCGCCAGATTGTGCGTTTTGCTGGGCGTCGGGGCCTTTGTTCTTGCGCTTACGTCGGCGGCGGCGGCTGCTTTTCGACTGCCCCATGCCATGCTGCACGTTTTGCGGTGTGAATTGCGCCTCCCCGTCCTGCTGGCCGGGTGACATTGTCGAACCCTGGTGGGACTCCACCTCGGGTACATTCTGTTCTGAAGTCATGCTTCCACTTCCTATTGCTTTAGATCGCAATTAGCGGTTCACTCTCCCACGGCGCAACAGTTTTTTCGTCCCCGTACAGACCACGGAGGATGAACCAAACCGGTTTTGCAGCGTCGGATGAAACGGTCTCAAGTTGTACTCGAACGGACGTCTTCTATTGCTATTCGGCTGCGATCGAACCAGTAACCTACCGGCTACGCGCAGCCCGGAACGCCTGACAGCGGCGACCCCTTAATTTTCACCCTCTACCTGTTTGCGACAGAGTCCGATAAATTCGGTCACTGTAATCCTGTGCCCTTTGCCGCCAAAATGTACCTCACAAGGAGTTTTCTGGCAGCCACACAGTGATCGGCACCCACAGCCGTTTCACGAGGCAATTCTTAGGGTACGCGCAAAGAGAGCGATTGGCAAGAACTCTCTTGTACCACTTCCCGGTTACTCCTTGAACATGAGATGCCTTTTGGAGAAGAAGGGCCGCTTCGTGGAAGCGGCCCTTCTATTTTTGATGGCCAGTCACTGGCCTCCTGAAAACCTTCCCGATGAGGGAAGTAGAAACTCCGGGCTGGCTACACCATCGCTTGGATGCAGCATCTTTTCGAGCCGGAGCATATTGACTACACACTCCGGATCTCTGCCAGCGTGCTGTCCTTTGGTGAAGAGCAATCCTATCGCCAAATAATTTGCGTGTTTTTAGGGCCAAATTCAATAAGATACGAAATGGCGGTTTTGAAAAACAGGAGACTTCCTGGGAGGCGCTCCGTAATTTGGGAGGTGGGCGTCTGGATTGACCCTTGGCGGACGGGGTCCTATAATTTGAGGTGTTCCGGCAGTTCTCTCGTTTGCTGTCGATTTGCCGGTATGGGAATCGGGTGGATCGAGCTATATGGTGGGCGTGCCTCGTGAAGAGTGCGTTCGTCAAAGGATATGCAGGGAACGGCTGAGAAGGCACGCGATGGTGCGCCGAAGGCCGGATGATCAGGACAATCCCCGAAGGAGTACCACACACCGAATGAATCGCAACGTTGCACTTGTCACCGCCCTTGCTGCGGCAATGACCTCCGCTGCTGGAGTGGCTCAGACTGCCGGTTCGCAGGCGCCGGCAACCGCACCCTCCACTGCCCCGGCTACTGCGCCCGCCGCAGCACATGCTCCCGCTCTCCAAGTCGTTCCGGCGAAGATTGCGGTTATTGAATATGAGCAGGCCACTGCTGCGACCAACGAAGGCCAGCGCGCGCTACAGGCGTTGCAGAAGAAATATGAGCCGCAGAAGAATCAGCTGCAGGCTTTGCAGACGGAGATTGAGTCGCTGACCAAGCAGCTGCAGAGTGCGCCGACGACGATGAACGATGAAGAGAAGGCCTCGCGGGCAAGAACGATCGAGACGAAGCAGAAGCAGCTGCAGCGCGATGGCGATGATGCCACGGCTGCCTTCAATGCCGAGATGCAGGAGACGCTTGGTACGGTTGCGAAGAAGCTTGGTCCGATTGTGATCAAGTACGTGCAAGATAACGGCTACACCATGCTGTTAGATAACACCGGACAGCAGGGCGGACTTGCGGTGCTTTGGACGCAGCCGGGCACGACTGATATCTCGCAGGCTATCGTGGATGCCTACAATGCCTCTTCGGGAGTTGCGGCGCCTGCTGTGCCTTCGGCACCATCGGCGACGCGTCCGCGTCCTACGACGCCGACACCTCCGAGGCCCGCTCCGCCTAAGCAATAAGACTGCATCGATTGGCTGTAATTTTCCGGCTGCAGTGAATGAGTTGCATGCAAGCTCTTATGCCTGAGGAACGGCATAAGCAATGCCGACGCAAACAAAATCAATTTGAGTTGTAACGATCTCTTGAAGGAGTACCACAGACCGTATGAATCGCAATCTTGTTTTTATCTCCGCGCTTGGCGCGGGATTGATGACTACAGCCGGGTTGGCGCAGACACCTGCTCCAGCACCAGCTCCAGCTACCCCGGCAACTGAACCCGCTGCAGCGGCACCGGTTGCGCCACAAGCTATTCCTGCAAAGATTGCGCTGATTGCTTTCGAGCAGGCCGTCTTCGCCACGAACGAAGGCCAGAAGGTGGTGCAGGATATTCAAACGAAGTTTAAACCGAAGAAGGATCAGATCGACGGCATCTCGCATGAGGTCGATGCTCTGAAGAAGCAGCTGCAGAGTGCACCGGCTACGCTGACCGACGCAGAGCGGGCGGCCAAGATGAAAGAGATCGATGCCAAAGAGAAGCGTCTGAATCATGACGCCGAGGATGCACAGACTGCTTACAACACCGATTTGCAGGAAGCCTACGGCAAGGTGGCGGCGAAGGTCTCGACGACGTTGAAGAAGTACGTCAGCGACAATGGCTATACGCTGCTGCTCGATGTCAGCAGCCAGCAGAGCAATGTGATGTGGGCGAATCAGAGCACAGACGTGACGCAGGCTGTAGTGACCGCATACAACACCTCGTCGGGTGTCGCTGCGCCGGTGCCGTCTGCACCGACTGCGGCTACGCCTGCAGCGGCTCGTCCTCGTCCTGCAACAACAGCCCCGAAGCCAGCCGCCGCACCGAAGCAGTAGCTTTCGGGCATGCGACTTCTCACCACAAGGTGAAGATGAGGGCCACCTGCCTCTTCTTCACCTTTGTGGTTTTTGGGCACTCTGGGCTCGGCGATCTGTGGAAAAACTTGTGGATCGCGGGTCAAGAAAAGAGCTCGAAGGCGGCCGCTTGCCGGTTTCGCTGCAATGGCTCAACCAGATGGCACGCGGCTAACTGCTTGCAAAAGAAAGGCTTAGCGGGGATAGACGTGGGTTTCACTTCCCCGTTCCCACTGGCTGTCGGCAAGTATAGCTGTTTCAAGTGTTTCCACAGATCACCGTTACTGGAACGTTACAAATCGCGGTCCGGACAATAAAAACTTGTGGGATAACGGGTGAGATGGTAGTTGGCGGAGTTCCTTTTCGACGACTTATTTCGCGCGGGACAACCGCAAACTTCTGGTGCTGCAAAATCTAGATGATTATTCCTCGCCCACTTTGAGGACTGCGAGAAAGGCCTCTTGCGGGATGTCCACCTTGCCGATCCGCTTCATGCGCTTCTTGCCTTCCTTCTGCTTCTCGAGGAGTTTGCGTTTACGGCTGATGTCGCCCCCGTAACATTTGGCGATTACATTTTTGCGGATAGCGGTGACCGTTTCGCGAGCGATAATCTTGCTGCCGATGGCGGCCTGGATGGCGACCTCGAACATCTGGCGGGGGATGAGTTCGCGCATTTTGGAGACGAGAGCCTTGCCGCGATCGTAGGCGAAGTCGCGATGCACGATGATGGAGAGCGCGTCCACGGGATCGCCACCGATAAGGATGTCCATCTTGACCATGGGAGAAACCCAGGTGCCTGCGAGAACGTAGTCGAGTGAGGCGTATCCGCGGGAGACGGATTTGAGGCGGTCGTAGAAGTCGAGAACGATCTCGTTGAGGGGAAGCTCGTAGGTGAGCATTACGCGGGTCTCGCTGACGTACTCGAAGTTCTTCTGACGGCCGCGCTTGTCTTCGACGAGTTTGAGGATGCCGCCGACGTACTCTTCGTTGGTGAGGATCTTGGCGATAATGACTGGTTCTTCGACGGTCTCGATCTCGGAGGGATCGGGCCAGCGTGAGGGATTGTCTACCTCGATGACGGAGCCGTCGGTCCGCGTAATCTTGTAGCGGACGCCGGGCGCAGTGGTGATGAGGTCGAGTCCGTACTCGCGCTCGAGGCGCTCCTGAATAATTTCGAGATGGAGCAGACCGAGGAAGCCGCAACGGAAGCCGAAGCCAAGGGCGACGGAGGACTCGGGTTCGAAGGAGAAGGATGCGTCGTTGAGGCGAAGCTTTTCGAGGGCGTCGCGGAGCATGGCGTGTTCGTGCGAGTCGACAGTGTAGAGGCCGGCGAAGACCATGCTCTTGATGTCTTCGAAGCCGGGGAGGGCCTCGGCGCAGGGGTTGTCGACAGAGGTGATGGTGTCGCCGACCTTGGTATCGGCTACGTTTTTGATGGTCGCGACGAAGAAGCCTACTTCGCCGGCGGACAGTTCGTCGAGCTCGACGGGTTTGGGTGTCATGACGCCCATACTTTCGACGTCGAAGACTTTGCCGTTCGACATGACTTTGATCTTCATGCCTTTGCGAAGTTTGCCATTGATGACGCGGGCGAGGACGATGACGCCTCTGTAGGGATCGAACCAACTGTCGAAGATGAGGGCCTGAAGAGGGGCTTCGGGATCGCCTTCCGGGGGCGGCAGCAGTGTTACTACGGCTTCGAGGATGCTGTCTACATTGAGGCCGGTCTTGGCGCTGACGGCGATGGCATCGTCGGCAGGGAGGCCAACGGATTTTTCGATCATCTCTTTGGTGCGCTCGATGTCGGCGCTGGGGAGATCGATCTTGTTGATGATGGGAATGATTTCGAGACCGTTGGAGATGGCGAGGTAGGCGTTGGCGAGGGTTTGGGCTTCAACGCCCTGCGAGGCATCGACGACGAGGAGCGCACCTTCGCAGGAGGCGAGGGAGCGTGAGACTTCGTAGGAGAAATCGACGTGGCCGGGGGTGTCGATAAGGTTGAGTTGGTAGGTCTCGCCGTCATGCGCCTTGTACATCATGCGTACGGTGTGCGCCTTGATGGTGATGCCGCGTTCCCGCTCGAGGTCCATGGCGTCGAGCACCTGGGCCTGCATTTCGCGCGCTGTCAACGAACCGGTGAGCTCGAGGAGCCGGTCGGAGAGAGTGGACTTGCCGTGGTCGATATGCGCGATGATCGCGAAGTTGCGGATGTGACTTGGATCCATTTTGTAGCTGGGTTGCCTCAGTGTTCATGTTAACACTCGCGCGAGTACAAGAGCGGGCGCGCCGGCGGGAAAGCCTCGAACCGAAAATCAGCATCCAACTCGAAGGCAGTTCGCCAATCGTTCTTAGTTCGCGAAGCTATCAGGACGAGAACAGAGGATGTTCCGATTCAATATCGCCCTTTTGATGCTGTTGCTACCCGTGTGCGGTTTGGCGCAGGGCCATGACGTTAGGCCTGACGGGGCGGAGAGTGCAAAGGTTGAAGAGATCGCGTGGAGTGATCTGCTTGATTCTCCAGGCGCGCTTCCTCGCTCATCAAGCATTTAAGAATCTGGGATTCAACGACCTGGCATTCAACAACCGGGGATCCAAGAACATGCGAAGCAAGACATCTTTCCTTCGACGATCAGTCGCATGCAATCGCGTGCGCCGGCTTTGAAGTCGCCGGAGACCGAACCCTATCATTGGAAGGGCTTGCTGCTGCAATCCTTCGCGTTCGACATGCGATCGGCATCTCCTGCTGAACATGCCGTACTGGTCGGACTATTGGGCTTCCCTGCAACAGTTCAATATGCGGCGCTGGAATGACGGCGACAGCATCAAGGTGAACTACATCGGTCATCCGATGGAGGGAGGGATCGCCGGGTATATCGAGGTGCAGAACGATCCGCGCGGACGCGAGCTCCAGATTTCGCGCGACCGAAGGTACTGGAACAGCCGATTTCGTGCGTTCCTGTGGGCGACGGTTTATTCGACGCAATGGGAGATTGGGTCGATTGGAGAGACAGCGACCTTCAATCAAGGCGGTTTCACTTACCCGATTGGATGCAAGCACCACGACATCCAATGCGAAGCGAAGGCGAAGTATACCAACAATACGGGGTGGGTGGACTTTATCGTCACACCGATCGTGGGTACGTTGTGGATGCTAGGGGAGGACACGCTCGACCGTTATGTGTCGAACCCGTTAGCGCGGCAGCATCCGCATGCGTTTGGGATTAAATCGGTGCGGACTTCATTGAATCCAGCGGCCTCTTTGGCCAACATTCTGCGCGGCCATTTTCCGTGGTGGCGCGATTATGAACATCCGACCTCGTCTGAGTCGCTGATGGTTAAACAGTTCGAACGGGTGTTGGAGACAGAGCAAAAGGAGCGTGGCGATCTGTATCTGCATTACAGATCCCTCTCGTTAGGCACGAACAACGGAAGCTTTTTTTACTGCCGAAATGCAAGGACCGGTGCCGGTTTGGAGTTGGGCGTAGCTGTGCGCCGGGTTTTGCAAGCTACTCCAGAAAGCGACCTGCGGCAACAGAACCGAACCCGAATCCCGGCCCGAAGCGGACGTTCCATTTTTCCGCCGGTGCGGTGCTTTCCGGGGAGGTCCGCTTTACGAAGCATCTGGGGTTTCGAGTGAAGTTGGAACAGATGCTGATTCGATACAAAGAACCCGATTCGAGATCCGAATGGAATTGGAGTGGCTCCTCGACTTTCATTTCTTTCGCATGATAAGTACGTCAATTCAACGAACTGGGGAGTGAGTATGGGTCGGGTGCTGCGCATCTGGTGGTGCGATTCGTCAGAATGCCAGATGACTCATCTTTCGGGTGGGGGTGCATTGAAAGATTAGCGGCGGAACTTGTTCTGTTGCCATCGTACCGACGCCGCAGTAGTTCGAGGAGAGGTACTCGTTCATACCAGTGACTGCGAACGACGGTGTGATAGCGCAATTATGGGCTGCGCGTCTTACAATGAGCAGGGACAATGGCTGGTTCACTTTTAGAGAAGAGCGTGCGGCGGTGGGCACTGGTGGTGAGTTGTGCACCACTGGTCCTGCTTGCCGGTTGCCCGCAGGAGAAGGCAGCCGCACCGGGTAAGGCGCCGGCACAGGCAACAGCTCCCGCGATCGCAGCAGCGCCGAGTAAAGGAAGTGCAGGGCAGACCGGCCAACCAGTCACGCCACCTGCGCAGGCTGCCGATGTTGCAGGGAAGGCTGCCAAGGTGCAGCAACTCATCAGCAAAGCCGAGGCAGCGTATCGCAGCGGCGTGGACAACTATCGCGGGGGGCATCTGGATGCGGCGCGGCTGGATTTCGACTCTGCTGTTGATTTGATGTTGACCAGCGGTATGGACTTGAAGACGGATCCACAGCTGGCCGATGAGTTCGATCATCTGCTGAGTGCGGTGAATTCGCTGGAGATGACGGCGCTGAAACAAGGCAATGGGTTTACGCCGGCGCTCGAGGCCGCTCCGCTGGATGCGGCGAATGAGGTGACGTTTCCGGCGAACGCTGAGCTGACGGCGAAGGTGACGGCCGAGTTGAAGACGACGCAGTCCGATTTTCCTCTGGTGGTGAATGATTACGTCGCCGGGTTCATCAGTTATTTTTCGAACTCTCCTTCGGGTCATGCTCACTTGCTGCGCTCGCTGGAACGGGCCGGAAAGTATAAGGAAATGATTTCGAAGAACCTCCGCGACCAGGGGGTGCCGCAGGATCTGATCTATCTCGCCGTTGCGGAGTCTGGGTTTCAGCCGCAGGCCCTGAATGCGCGCTCGGGTGCGGGAGGGATGTGGCAGTTCATGCCGACGGGCGCGTATGGTTTGGCGCGCAATGGGTGGTTCGATGAACGATTCGATCCGCAGAAGTCTTCGCTCGCGTATGCGAAGTATATGAAGACGCTGTACAACCAGTTCGGCGATTGGTATTTGGCTATGGCGGCGTACGACTGGGGTCCGGGCAATGTGCAGCGGGCAGTGATGCGGACGGGCTATGCGGACTTCTGGGAGCTGTACCGGCGCAACGTACTCCCGGGAGAGACGAAGAATTATGTGCCCGGCATTATCGCGGCGATCATCATGGCGAAGAATCCGGAGCAATATGGGTTGGACAAAGTTGTGCCTGACGCGCCAGTGATCTCCGATACAGTGACGGTCGATTATGCGATTGATCTTCGCCTGGTGGCGGATGTAACCAACTCATCGTTACTGGAGATCGTTGCCCTGAATCCCAGTCTGCTGCGGATGACGACACCGCGCGATATGTCGTTTGACCTGCATATTCCGGTTAGCACGCTTGATGTCTTTGGAACGCGCATTAAAGATATTCCCGAGGACAAGCGCGCCAGTTGGCGTTTTCATGTTGTCCGTAGCGGCGAGACTTTGGATGGTATCGCGGCTGCTATGCATGCTCATCCCAGTGATATTGCACGGACAAACGGGTTGAAAATGGATGATGGCGTGGACACGGGAGATGAGCTTGTCATTCCCATTGCGGGCGCTGTTGCGAGCGCAGGGCCGCAGCGTTATGCGGTGCGCCGCGGTGACACGTTGGTAACGGTTGCCGATCGTTTTGGGGTCTCGGTGGAAGAGCTACGGCGATGGAATCATCTGTCGTCGAACGTTGTGAAGCCGGGGAGTTCGCTTGCAGTTGTCGCACCGGTTAAGCTTGCACCGGTTACACATGTTCGCAGCAAAGCGTCACGAAGCAAGAAGAGTTCTCACGTCGCGGCAGTCCCTGTTCATGCGGATTCTTCGCATGCCAGCGGGAAACATACACTTTCAAAGTCCAATCCTTCTTCGACGGCAACGAGGAAAAATCCGCCGACAGCGAAGGAAAAATCGACATCCAAAACGAAATGAAAAGCTGTCCGACAAGCTACCTCATGAAAAAGATTGCTTGCCTTCGGTGGCGCTTGGATGCATCCTGTTGCTAGAATCTCGTGCCAGGATATAAGGATGTTTTCTCTTGCATCGAACTGCACGACAGAAGCAAAGAGCGGTGGGAAGTACAAAGCAATGAGGGGAAATGACGATGATGTTCGATGAGACGATCAAGCTTTACGCAACCCCATCAGATGACGACCAGCACTACAGCGACGAAGCTGAAGACGACCACGACGATCTGGGCCAACGCTTCGGGGACGACGACGAAGAAGAAGAGGTGACGATGACCTCTGACGACGATGAGCTTGAAGATGATGATGAAAAGGTGCCGGGAACTCACGCCGAGGATGCGACCATCTTTACGCTGCCCCCTTCGGCGGTTACGAGCTATGAGCCAGCAACCAAACCGTCCGAATTGCCGGTGAGGAATAGCGCTTCAGCGAACGTTGCTACGCCGGTCAAAGCAACGGCAAAGAAGACGGCTAGTCCGGCGAAAAAGGCAGCACCGGCGAAGAAAGCTGCGCCGAAGAAATCTGCCGCGACTAAGACAAAGCCGGCAGGCAAGCCCACGGGGAAGAAGGCAGCTCCGAAGAAAGCCGTCGCGAAGAAGGCGGCTGCAAAAAAGATTGTCGGGAAAAAAGTTCTGGCGAAGAAGGCGGGGAAGAAAGCTTCTGCCACATCGAAATCTGCCGCGAAGAAGGCAAGTGCTCGTCGCGGTGGTAAGGCCACTCCTAAAAAAGTGGCCATAAAAAAGAGCACTAAAAAAATAACAAAGAGAGGTAATACCTTGGCAACTAAGAAAGCAGCAAAGAAGGCTCCAGCGAAGAAAGCAGCAGCGAAGAAAGCTCCTGCAAAGAAGGCAGCAAAGAAGGCTCCAGCAAAGAAGGCCGCAAAGAAGACGGCTGCAAAAAAGAAGTAAGCAAGTCTAAGTAAGCAGCTCTAAGGCAAGCAAATAGGCCCGGACTCCTCAATTGAGAGCCCGGGCCTTTTTGCGTCTGCTGGTGTGGAATTACTTTTTGTTGGCGGCGATCTCGGCCAGGACGTCGGTGCTGTGGGTGTTGGGATCGACCTTCTCCCAGACCTTGACGATCTTGCCGGAGGGCGAGATGAGGAAGGTATCGCGGGCGGCGAACTTCATATCGCCGTGGGTCATGAGCGGGACACCGTAGGCGTCCACTACCTTGTGGTCGGGATCGGCGAGGAGCTTGAAGCTGAAGGTGTCTTTCGAGCACCATGCTTTGTGGCCTTCGACGGTGTCGAGGCTGACGCCGAGGACGACCGCATTCAAAGCGTCATACTTGGCCATGTCGCGCTGGAAGTTGTGGGCTTCGATGGTGCAACCCTGGGTTTGATCTTTTGGATAGAAGTAGAGGACGACCCACTTGCCCTTGTAGTCGGTGAGGCTGACGGGCTTGTCTTCCTGCGAGGGCAGGGTAAAGTTGGGCGCTGCAGTTCCAGCTTGTGCTATGTCTGCCGCGGCCGCTGCATGGGCCTTGAAGCCGAAGCCGCACGCTGTTGCTACGCCGATGATTACTGCAATCCAAACTGCTTTGCGCATGGTGTTTCCCCTTTATAGAACTCTTGTGTAGACGAGTGCGGGCTGCGTAAGACGCGGCCCGGCATGTGCCGCGTTGCAATTTTACTCCCCGCTTACAGGCCCTTTACAAAGCCTTGACAATATCTTTACTTCACACATCCTCACGCGGCGACGATGGCGATGCCGGCCTGATCGGCGGCGGTGACGATGGCTGCGGGATCGAAGAGGAGGGTCTTGCCTGCTTCGATGGCGAGGCAGGTTGCGCCTGCGGCCTGCATGGTGCGGATAGTCGCGACACCGATGACGGGAACGTCGAAGCGCATGTCCTGATTGGGTTTGGCTACTTTGACGACGGTGAGGGAGCGGCGCAGGGTGGTGGGATCGGAGTTGGTTGCGTCCGTGATGTCTATTGTGCGGAAGAGTTCGCCGGCTCGGGTGATGGTGGCGTCGGTGCCCTCCATGGCCTCTACGGCGACGCAGGCCTGGGCGGCGATGACGACAGTCTGACCGAGGTCGTAGGCGGCGATTGCCTTGGCGACGGTGCGGCCGTAGGCGATGTCCTTCTGCTCTTCTTCGTCTGGCGGTCGCGCGGTGAGGATGCCGGGCTTTGCGAGGAGCGGCTCGAGGTATTGCGTGGAGGAGATGAGTTCGATGCCTTCGTCGTTGAGGACTTTGGCGACTGCGCCGAGGAGCATGTCGGTGTTGCGGGTGCGGAGGTTGAGGAGGAGCTTGGCGAGGCGCCAGTCGGGACGGATGCTGGAGAAGATCTGCTTGTGCTTCACCTGGCCGGCCATGACGGCACGGGTGACGCCTTCGGCCTGAAAGGTTTCGATGAGGCGGGAGAGCTCGCCGAGGGAGAGCCAGTGGACGCGGATGTTGGGGTCGGCTGCGGCGCGGGCGTCGATCTCGGGGTCGGTCTCTTCCTTGATGGCGGCGACGACTACGGTGAGGTTATGGGCGCGTGCGGCGTCGAGGAGGAGGAAGGGGAAGCGGCCATTGCCCGCGATCAGGCCTAGTTTCTGCATTCGCTCTACTCTAGCGCAAATGGGGAGAGGGACGGCCCGCGAGGGTGCTCTCCTGAGGGGACCAAAGTCAAGCTTATTGGTTGGGCCAGTCGACTGTGGAAAAAAGCGGTCTTCGGGGTTTGTGGTGAGTTGTGGTGCTTTGTGGTGGATCTTCGGGTCTGTTGGGATAGCTCTCCGTTTGTCTTGGCATTTACCGGGTCTTGCGGAGCCGACTTTTGCGTGCAAAACGTGGATAGATTGTGGTGAATTGTGTGGCTGATGTGGACAAAAAGATGGTTGTAAGGAGTCGATGGCAGTTTCGCTACTACAGGATCGATCCTGTAACTTCCGAATTGACCGTAATCCGGAACTACGCAGAACTTCCCACAAACGACGTCAGAGGATTGATCCGGTTGCCAAGGGACGATGCAGGTGGCGACGGTGAATCAGACATAGGACGTGCTCTCTAAAACTGTTCCTCAGGGCTCGCCGAAGCGATGAAGGACAAGAACCTATGGCCAAAACCTGAAATTCGATAGGTGGAAGTAGCAGCATTCTTGAAATACTGCTTAAATGCATTTGCCATTCCTTTCGCATACTTCTCAGCTGTCTGGCTCGACGTTGGCACGATAGGAACTCGCAGATCGAAATCTTTGAGCGCAGTCGACTCTTGGAGCAAACCGAGACTCGCCAAGCGAGCGAGGCTAGCGCTATCACCTTTCTGAACTCTGCCATTGCCGAAGGGGCTGGGTCGCTGACTCATCTCCCTCATTCTGCGAAGCGTTTGCAGGTCCTCGAGGCTCAGGTCCCGAAGTGTTCGGATATATGGCTCCTTGTCATCCGGTGCAAATTCTTGGGTGCCGCTGTTCGCAAGCGCCTCACCGAAGGTCTTGAGCTTCTCCTGCTGATGTGTGGAATGCAGCTTTTCAAGAATTAGCGTTAGCAGTGCGTGGAATTCCTCTGATTGGTAGTAGGACTGATCGGGGATTCTTTCCTCAATCTGCTGCTGTTGCTTTACTAGAGCTTCCATCACACTCACGAAGCGCTGCTCGAATCGCTTTGGGCTGGAGGTCAACAGACTGGTGAGGATTTGGGAGACAAACGGATGAGCACTGAGGGCAGCGGCAGCGGCTGCCGACAACCCCAATTTGGTCGCCAGAACCGGGAGATACGAGTCTTCGTCGAGTTGCTCACGCAGTTGCCGCAGTTCGATGTCGAGGGGATTATCAATAGCCATTTTATCTGTTCACAGGGAGGATAGCATGTGCCTCTCGGCGCTTGAATCTCTATCCCACAGTCGAGCAAGTTCACGGTCAGGCGATTCTGATAAACAACCAAAAGTCATTCCCCGCCGAGCAATCGCTCATGAGCATCGCCGACGCAGCTGATGCGATCCACGAGATCTTTCATTCTGGCCAATAGCCACCGAGTCTCCGGGATCTCCGAGAAATAGCGCAAAAGATAAGGTGCCACCGCGTCCATTACCAGAATTGCGATTGGACCAAGGTGCCGCTCGTCAACATAGGAGAAATTGGATTTAGGACTGAAGAGACCGGACTTCTCGTCAACTTCAAGATGGTTCTTATATACATCGACCCAACTTCCATGTACTGCGTGCGAGGGTATCCGCATCATCGCCGTATACTGCTGCTCTTTACCGATCGCCTGAAGGCGTGCTCTGACGTTACCAGCCCAATCCTTGTGCTTCCTTTCTATATCCTCGATCTTCACGCTGGACATGCGGCACACATCATCGATCGAATTTAGGATCCTGCGTTCGATTGGTAGTATCTCTCCGCCACGAGTAGCGATATTTGCCTGAATGGTGTCATGGAGTTCACGTTCGGGGCCCAACCCGAGGGTGACGAACTTATCGAAGTAGGTATCATCTTCGGTCGCTACGAGGAATTCGAGATTTACAGCAGTTTCCAGAATTGACCGATTTAGAGCAGCCACAACCTCGGCGCGATTGCCGCCAGCGCTTAACTGTGTGACAACGAGCATGAATTTGCTTATTCTCACCAGCAATCCAGCACATATGGCCTGATTTCGAGGCCAACCGCCATTTGCGGCAGCGTCTTGGCCAAGGAGGTGAGATGCGAGGTTCACGAAGCTCAAAGCTTCTTTGTAGAGTTCAAAGGCCAACTCATTCAACTTCTCAATGTCACTCTCATTCTCGACACCCGAAGTATCCACGGCGGGTAAGAGTTGCTCTTCGAACCCTTCGGGGGTTCCGGCGACCAGATACTTCGATTCATCCATTCAAGGGGCCTCGTGTGCTTTGTGATCTATATCGTACTCGTGGGGTGTTGCCGGACTTCGCGGCACCAGGATGCTTTCTCCTCGTTAGCCCCTATAAACGCATTCTCGCTACGAAGCCTGTGTTGTCGGCTATTTCGGAAACAATCCTGCGAAGGACGCTCCAGCTTGGCGGCGTAATGCCCTCAGAACGGGGCTATGGGCAACTTCGACGCTGGCAGGTGCTGTAGTTTCTGAAAAAGCCGACTTTGCGGGGCGCGGGGTTACTTGCAAAGAGCCCGTGACTCGTGCGCCCGGAAGCTCTGAAAATTTTTCGTGCCTGCTATCAGTTTTGCTAGTGGAAGCGCGGGCACGGCGCTAATAGACTTCACTCGGAAGTGCATCCGTCAAAATATCGCTGGCGCGTGGGACGAAAACGGGGAAACAACAATGGGCGAGAGATCCGCACGCTATAGCCGCAACGGAAGAACTACGAGCCTGAACGTAACCTGTTCGTGGCGAATCGGCGTGGCAGCGATGTCGTTGGCTTCGCCGCTGATGCTCGCCTCGCTGACCGCGAACGTCGTTGCCCAGGAGGCTGCCCCGCCGCGTGTGGTGGTGCCGACCGACCGCACCGTGCTGCCGATTCCGGAACCCAAGTACCCCCATAGCACCGTATTCGATGCCAGGAACGCTACACCTCCGCCCCGATTTGAGGTGAAAGCCCCACCCAGTGCGCCTAATGTCCTGATCGTTTTGATCGACGACATGGGCTTCGGCCAATCGAGCGCCTTCGGCGGTCCGATCCATATGCCGACGGTGGAGGGCCTCGCAAACAACGGCCTCCGCTATAACGAGTTCCACACTACGGCACTCTGCTCGCCTACGCGCTCGGCGCTTCTGTCGGGTCGCAATCACCATATGAACAACTTTGGTTCGATCGCAGAGACGGCCACGTCCTTTCCGGGCCAGACCGGCAAGCGTCCCAACAGCGTGGCGACCATCGCTGAGATGTTGCGGCTGAATGGATATAGCACTGCCGCCTTCGGCAAGTCCCATGAGACTGCGCCCTGGGAGGTCAGCCCATCCGGCCCGACCGACCGCTGGCCCACACGCTCGGGTTTCGACAAGTTTTACGGATTCATGGGGGGCGAGACCAATCAGTGGGCGCCGCTGATCTACGACGGAATGACACAGGTCGAGGTCTCCCACGACCCCAAGTACAACTTCATGACCGACATGACCGACAAGGCGATCGACTGGATGGGGTACCAGAAATCGCTGACGCCGGATAAACCGTTCTTCCTCTACTTCGCTCCTGGCGCCACCCATGCGCCGCACCATGTGCCGAAGGAGTGGATCGCCAAGTACAAAGGCCAGTTCGACCAGGGTTGGGACAAAGTGCGAGAAGAGACGCTTGCCCGCCAGATCAAACTGGGGGTTGTGCCGGCGGGCACAAAGCTTGCACCGAAGCCCGAAGCCATCAAGGATTGGGATACGTTGAGCGCGGATGAGAAGAAGCTTTTCGCGCGTGAGATGGAGGTGTTCGCCGGGTTCGGCGAGTACGCCGACACCGAGATTGGCCGCCTGATCGCAGCGATCAAAGATACAGGCCAGCTCGACAATACGCTGATCTTCTACATTGTCGGCGACAACGGAGCGAGCGCTGAAGGGGGCATGGTGGGTCTGTTCAATGAGATGACCTACTTCAACGGCCAACATGAAACCGTCCAGGAGATCCTGAAGCATTACGACGAGCTTGGCGGCCCGTCGACCTATCCGCACTACGCCGCTGGCTGGGCGGTCGCGGGGGATTCGCCATTTGAATGGACCAAGCAGGTGGCATCGAGCTATGGGGGAACACGCAACGGGATGGTGATCCACTGGCCCAAGGGCATCGCGGCGAAGAACGAAGTGCGATCGCAGTGGCATCACGTCATCGATATCGCCCCAACCATCCTTGAGGCAACCGGTCTGCCAGAGCCGAAATGCGTGAACGGGACGGACCAGACACCCATCGAGGGGGTGAGCATGGTCTACACCTTCGCGGATGCCAAGGCTCCGAGCCGCCACACCACACAGTACTTTGAGATCTTCGGCAACCGCGCTATCTATCAGGACGGCTGGCTCGCGGGCACTGTCCACCGGGCGGCCTGGGAGTTCAAACCGCGGAGAGCGCTCGAAGAGGACGTGTGGGAGTTGTACGATGCCCGGAGTGATTTCAGTCTGGCGAATGACCTCGGTGCCAAAAATCCTCAGAAGCTCAAGGATCTGCAGGCGCTGTTCATGACAGAAGCGGTCAAATACTCTGTGCTGCCGCTTGATGATCGGACCCTTGAGCGACTCAACGCTGCCCTGGTCGGGCGCCCTGACCTGATGGCGGGACGCACCTCACTGACGGTCTATGAGGGGATGACCGGAATGTCGGAGAATGTCTTCATTAATGTGAAGAACCGGTCGCACACCATCACCGCTGACCTGGTAATCCCGAAGGGCAGCGCCAATGGTGTGATCCTCGCTCAGGCGGGCCGCTTCGGTGGCTGGAGCCTCTACTTGAAGGACGGTAAGCCGACGTATACCTACAACTGGCTGGGCCTGAAGCAGTACACCGTGGCCGCCAAGCAGGCTTTACCCGCCGGAAAAGCGACCATTCGCTATGAGTTCGTTTATGACGGCGGCGGTGTCGGCAAGGGCGGTACAGGCACGCTCTCTGTCAACGGCAAGAGCGTCGCTACCGGCAAGATCGAGCAGACTCAATGCTGCGCGTTCTCGGCGGATGAAGGTGCCGACGTGGGAGCGGATGAGGGCACGCCCGTCACTGAGGCCTATCAGGTGCCGTTCAAGTTCACCGGGAAGATCGACAAGGTTACGATCGACCTGAAGGAGACGACACCGGCGGTTGCGGAAGAGACGAAGAAATCACGCAGCGAGGCCGCTCTGAAGAGAGCAATCTCCGACTAGCCTTACTTCTGTGCGGGCGTTTCTGCTTCTTTGAGGTAGGCGGGGCTGAGTGTGGCCTTGCTCTTTGCAATCGGCAGGAGCGTGGGGTAGAACTGGGCGAAGGTGGTGTCTACGGCAGCGTGTGAGGCGTGGCAGCTGTAACAGTCGGCGGTGGTTGGGATCATCTTGGCGGTTTTCTCGTCGCCGAAGCCGAAGAAGGCCCAGTTGCCGGAGAAGCGCGCTTTATCTTTTACGTGCACTTCAACTCCCATGGCGTCGCCCTGGTAGTTGCCTCGCTGATTGATGGAACCCTTGCCCATGGCGCCGCGAACTTCGAGGACGAGCATGGTCTTGTCGGGCCAGGTGCCGGTTTCGGCGAACACCTTGTAGGCCTCGGGGTTGACGAAGACGTTGTCGAACATGTGGTGATCGGGCATGTTCGCGGCAGGGCTGTAACTCATGTCGAAGCCGGAGGTCAGGTAGACCCACTCTCGGTAGTGCGTGGGGAACTTGAGTTGCGCGTCGGCGGTGTACTCCACGTTCGAACCGGACTCGGTTTTGGTTGCCAGAAAGTCGGTCCAGGAGACGAGAACGATTCCAAGGAGCAGAACGGTTTTGGCTGTGGTGATCATGGGAACAGTATCCTCCGGAGATCGCAGGAGGGATAGACCGATTACTGCACGGTTCCGGCGATTCGCTGCATTGGCGGTCCGTTGGGCGGGGCCGTAGAATACGATCTCGATATGGATACGAACTCTGTTCGCGCGCAGACGCACCGATGGATCGTGCAATCGCAGCAGTGGATATGGATCGCGTCGACCTGGTTCGGGTTCGCGCTGGTCGATGCGATGGATACGGTCCTGGTGATGCGCGGGGAGGGGATGCACCACGCCTGGACGAAGCTGTTTGTGACGACGATGCTGTCGTGGCTCCCGTGGGCTTTGTCGACTCCGCTCGTGCTGCGGCTAGGCCGCCGATTTCCTCCGGTGACGTTGCGGCCGGTGACGACGTGGGTGGCGCATCTTGGCGCTTGCGCCGCTATTGGATTGGTCTTTTCGGCTTGGACGATGTGGCTGAATGTGATGCTGAATCCGTATGCCTACACTTCGGCTCCTGGGCCGTTTGCGCATCTCTGGTTCGACAAGTTCTACAACGGGATTCTTACGTTCCTGGTGCTGTATGCCGCGATTGTTACCGTTAGTTATGTGCTGGATTCGAGAGAACGGCTGGCGCTGCAACGGACCGAGACCGCGCGGCTGAACGAGCTGCTGTCGAAGGCGCAGCTGGATGCTCTGCGACGTCAGATTGAACCGCATTTTCTGTTTAACACGCTGAATGCTGTTGCCGGGCTGGTGCGCGAGGGTCGGAACGATGCTGCGGTGGGCATGATTGCGGGGCTGAGCGATTTTCTGCGGAGGGTATTGCAGGACTCCAACGCACAACAGGTGCCGCTGGGAGAGGAGATGGCGTTCGCGCAGAAGTATCTGGAGATTCAGAAGGTGCGGTTTGCGGAGCGGCTTCAGTTGAGTGTGGATGTGCCGAGGGAGTTGTATCCGGCTCAGGTGCCGAGTTTGATTTTGCAGCCGATGGTGGAGAACGCGGTGAAGCATGGGATTGCGAAACGGGCGCAGGGTGGGGCGATTCGGATTGCCGCATCTCGGAGTGATGGGGTGCTGACGCTTAGCGTTTGCAATGATGGCCCGAGCCTGCCTGTGGGCTGGGAGATGGCGCGTTCGGGGATCGGGATGTCGAATGTGCGGACTCGCCTGCAGAGCCTGTATGGCGATGCGTTTGAGTTGAGTATGCGGAATCAGGAGGCCGGTGGGGTGGAGGTGTCGGTTTCTTTGCCCTTCGCGGTTGCCGCGGCCGGTGGGGAGGTTTAGGGATGTCCGGTTCCGGCAGGATACGCGCGCTGGTGGTGGACGATGAGCCTCTGGCTCGGAGCAATCTGACGGTGCTGTTGCGGCGGGATCCGGAGATTGAGGTGGTGCGTGAGTGTGGATCGGGGATGGAGGCGCTGGCGGAGATTCGCGGCTCGAAGCCGGATCTTGTATTTCTCGACGTGCAGATGCCGGAGTGGGATGGGTTTGATGTGCTGGAGATGCTGGGTGGAGAGCTGCCGCCGGCAGTTGTGT
>JAOAPF010000233.1 GCA_025462755.1 Edaphobacter sp.
GAGGACCTCCCAGTTTTCGCCCTCGTCGGAGAGGTCTTCGGCGCCGGCGTCGAGGACTATTTCAGTCAGCTTGTCTTCGCTGGCGGCGGATTTTGCTATTGTGATGACGCCCTTCTTGGTGAACATCCAGGCGACTGCGCCTTCGGCTCCGAGGTTGCCGCCGTTTTTGCTGAAGGCGTGGCGGATTTCGCTTACGGCGCGATTTTTGTTGTCGGTGAGGACTTCGACGATGATGGCTACGCCTCCGGGGCCGTAACCCTCATAGGTGATCTCCTCGTAGGAGACGCCTTCGAGTTCTCCGGTGCCGCGCTGGATGGCGCGCTTGATGTTGTCGGCGGGCATGTTTTCGGCTTTGGCGGCGGCGATGGCTCCGCGGAGACGCGGGTTGCCGTCGGGGTCTCCTCCGCCTTGTTTGGCGGCGATGGTGATTTCCTTGATGAGGTGGGTGAAGATCTTGCCGCGCTTGGCGTCAAGGGCGCCCTTTTTGTGCTTAATTGTTGCCCATTTTGAATGGCCGGACATGGACTACCTCTGTGCAGATTTGTGGTGCGCGAGGGATGCGCAACCTTGAGAGTTTAGCATGTTTGGTCGGGGACTTGCTTGTCCGGGAGATGCACCCCCATCCCCGGCAAAAGTACGCAAAGTCTTCCAAACAGGGCGGATAGGTATGGACTTCCGATGGAGCGGAGGGCCGCGCCGCAGTGGGCTGCTATTTCGGTTCGTATTTCTGCGAGGCAGCTTTGTCAAGCGTCCGGTGGACCGGGCGGAGGAAAAACGGTTCGCGCGCGGCGCGAATGCCCACATCTCAAAATCGAGATATGGGGCACCCGATCTTGTGGCTTCGATTAGATGTGGGCCACGCCGGAAGGCGATCCTTAGTGGTTGATTCCGTTCAGTTCGGGGGCCAGAAGGTCGCGCATGGTTTCGCGGCGGCGGATGAGCCTTGCGGATTTTCCTTCAATGAGGACTTCGGCTGGGCGGGGCCGGGTGTTGTAGTTGGAGGTTTGGGACATGCCGTAGGCTCCGGCGTCGAGGAGGACCACGAGATCGTTGGGTTTGAAGGCGGGAAGAGCGCGGTCGCGGGCGAAGAAGTCTCCGGACTCGCAGACGGGGCCCACTACGTCGACGACGAGGGAGGAGGACTTCCCTGCCGTTTGTTTCGCTGATTGTTTCGCCGGTTCTCTAACCGGGATGATCTCGTGATGGGCGTGGTAGAGCGCGGGGCGAATGAGATCGTTCATGGCGGCGTCGGTGATGACGAAGGTCTTGCTGCCGTTTCTCTTGACGTAGAGGACTCGGGTGAGGAGGGCTCCGGCCTGGGCTACGATGAAGCGGCCGGGCTCGAGGAGCAGGTGGGCGGGCTCGTTGGCGAGGCCTTTCGACAGAGCGGCGGCGTATTTTTCTACTTGCTTCGCGGGGTCGAAGGCTCCGGCTCCGTAGTCGATGCCGAGGCCACCACCTGCGTCGACGTAGCGGATGTTGTGGCCGTCTTTGCGCAGATCGGCGATGAGGCTGGTAACGCGGGTAAGAGCGGCGGCGAAGGGGTCGACTTTGCGGATCTGGGAGCCTATGTGGACGGAGACTCCGGTGGGGTCTAGCCATTTTGATTTTTTTGCTGCGCGGTAGATGGCGCGGGCGGATTTAATGTCGATGCCGAACTTGTGCTCGCTGAGGCCGGTCGAGATGTAAGGATGGGTCTCGGCGAAGACGTCCGGGTTGACGCGGAGAGCGAAGCGGGCGACCTTACTGCGGGCCTCGGCGCGGGTGGCGAGGAGGTGGAGTTCGGCTTCGGACTCGACGTTGAAGAGGAGGATGTCGGCGTCGAGGGCGGCGTCGATCTCCCAGAGCTGCTTGCCTACTCCGGAGAAGACTACTTTTTTCAGGGCGGGCTTGTGGGCTTTGCGGACACGCTCGAGTTCGCCACCCGAGACTATGTCGAAGCCTGCTCCCTGCGTGGCTAAGAGGCGGAGGATGGCGAGGGAAGAGTTTGCTTTGACGGCGTAGCAGATGGTGTGGGGGCGGACTTCGTGCGTGAAGGCCCGCTGGAATAGTTGGAAGCGCTCGGTGATTTGCGCGGCGGAGTAGACGTAGAGAGGCGTACCGTGCTCGGCGGCCAGGGTGGTGAGGTCAACCCCGTCGCAGTAGAGGGTTCGGTGGCGATAGGCGAATGGGCGAGGATTAACGGTGATGTTGGCGGTTTTCTTTTGCAAGCCTAGATGCTCTTTGCTGGAAGGGCGTAGGGGGCTTCGGGGATGATGACCCATAGGACGAGATATGCCACGGCGCCGATGCCGGTGAACAGGGCCACGAGCGCTGTGATGATGCGGACCAGGTTGATATCCCAACCGTAGTGAAGAGCGAAGCCGGCGCAGACTCCCGCGATCATGCGGTTGTTGCGCGGACGTGTGAGTTGGTTAGGGTTTGGGTAATTACCCGGCGGGGGCGGAGGGGCCGCGGAGATGGTGGCTCCGCAGGCAGGGCAGAAGCGGGAGGATGGGTCGACTGGTTTGCCGCACTTGGAACAGAACATGTGGGTCTCCGGAAGCTTCTATTTTGCCACAGTGAGGAGATGGCGTAGGACGCGGCGAGTTCCTCTGCGGATTTGAGGGGCGGTGGGGAGTGCGGTTCGCTGGCGCGAATGACCCACCCTTTCCGAAAAACCGTGAAGGATGGGCCACCGGGCGGGAGTTCCGGTCGTCCGGCAAAAGGACAAGCAAAAGCAGATCCCTGCGGGATGACAAACAAAGGATAGACAACGGCAAAGGACAGGCGACGGCAAAACGACGGCATCGGCGAGAACGGAAGCAGGTGGTCGGGGCTATTTGCCGGTGTAGGGGGTTTTTAGGTAGCGATGGGCGGCGTCGGCTTGAGATTGATCGCCGCCTCCGGCTGAGGCTAGTTGATATTGTTTGATGGCTTCGCCGCGCTGGTTGAGGAGGTCGAACATTTGGCCGGCGTTGAGCTGGGCGCGACGGCGGAGCCAATCGCTGCAGGTGGGTTGGGCTGCGGCCTCAAGGTAGTTCTGCGCGGCTTCGGCGAGCTGGTTCTGGCCGCGCTCGGTGTCGGCCAAACCCCAATAGGCCATGTGCAAATGGGGCTCGAAGAAGTAGCCGGGTTTGTTGGCGTCGGCGAGGATCTCGCTGTAGATGGCGATGGCACCGGGGCCGTTGCCGGAGTCCTTGGTCAGGTTGGCGACCTCGATGCGGAAGAGGAAGTCGCGCGGGTATTGTTCGGCGAGGCCTTTCTGTACGACGATGGCTTCGGGGTAGCGGGCGTCGTGGCGGAGGAAGAGCGAGAGCGCGGTGCGTGACTCGATTGGCGTGACGATGCCATGGGCGGCGGACTCGCGGAGCAGGTCGAGACCCTTCTCCTTGTTGCCGGTGACGCCGGTGATGCCGATCATGATGCGGAGGACGCGGGGAAGACTGGCGACGGCGAACTGCTGGATGCCGATGGCCATCTTAGCGTCGGCGTAGTCGGGGTCGATTTTGAGTGTCTGTTCGCTGTCGCCTCGGGCGGCGTAGCCCTGGCGGGCGGCGGCGACGTAGCTGTGTTCGGCGAGGGTAATGAAGGCGGCGTGCATGCCACGGGCGTATCCGCGGGCGAAGTAGGCGTTTGTGTTGTCGGGATTGGCCTTGATCTGCTGGTCGCAGAGGGCGATGGCGGAATTGGTGAGGGACTCGATGCGCGCGCGGATGTCGGGGGGAACGGGAACGTTGCGCTTGGAGGTGAGGAAGGAGTCATGCGCGTAGTAGGTGGTGTCGAGGAGGTCCTGACGGTAGAGTTCGCGAAAGATGACGGTCATGAGGACGTAGCCGGTGGCGATGGCGGAGTGCGGGTTCTCCTTCTGGATGGCCTCGAAGCGGGTGAGCGCGCCGTCGTAGTCGAGGTTGTAGAAGTGCTCGTGGGCCTCGCGGACCTGAGGGGTGAGGTTGATGGGGTCGGTGTGGGCGGCGGGATTGTAGGAGTCCGCGAAGGCTGGGGATGCCAGCAGGAATGCGAGAAGAAGGCGGCTTATGATTTTGATGCTGCGTTTTATGGTTCTTCTCCGAAGCCTGAGACTATGGGTCGTACTAAGAGAACACTTTCTTCTGATGCAGATGATAGGTTGAGACGCTGCCGATCTTATATTGGACGCAGTACCCGGTAAACTATACCCTTTGGTACCGGGAAATCCCTGGGTTCCTCTGTATTTTCATTTGGACTGAAACGGACCTTATGACACGAGTTGAGCTGCTTCAGTTGTTGGTCGGGCAGGCGCGCAGTAATGGGTTTGAGTTTCGGAGGTGGTACGTCAGTAAGCTGGGACTGCCGTGGCAGAACGCAAAGCATGCGGTGGAGACTCTGGCGGCGGAGAGGCGTTATTACGCTCTGCTGTTTTCGCATGAGTTTGCTTCGAGTTTCTGGAAGCCGGGTGAGGTGATGACGTTCCAGGTGCCGACGCAGACGTTTACGCGCAGAATGAAAGACGGCACGATTGGTACGGTGAAGCGTAAGGGTTATACGCGGCGCAGTGCGCGGGAGGATGCGTGGCTGTATCACCTTAAGGAACTGGCGGCGGCGGAAGAGCCGCTTCGCTATATGCGGCGGTATCTGCGGGTGGAGGATGAGCTGGAGGAGGAGGATGCGCTGGTGGAGAATGGGTTGGAAGAGCGGGCTTAAATTTGACCGGCCTGCGGGTTTCGTTTCTGCAGCGTACGTGCCGGCGGCCTAGAGGTTGTGGGCCTTGCGAATGGCGGCGATTTGCTTCAGATGATGTTCACCGTGGACGAGCTGGAATTTGCGCCATTGGTCGATATTGAGCGGGCCGAGGACCGCGTGGCTGGCGCATTGGCTGACGGGGCCGAAGAGAGTTTTCGCTTCGGTGAAGAGCAGATCGAGACGGGCGAGATGTTCGGAGGTGGCCTGGGTGAGGTCTTCGCCGGAGAGTGGATGCGTGGTGGGTTGTGGGGTCACCATCGGAGGAGCTTCGCGGCCGGTGGGGAAATAGCCGCACCGGGTGACCCCGAACTGGAAGACGCGGTGTGCGAGGGTGGGTCTGGCTCGGGTGGGAGTGCGCTTGGCGAGGCGGGCGTTGATGGCGGTTTCGGTGCTGGAGTAGGTGAGGAGCAGATGCTCGATAATCTGCTGGATGCTCCATTTGGCGGGGCGTGAGGGTGGATGGAGCTGGGTCTGGTTGGCGTCGAGGTTGTGGAGGGAGTCGGCTATCTCGCGCTGGAGTTGGTGGAGGGTGGAGTTCATCGTGGCGGAGTTCATTGGGGCAGGATCACGTTACATGGCTTATAGACGTGAGGGCTAGTTTTTCTGCTGCGTTTTAGGCTATTGAAGGTCGGCGAGGGCCTTCTTGGCTGCGTTTGCCTTTTCGCCGTCAGGGTCGAGTTTGAGGTAGGTCTGGTACTCGGCGATGGCTTCGTCTTTTTTCTTCATCTTCTGGGCGATCTGAGCCAGGACGAAGTGGGTGGCGGAGTACTCGGGCTGAACGCTGAGGGCATCTTTGGCGCGGAGGTAGGCGCCCTGATAGTTTTCGTCGTTCATATAAAACTTTGCGACGTAGAGGTCTTCGTCGACGCGCTCGTCGTCGGTTTGAACTCGCTTGACTTTGGGAAGCTTGCGATGAACCGAAGTGCCTTCGGGGGGATTCGAAGGATCGCCTTTGGCGGTCGGGTCGTCAGGGGGAAGGGGGGCTGCGTTGGGATCGTCGCCGCTGGAACTGGAGCTGGAACTGCTGCTGGAGTCGTCGCCAGGGAGTTTGGGGGGCGGTTGTGTGGGGAATGGGTGCTGGGCCGCCGCGTCGGACGGAGTGCTTGTCTTGGGGGCTGGAGAGTCGGGGGCTGGCGAGTCGGGCGGAGTGTTTGCGGGGCTTGGCGAGTCTGGCGGAGTTTTGGGCTTGCTGGGTTGGCCTGGGAATGGGAACTGCTCGGCGGCAGAGGCTGGCTTTTTTGCGGCCGGAGTTGGCGGGGGGCAGGGTTTGGCTATTTGATCGGGCGGCTTCGCGGAAGTCTGGTTCGGCGGTGAACAGGGGGCGGGTGGTGGGTTTTGAGTTGTCGTGGTCTGGGCGAGGCAGGAGGCGGAGAGGAGGAAGGCGACCTGAAATGCTCGGTTTGTGAGATGAGTTGCCATCTGGTCTAAGTGCTTAGAGTCCTCGTCTAATCATTTGACGGCGGGGTTGCGCGATGGTTTGTTATAGTCAGCTGACCTTGGCTGCTTCCCTGCCGATATTCTATTTGATGGAACTTATTTGACTATGGTTGATGGGCTGATTGTTCGTTCTTCGTCGATTCACGCTGCGGGTTGCTATACGACGCAAAAGATAAGAAAAGGAATGCGCGTCATTGAATATGATGGGCCGCGCTTCACGAAAGATGAGGCTGATGAGCGATATAAAGATCGGGACATTACCTATCTGTTCAGCTGTGGGGATGATGACAAGAGGGTGATTGATGGGTTCGGGACGGCGATGTTTATCAATCACTCCTGCAATCCGAACTGCGAGTCGGACAATGTGGGGGGGCGGGTGTTTATCACGGCCATTCGCGATATCGCTGCGGGCGAGGAACTGACGTACGAGTACAATCTCCACGACAGCGATGATGATGACGCTGATTGCTATTGCGGTGCGGAGAAGTGCCGGGGGACGATGTTCAGCGAGGACGAGGTGAAGCGGCGGGCGCGGAAGGCTCGTGCGGCGGGGAAAAAGCTTAAAGGCTAAGAGCGTGCTGCGCGCACGGCGCGATCTGCCATCGAGGCTGACGCGCCTTCGGCGCCTAAGGGCAAGGCCTGGCGGTGGGCGATACAATAGGGCTGCGGGGTGGCTGCAGCTTGTGCGATTGACTGCCTGGTTATCTCGGTTTGGTTGATTTTTCTTATGGCATATCAGGTTCTTGCACGAAAATACCGGCCACAACGCTTCGCAGATGTTGCGGGGCAGGACCATGTGACCGTGACGCTGATGAATGCGCTGGCTCAGAATCGGATCGCGCATGGGTATATCTTCAGCGGGCATCGCGGGATTGGTAAGACGACCATTGCACGCATTCTGGCCATGGCGTTGAACTGCCGGAACGCGATCGGGTCGGCCGTTCGTCCGACTCCTGAGCCCTGCGAGGTGTGCGAGAGTTGCACAGAGATTCGCGCGGGCAATGCGGTTGATGTGATCGAGATTGACGCGGCGACCAATCGCGGGATCGATGAGATTCGCGAACTGAGGGACGCCGCGCGGTACCGGCCTGCGAGGGACAAGTACAAGATTTACATTTTGGATGAGGCGCACCAGATTACGGATGCGGCGTTCAATGCATTGCTGAAGACGCTGGAGGAGCCGCCGGATCATATCGTGTTCATGATGGCGACGACGCAACCGGAGGACATTCCGCAGACGGTGCGTTCGCGATGCCAGCACTTCAGCTTTCATGCGGTGAAGCTGGTGGACATTCTGGGCGAGTTGCGCGGGATCGCAGAGCGCGAGGGTGTGGATGCGGATGAGGGCGCGCTGAGCTTGCTGGCGGAGGCGGGCGATGGCTCGATGCGGGATGCGCTGTCGATCATGGACCAGGCGATTGCAAGTGCGCCGGTGGAAGATGGGCGGCCGCGGCTGGATGCGGGACAGATTCGGGAGCTGATGGGGACGGTTCCGAATGCGGTGTTTGAGAGAATCCTTGAGGCGGTCGATGGGAATCGCAGCGCCGAGGTCATTACGGTTGCGAATCAGCTGCTCGATGCGGGGAACTCTCCGGCACAGCTGGCGCGGCAGTTTGTACGTTATCTGCGGAACTGCGTTATTGCGAAGATTGCGGGTATCGGGGTGGATGGCGCAGACGCGGATGGTGTTGCCGGGGAGTTGCTGCAGATTTCTGCGGATGAACAGCGGCGTGCGGGGCGATCGGCTACGCTGTTTGGCGAAGAAGAATTGACGCGGTTTTTGCAGGTGATGCTGCGGACGTTTGATGAACTGGGGTATCGGCAGGAGCAGCGGTTTCACTTCGAGCTGGGGCTGCTGAAGCTGGTTCATCTACGGCGACTGCTGCCGATCGAAGAGGTGTTGAGTCAGTTCCCTGTTGGCGGTAGCTCGCGGCCGGGGCCGGGTGTGGCGACTGCCCGCACGGTGAGCGCCCCTGCGCAGGGACCAGCGAGAAATCTTGTGACCGGAGCGGCGACAGCGCGAGTGCTGCAGACGGATGCAGTGGTGAGCACCACGCCAGCGTTTTCTCCATTTGAGAAAGACCAGAGCAGAAGACGATTTGACGAGAAGGCTGCGGTGGCTGCTCCGATTGCGGCGCCAATGCCCACACCTGTAGCGGTGCCAATGCCGGCGCTCGTCCCTGTGCCGGCGGAGATGGTGCTGACAGAGGAGGATGCTGCCGGCGCGGCCATTATCGAGATCGGAGATCTGGCTGAAAGTGTGGTCGTGACACCTGAGCCTGTTACAGAGGAGCGGCGCGAGCCAGTCGTGGGAACGCCTCATGCTGGGCGTATCTCGGATTTGTTAGCTTCGTCGCCGTTGTATTCTGCTGAGTCGCTGCAGAGAGCTGCTGTAGATATTTTGTCAGCAGCTAAGAATCAGGATACGCCCGCAGATGCTTTGGACAATGCGGAATGGACGGTAACCGATGGCGAAGTTCGCGTTCAGACTGATTTGTCGAAGACTATGTTGCCGATGGTGATCAATAGCGAGGCAGAGAAGCTGGTGAAGAATGCGCTGCGGGATGCTGGGGCCGGGGCTTTGAAACTTGTGTTGCTGCCTGGTGCGAAGAATGCCGGCGCTGCCGCGAAGAAACCGAGGGCGGCGAAGAGCGGGAGCGCACAGGCGAAGGCGATGGAGCATCCTATTGTGCAGCGCGCGCAGACGTTGTTCAATGCGGAGATTCGCAGCGTGATCGATCTGCGGGACAACGATTAGTGATTAGTAACCGCAAGGGCAGGATTTGCAACAGCAACGGCGGGATTTGCAACAGCAACAACTTAGATTCGTAAAGCGACGGCGTGACGGGGGGAGACGATGGATTTTTCTGATCTGGGCAAGATGAAGGAGATGATGGGGCAGGCGAAGCAGATGCAGGAGCAGATGGAGAAGAAGCTGGCTGCGACGGTGGTGGAGGCTTCGAGTGGCGGGGGCGTGGTGACGGTGCGGATGAATGGAAAGAAAGAAGTGCTGCGGGTAAAGATTGAGCCGACGGCGATGGGGAGTTCGGCGAGCGATCTGGAGTTGCTGGAGGACTTGATTGCGGCGGCGGTGAATGAAGCGGGGCGGCGTGCGGATGAGGCGATGAAGTCCAGCGTGGCGGGGATGATGGGTGGATTGGGGCTGCCCGATCTTCCGGGGCTGGGCTGAGTGGCTGGGACGTTTGGCACGAACGGGAGCCGGTTCGCGGAGCCGATGGCGCGGCTGATCGAGGAGTTGAGAAAGTTGCCGGGGATCGGGACCAAGAGCGCGCAACGGCTGGCGTTCCATGTGCTGCGGTCGTCGAGTGAGGATGCTGAAGCACTATCGGTGGCGATTCGAGAGCTGAAGCTGCATCTGCGGCTTTGCTCGGTGTGCAACAACATTACGGATGTCGATCCTTGCGGGTATTGCACGAATGCGGTGAGGAATCAACGGCTGGTTTGCGTGGTGGAAGAGCCGACGAACATTGCGACTATCGAGAAGACGCGGAGTTACAACGGGGTTTATCACGTGCTGCATGGAACGCTGTCGCCGATTGGAGGGGTGGGACCGGAGCAGTTGCGGATTGCGAATCTGCTGACACGATTGCCGGATGTTGATGAGGTGATTCTGGCGACTTCGCCAACGACGGAGGGTGAGGCTACGGCTGGTTATCTTGCGGTCGAGTTGCGGAAGGCTAAGGGTGAACTCAAGGTGACGCGGATTGCTACGGGGGTTCCGGCGGGGAGCGATATTGAGTATGCCGATGAGGTTACGATGACTCGGGCTATGGAAGGGCGGCGCGAGTTTTAATCATCCTGCAACAACTTCCGGATCGCGTGGTTCGTCTTAGGCAGGAGTGACCCAAGGAGATATGAGTTGAGTGGAATGTTGTCGCGCCGGCGTTTTTTGCGTCAGAGTTTTGCGTTCAGTGCTTTGGCCGGGTTCGGTGCTCTGCCTTCGTATGCCGCTGCTAAGCATGGGGGCTCTTCTGCTGGTTCGCGTTTGCTGATGATAGGCGACTGGGGTTATGAAGACTTTGAGGCGCAGACGCGTGTGGCAAAGGCGATGCAGGGTTATGTCAAGGAGCAGGGCTTCAAGACGGAAGCGTTGTTGATGCTCGGCGATAACTGGTATGGGCCGCTGCCGGGTGGGGTAAAGAATGCGCGGTGGAAGACGCAGTTTGAAGACATGTATCCGAAGAGCGTGTTCGATTGCCCGGCGTACGCGATTCCTGGCAACCATGACTATCAGACGATGCCGATGAGCAAGGTGGCCGCGGAACTCGAGTATGCGAAGACTGCGGGGACGCGATGGACGATGCCTTCACTCTGGTACAGCTTCGAGTTTCCGGTGAAGAAGCCGTTGATGACAGTAATTGCGCTCGATAGCAATATGCCTCACGCGGATGGAAGGCCGAACAAAGGTGCGGATTTTACGTTGACTCCGGCACAGCAGGCGGATCAATTGACGTGGCTTGCGGCGGAGTTGAAGAAGCCGCGGACCACTCCGTTTTTAATTGTGATGGGACATCATCCAATCTTTTCGAATGGGCCGCATGGGGATACGAAGGTACTGGTGCGGGATTGGGAGCCTCTGCTGAAGAAGCACAAGGTGCATATGTATTTGGCTGGGCATGACCACGATATGCAGCACCTGGAGTTTGACGGGCACCCGACGTCGTTTGTGTTGTCGGGTGGGGGTGGGGCGGATTTGTATAAGTTGAAGATCGATGCCGCGGAGCGTGGGCCGATGGCGGAGAGAGTTTATGGGTTCAGCGAGCTTGAGGTGACGCCGGAGAGGCTTACGCTGCGGCATCTGAATGAAAACGGAAAGTTGATTCACGCCTTTTCGAAGAGACCGGATGGAACTGTGAGCTTGCTGAGTGGGGCTTAAAAGGGCTTGTTATTTTTTGGCTGGCTCTGATCTCAGGTTGCCTCCGGTCATCTGGTTGGGTTGGTCGAGGTTTAGCAGGCTGAGGATGGTGGGGGAGATGTCGCGTAGGCTGCCTTCGGTGCGGAGGGTGAGTTTGTTGCCTTCTTCGGTGATGTAGAGGAAGGGAACGGGGTTGGTGGTGTGGGCGGTGTGGGGGCCGCCGGTGGCGGGGTCGATTAGCATCTCGGCGTTGCCGTGGTCGGCGGTGACCAGGAGGCTGCCGCCCCGTTGCTTTACTGCGTTATAGATGCGGCCTAACTGGGTGTCTACGGTTTCTACGGCGCGGATGGTGGGCTCCATCTTGCCGGAGTGGCCGACCATGTCGGCGTTGGCGAAGTTGACAATGATGACGTCGAAGGCGGTGTCCCTGACGGCTTTGATGACGGCGTCGGCGATGCCGGTGGCGGACATTTCGGGGGCGAGATCGTAGGTGGCTACTTTCTGGGAGGGGATGAGGGCGCGGTCTTCTCCGGGGAAAGGCTTCTCGATGCCGCCGTTGAAGAAGTAGGTTACGTGGGCGTATTTTTCGGTCTCTGCTACGCGGAGATTGCGTAGGTTGGCTTGGGACATCAGGTTTGCGAGGAGGTTGTCCATCGATTCCGCGGGGATGACGATGGGGAGCTTGAAGTTTTTGTCGTACTGGGTCATGCAGACATAGTGGAGTTTGGCGGGGATTTCAGAGAGAGGGATTTCGGCGTCGAGTTCGGCCGCTTTGGGGAGTTGGTGGCCCTGGCTGCCTTCGGGATCGCTGGTTAGGCCGGAGCGTCGGGTGAGGACGCGGGTGATCTGGCGGACGCGATCGGCGCGATAGTTGAAGTTGATGACTACGTCGTGGTCTTTTATCAGGCCGATCGGGTTGCCTTCTGAGTTGATGCAGGTGAAGGGCGGGATGAACTCGTCGGTGATGCCGTTGTTGTAGAGTTCTTTGATTCGTTCGATCGGGTCCGGGTACTGTCCGCCTTCTGGGTGGCCGGTGACCAATGCGTCGAAGGCTTGCCTTTCTTTTTCCCAGCGGAGGTCGCGGTCCATGGCGTAGTAGCGGCCGCTTACGGAGGCGACCTGGCCCACGCCGGCTTCGCGGAGGGTTTGCTGAAGTTGCTTGAGGTAGGCGAGGCCGCTGGTGGGCAGCGTATCGCGGCCATCCATGAAGGCGTGGACGAAGACGTGGGTTAGTTTGTGCTGCGCGGCCATGCGAATGAGGGCGTCGAGATGGCGCTGGTGCGAGTGGACTCCGCCATCGGAGAGCAGGCCGATGAGGTGGAGCGCTCTTCCCTTTTGTGCGGCCAGTTCGTAGGCGCGGACTAATGTCGGGTCGGTGTAGAAGGCGCCGTCGAGGATGGCGGTGTCGATGCGGGTCATGTCCATGCGGACGATGCGGCCGGCACCGAGGTTGAGGTGGCCGACTTCGCTGTTGCCCATCTGGCCGTCGGGGAGGCCGACGAAGTGTTCGCTGGCGCGGAGGAGGGTGTTCGGGTAGTCGCGTAAGAGGGCGTCGTAGATGGGTTTGCGGGCTTGTGCGATGGCGTTGCCGTGGGTCTGGGGGCGATACCCCCAGCCGTCCAGGATGGTGAGTACGATAGGTTTGGGCATACATGGTTAGGATAGCAGTGAGCTTTGGGTCTTGAGCTTTGGGTAAGGCGGGACGTTGAGTGAGAGATGAGGTGGAGAGGCAGATTTCTTCGGCTGCGGCGCCAAAGACGCCGCCTTCGGTTGAATGACGTCTGTTGGCGTTGGTGCGGGAGTGGCGGGTGGAGGAATAGAGTTGAGACGGGCTGGGTAGGAGGCTCGGATGCGACCCTTTGTTGCGGGATGGATTTTCTGTTGGCTCGCGTTTGGCTTGCCGGTGGGTGGGTTTGCTCAATCAGGGACGGCGAGAGACAAAGGGGCGGCGGGGTCTGTTGAGGGTGCGCCGGTTCCGCTGGAGAAGACGGAGTGGAGGCTGATCCGGCTGGGACGCACGGCGGTGAAGGAGGGGGATTTGCATCGGCAACCTCAGATTGTCCTTGATCCGATCTCGCATCGTGCGAGTGGGTCGGGCGGGTGCAATCGGATTATGGGCGGATATGAGTTGAAGGGAGACAAGTTGACGTTTGCTCGTATGGCGTCGACCATGATGGCTTGCCCGGTGGGGATGGAGACGGAACAGAAATTTCTTAAGGCGCTTGGGCAGGTCAGGCGGTGGAGGCTTGCGCAGCGGGGGCTTGAGTTGATGGATGGATCGGGAAAGGTGGTTGCCGTGTTTGAGGTGGCTGATTCGGGGGCTAAGTGACGGGTGGCTCTGAGTGGGTGATTCGCCTTGAAGGAGAATAACCCCACGTTAGCGACGATGAGGCCGTCGCGAACATGGGGCACCCGTGCAAACCGATCCCGTTTGCTCATTTGAGGTTGAATGTGGCGCCGAGCACGATTCCGCTTGTAGCACCGTCGTAGATGAAGGTTGAACTAGGGCGGTAGTTCACGTCGAGATAGCGCCAGCCCAGTTGCAGCATGACGGTGGGCTTGACCCTGTAGCCGAGGACCCCTGCGACCTGGTAATCCACAGTTGCGCCACCGGCGCCTGCGTCGCCCAGAACCATGACGACGGCTTTTGGGGAAAGCGGCATCATGAACCTCGCTCCTGCGACTACATCGACCCAGTTGGCGGACTGTGAGTTGTTCAGGTTGGAAGGTTGAAAGCTGAAGTTTTCGCCTAAGTGCCAATAGCGGATGCCGAGGGTGCCATCGACCTTCATCTTTTCGTGATCCACGATGCGGTAGCTGGCCTTTGGGGTGAGTATGCTCTGGGTTACCTTCACCTTGATCGAAGTGGCGCCGGGGAAGGGGCTCGCGGGCAGCCCTTTGTCGTCGGAGAGCTTCATCCACAGGAAGTCTACGGGAAAGAGGAAGCGCTCCTTGCGGGCTTCTCCTGCTGCCATCAGTCCGATGTTGAGATATTTAAAAATATCACCGAAGCTGGCATGAAAGCTGGCATCGCGGCCGGCAAAACCAGCAGTGCCGTGCGTGCCCGCAAACCATATATACGGGCTGATTGCGAAGTGCCACTTATCGTCGGGCATCGCGGCTGAAGTTTGCGGAGCGGAGGCACTCGTCTCGTCATCGGTGACTGCCACATCCGCAGATTCCTGGGCCTTCGCAGGGATGCAAAGCAACAGGGCCGCCGCCACGACGGTCACAGAAAATCCTCGATAGAACAAACTCATAGTGGCTCCTTTTGTCTGTACTTCGTTGTGGCCACCGATGCTCTGATTTCGATAGCGGGCAGCGAGGCGGAGGAACGATGTGACTCTCTTGACGTGTGGCTGGTGTAACCGAAAGGTGAATCTCAGGCACAGGAAAAAAGAGGGGGCGGCCCTTGCGAAACCGCCCCTGGGAGGGTGACTTCCGTTAATTGCTCGGGCCTTTGGCTGCTGCCTGCGACTGGGCCATCCTTGTCGCCATCTCGGCTTTGATTTCGTCGAGTTGAAGCTTGTGCATCGTTGGAATGATCGTGACGTAAAAATGGTTCTTTCTTGTGAACTTCCAATCGACCTTGCCTGAAAAGTGGGGTAGCTACTGAAGCCCAGGTCCTTCTTTTAGATCGATAGAGCCAGTTCCGACGCCCCTGGAGGCTGACCGTCGGGTTCGAGTAGTACTAGCCCGCGTCGATGCGCAGCTTGTAATGGTCAAAATTTTCCTTCTCGGTGGTTTGCGAAAACGCTGCGGCTGAAAGACTGGGCGAGCACGAGGTGGCGAGCACGAGGGTCCCTGACAGTACTTTATGTAGCTTTCGGTCTGTCATTGAGTCTCCGTGCAAGAAGTTGGTGGACAAATTTGCTTCTGATCCTTGTAACTGTGGGCGTGGTGATTCTAATGCTTTGCGGCGAGCATAGTTCCTTCGTCGAGCCAACACACTTAGCAAAAGTGCTAGAGCGCCGGAATATTTACTTCTAGTGGTGAGATCGCCTATCGCTGATCAGGCAAAGGATTGCGCGTGTTGGCAATGGCTGTGGCGTTGTCCTAGAACCATCCCACGCACCATCGGCGCTGCTATGACATTTCGCAGACTGGTATGAGAGTTTTGCCAGTTGTTCCGAAGCGCAGGAAATCGTTAGTGTTGCTGGCACGGTGAAAAATCATGAACGATGAGATCATTCGTGTGCTCGCTCTCAAGATTCATGTACACAGAGGGTGTCTATGAAGGCAAGATACGTCATATTCCCGGCGATTACGACGGTGCTGTCGGCGGTCAAACAGGTGTCGTAAAGCAGATGAGACGATTGCGGCTGGGGCATGTTGTCCCGGCCACTTTTTTGTCCCCGGTGCAGTAGAGGTAAGAGGAAGGTCGAGGTATGCAACCCTTCGCAGTAAGCTTGTTCATTTTCGCGATCGTCTTTGGAGGGGCGATCGCTGGGATGGCTTTGCGACGAGCCTTGCCGCAGGAACATTTCGGAACGGAGGCCAAGGACACGGTTCGGCTTGCCACCGGGCTTATTGTGACGATGACGGGCCTGGTGCTTGGGATGCTGGTCTCTTCGGCGAAGGCCTACTATGACGGGCAAAAAAATGTGGTGGCCGAGATGTCTTCGAAGGTGATCGTGCTCGATGCTTTGTTTCTAGACTACGGACCCGAGGCCAAACACACTCGCAGGGAGACGCACCAGTTCGGTCAGGACGCCATGGACCGAATCTGGCCAAAAGAGGAGTCCGGATTGTTTCAGCTCAGGCCAAAAAATAATGGCGACAAGATTAATGCAGAGCTGGAACTGCTAGTACCGAGGGACGAGAGTCAGGCCGCTACGAAAGCTCAGATCACGTCTGCGATTCGAGAGTTGAGAAGGGCTTACTGGCTGATGTTTCTGGAGTCGGAGCAGACTTCCATTTCAGTCCCTCTGTTGATCGTCGTGACGTCATGGCTGGTTGCTATTTTTGTCAGCTTTGGCATCTTCGCTCCGTCGAACGCTACGGTGATGGTGACGCTGATCGTCTGCGCGGTGGCTGTGTCGGCTGCGATCTTCATCATCATGGAGATGTACGCGCCCTTCAGTGGGATGCTGAAGATTTCTCCTGTGGCGGTTCGTGATGCGCTGGACCAAATGGCGAGGGAATGATGACAAGTTCGCGTTGCCGCTGTCCGCGAGAGACTCAGGTCGCAACGACTACGGTTTTTTGACGAAGCGAAGTGGCCACAGAGCGATGGATGCAGTGAGCGCTCCATCAAGAAACGCCGCGGCAGTCGGATACTCGCGTAGGAGTTCACCAAATCCAACTGTGCGGCCAATACCAGGAAGAAACCACCCGCCGAAGATCGCGCTGGTAATGCCCACAACGACGTTTACTAAAAGGCCGACGCCACGTCCTTTGGTGATTCCGGTGCTGAACCACCCAAGGAAGATACCTACGAAGATGCAGGCTGCTACACTCGTCTGCGGCACGAACCCCCCTGATCGCGGTGGAAGGCGTGGCATTGGGCGGGAGCCGCGATCTTGCGTCACTCTAAAGGGGCCATTGAAAAGATGCAGAATTCGACGTGATAGACGCTGTATTGGTGATTTATTTTTACACGTTTTGCCGTGGGACTAAAAGCCACGCGCTCTGCGAAGAACAAAACAACCGCTTCTTCTCCGGCCGTCAATCCGTGCTGTTAGGAAGGAACTGATTGGGTCAGGTGATCTGGATCGTCATTTGAAGGTTGCTGGGCAGGGTAATTTTTTGCGCGCCGCGGAAGGCAGTGGTGCCGAGGCCGGTGGCGCCTCCGACGATGGAGCCGATGGCTGCGCCTTTGCCGCCTCCGAAGAGGGCTCCCATGAGGGCTCCTGCGCCTGCACCGAAGCTGGTGCCGATGAGGGCTGATCGTCCTTTGCCGGCGGAGAGGATTGCGCCTTCGACGCCGAGGGTTTCGTGCGAGGGGGCATGGTAGAGCTGGATGATTTCGGCGTGAATGCGTGCGGTGCGGCCGTCGAACATGATGAGGCGATCGAACTGGAGGACCATCTCGGTGCGTCCTTGAAGACGGCCTGACATGTCGATGGAGCTGATGTGTCCGTAGACGCGGGCTCCTTCGTATGGGCCTTGCGTGATTACGGTGGCGCTGAAGGGGTCGTTGACCTGGGAGTAGGTGCTGGTGAGGGTGTCGTCGAGGTGGATGCGGAGGGCTACGTCCTGGGGGATGGTGAGGGATGGCGGGGCGGCTAATCCTGGAAGGGCGATGAAGGAAAGAAGGAGAAGCAGAGTGACGATTGTGCGGGAGAATTTGAATCGCCAGGAGACGTGGTTCAACGGAGATGACCTTTCCTGTTTCCGGATAGCAGGGTGATAATGATTGGGTAATCGTCCGTCATGGAGAGGGTCAAGTCAATAGATATCCCTTGACTGAGCGTTTGGATGTGGGGCGCTCGAGCCAATGTAAAGGCAAAGGCGGAACAGCAGATTCCTCTGCTGCGCTGCGGAATGACAACAAAAAGAACGGGCAGCGGCAAGAGCAGCAACAACGATTTCAGGGATGGTCTGGAAGGTTCAAAAGTGGGTGTGGGCGGTGGTGGGGTAGTGGCTGCCCGTGGCGATGAGGTTGGCGATGTCTTCTAGCGAGTGGATACCGCCGCGGGCGCCGACTGCGGTGCAGTTCAATGCGGCGGCGGCGCAGGCGAAGTCGAGTTGGCGGTCGAGGGGCCAGTCGGCGAGGAGAGCGTAGATGAAGCCGGCGTGGAAAATGTCGCCGGCGCCGGTGGTGTCGATTACGGGGACACAGAAGGCGGGAGTGTGGAGGAGGCGGCGGCCGTCGAAGGCGAGAACGCCTTCCTGGCCGAGGGTGGCGGCGGCGAGGCGGCAGTTGTAGCGGCGGTGCATCTTGCGGAGGGCCTGCTCGAGGTCGGGCTCAGATGTGAGGCGGGAGGGGAAGTCGCGGCTGACGATGAGGTAGTCGACCTTGGCGATGAGAGTTTCGACGTTGGGGTAGAGCTCGTCCAGGTCGGCGATGACGGGGATGTTGGCTTCGCGCGCCCAGGTGGCGGCGAGGATGGCGGCTTCGGTGTCGTAGCCGTCGACGTGGAGGGCGCGCGCGTTGATGATGGAGTCGCGGTCGAGGTCGGCGGGCTGGAGGGCGAGGCGTTCGTCGCGGCGGATGAGGACGGTGCGCTCGCCCTGGGCGTCGACTAGGATGAGGGATTGCGCGCTGGCTCCGCCGGGGACGGTGATGATGCGGGTTTCGACGCCGACGTGGGAGAAGGCTTCGCGGTGGAGGGTGGCGGCGAGGTCGTCGCCGAGTTTGCCGATGTAGCGGGTGCGGAGGCCCCAATGCTGGCAGGCGACGACGGTGGTGGCGACTTGTCCGCCGGGGAGGACGGTGGAGGAGGGGTATTCGACCTTGGAGCCGCGAGCGGGGTAGGTGGAGAGAGGGATGACGGTGTCGGTGGCGTTGAGACCTACGCCGACGAGGTCAACCTTCGTGGGTTTTACCATGAATTAACTGTAAATGAATTGCGAGGGTGTTGCGGGTCGGTGGTTATTCGATGAGCTTGGGCAGGGCTTCGGTGGCTGGGCTGAGAATGACTTCGTCGAAGGCTTCGA
>JAOAPF010000249.1 GCA_025462755.1 Edaphobacter sp.
TGGCTGCGAAGCAATTTCAGAAGGCGCTCGCCTTGGAGCCTCGAAACTTTGACGCGAACCATAACTTTGGTGAGCTATATATCCAATCCGGCAAAATCGCCGAAGCAATTCCGTTCCTGGAAAAGGCGCAGCAGATTGATCCTTCCTCTTACGACAACGGCTACGACTTAGCACAGGCTTATTCGCTCACCGGTCGGCTTACCCAGGCGAGGCAGCTTATCCAAACTCTCGTTCGACAAAAAGACACGGGCGAACTCCATAGCCTGCTGGGCCAGGTGGAGGAGAAAGATGGAAAGTTCCTGGCCGCCGCAAACGAATATCAAACAGCCGCCCACCTGGATCCAAGTGAGGACAACCTGTTTGATTGGGGAGGCGAGCTTCTCATTCATAGAACATACGACCCCGCCATCGAAGTCTTCCGTCAGGCTACCCAGCGTTATCCGAATTCGCCCCGCCTCCGGATCGGGCTCGGAATGGCGTTGTATTCACGGGGCAACTATGAGGACTCGATTAAGTCCCTGCTCGCAGCAGCAGACCTGGACCCTGCCGATCCCCGCTGTTACTTATTCCTCTCCAAGTCCTACCTAAGTTCTCCTAACCAGGCGGATGAGGTAATCCAGCGGTTCCGGCGCTACGCTGAGCTGAAGCCAGACAACGCGCTCGCCCAGTATTATTACGCGGTAAGTTTATGGAAGGGGAAACGGCTGGAACAAACCAGTGTAGATTTTCAAAGGGTGCAGTCCCTGCTGCAAAAATCGATCGCATTGGACGGTACACTTGCCGACGCACACCTGCAACTCGGTATCCTCTACGCAGACCAGCATGAGTTGGCCAAGTCGCTTCCGGAGTATCAGCGCGCGCTGGAGCTGAATCCTAACTCTCCGGACGCTCATTACCGCATCGGCCAGTACTACGTTCGCGCCGGGCAAAAGGACCGCGCACAACAGGAGTTCGCCGTCTATCAGAAACTCCAGGACCAGCACATGGCCGCAGTTGATAAGGAAAGGGCCGAGGTGCAGCAATTTGTCTATTCCGCAAAACCAGGCTCTGTCTCAAAGCCTTGAGTAGAAAAAGAGTGATGGATGATCAAGACAACGATACCCCCACATGAGCTGGCCAGGCACCTTGGCGTCAGCCGGCGCGATTTTCTGCGCAGTACCGCTGGGCTGGCGCTCGGTACTGCCCTGATGGGCGGTAGCCCCTTCGTGCATGGACAGGCTGCGGCGAAGAAGCGGAAGGTTATTGTCATTACCTTTGGCGGAGGAGCCCGGGATCAGGAGACGTTCGCCCCCGAGGGGCAGGAGAATATTCCTTACATGCTCCAAGAACTGGCTCCCCAATCGAGCTTCTTCACTCAGGTGATGAATCAGGGGATATTGGGTCACTATGTCGCGACCGCAAGCCTGGCAACCGGCGTCTACGAAACGCTCAATAACTTTTCGGCAGTTCCACCCGAACATCCCACCGTATTCGAGTATTTTCGCAAGGATCTGAACCGTCCCTCGTCAAGCACGTGGGTGGTCGCCCCCAGCAACGGGTTCAACCGGATTGGCGAGAGCGAGTACCGTGCCTACGGCCGCGGCCTGGGGGCCAAAGTCATTCTGCCGAAGCATCTATTAAGTGCTGCAACCTCCGGAGTACCCGCGGACTACAACCATCTCCTGCGCGACAACTACGAGACACCCCTCTACACCCCGCAGATCGGAGGCGGCGAATTCGAATTGCAGCAGATGGAAACCATCTTGAAGCTCTCCGTCGACGACTTCAAGACCCATGCACGAACGGTCTCAAGCCCGGACGAGCTTTCCGTCTACATCGCGAAGCGTCTGATGAAACAGGAATCGCCCAATCTGCTCTGGATCACCATGCACGACATCGACATCGCGCACACCGGCGCTTACTCGCTCTACATCGACGCCATTCGCCGCACAGACCGGCTCTGTGCCGAGCTATGGAAAGCAGTACAGGCCGAGCCCGAATACGCCGGGAACACCACAATGTTCATTCTCCCGGATTTCGGACGCGACGCCGACGAGGATGCCGGCGGCAACGGATTCCAGCATCATCGCACCGGCGATGCAGCCTCACGCACAACCTGGATGATGGCCCTCGGCGCAGGTGTACGTCAGGGAACGGTGTATGACCGCCCCCTGCAATCGATCGATCTCGTCCCCACTCTGGGCTCGATCATGGGCTTCTCGCCGAAGCTGTCACAAGGCAAACCGATCCACGAATTGTTGTAACAATGGTGTGTTGCATCAACTTGCCGCAATTTTCTGGAGAGCCGATGGTAAATCCGACACTGACAATCCGCATCGCAAGCTCTTTAGCAGCATTAGGCATTTGTTGGTTTGTGTCCGGTGTAGCGACCGGCCTGTACATTCGGGATGTCAGGGGAACCTTTCTATTTTTCTTCTGGAGCCTACCCTTCTTTGTAGTTGGTTGGACACTAGTCGGGATTCCGATCATCGTCATGGGTGATCAAATCCTCAGAATTCCTAAGGCACTTCTTGGTGTCGCTGGAGCTACCGTTGGAGCCATGGTCATGCTACTTCCAACATTGGTCCTCTGGGCGATCTCCTTGGGAACTCAACATTTCAGATTGGACTGGGCCTATTTGAAAGGCTGGCCCGCTTTTGGCGCGGGGATTGGCGCGGCTGGGGTGATTCTTTACGGTTGGCTACTGTCACGAGCTGTCTACAGGAAGACGCCGAACCTTAACATTGATTGAAGATTATGCTCCCAGGCGATCTCAAACCCGAACAGTTCACCGGGTACCCACCCAAGGCAAGGAAGCTCGTCCTAGCCCACTTGGGAACCCTGCAACAGCTGCCGCTCAGTTTCGTCCCCAGCTTGCTGCGGGAACTTATCGACTACGATTTCAAATTTCCCGCAGAGCGCACCGCAATCGATCACGAACTCGCCACTCTCAGCTCTCTCTCACCGGCGCAGCTCAAAGAATGGTTTCAGCCGTTCTCCCAACTTTCCCTTTCGTCGAAGCTTGAAAAGCTTGACTGGGTCAACCAGCCGGCCCAGTTTGTCGAACAGTTATCCGCCTATCTTTGGACAACGCACCAGCTGAACGCGTTCCGCGAGGCAGCGATAGCCTACGGGAATCGTACCCGGATGGTGGCGTCGTCCGAATCAACTGCCATACCCCCTCTGGGAATTGCGGCCATCGGGCAGGGCGTTCAGTCCTATGACGAACCTCTCTTCCGTAATCTCCGCAAACACGGCACCTACTTCAAACGAGTCAAGCCGGACAATGGTGTGGAACTTCTCATGGCCGCCGTCGAAGCCAGGGCGAAGGCTCACCCCATTCCTTATGGACATTGGTATGTCGATGGGGGCCAGCCGGCCGATCACAGCCAACTGCTCAGTTGCGTGTCGTTTCAAAAACTGGAACCGGTGCGAACCGCACTGCTGAAAAACATCCAGACTGAAATTAGCAAACCCGGAATGGGGCCCGAGGAACTACGAACCCACATGGCGCGTCTATCTCCCGCAGACCTCGGCATCGCCGGAAAAGGAGACGAGGTGATGCAGCGTTTTGAAGTCAAGCTGCTCACAGAAGGCTCCGGCACCCAGATATTCAGCACGACCTTCGCTCAGTGGACGGCGCGCGAGGTCTTACGAAGGGCCCAGCCCCTCACCTTGTTCGTGCGCTTTGCCCCGCGACAGCGCCAGAGACCAATGAATGAACTAATGGCCGGCGCTGACAGCAATCCTGAATTAGATCCCACGGGCTCCCTGATCGATGCGGACATGGGCGCCTACTATCAGTGGATCAATCAGCAGCGGCTCCCGGGCTCGGAACGCTCCTCATTCGTGGTGTGGTTTGAAGGCCATAACCAGGCTCTCGCAATCGCTCCATCTCTGCCGCGCGGCACCGAGTCAAACTCTGTCCTCGATCTGGGACAGTTGCTCTCACTGGCTGCTGGATAGGGTGACAATCCCAACCGCGGATACCATCCAATTCCCAAAACGGGAATCCCCCAAAATGATTCCGTAATGCGTGTCAAATTTCTCGCACCCGAAAACATGGTTGCGAAACACCACGTTTCACCACACAACTCACCACAAATTCACCACCAAAACACCACGTTTTTCCGCCTCATTTCCCCAAAAACCCCAGAAAAACATCACAATCTCCCAGCCAAAAAAAATCCTGGAACTTCTTCACGAAGGCTTCACCGGAGTCGCTGGAGGCTCATCGACTTTAAGAATCTGATCAGCACGAACATCATTCAGTCTCTGGATAATGCCGCTAGGCCAACGAATTTCAATCGATTTCACAACAGCATCCGCCCCAAGCCCAAAGTGAGCCCGCTTATCGCTAGAAGACAAATAACTGCCCGCCGTAGTAACCGTCACATACTGCGGCCCGGCGGAGGTGTTGACCTTAACCAAAGCCCCAATTCCATCGCGGTTACTGCGATGCCCAACAAGCATCAACGTAAGCCAGTGGTTCGCGGTAACTGTCTCATTGTGAAGAATATACGCAGGGCCGTCGTTGGTCGTCACAACCGCATCGACGCGCCCATCGTTATCAATATCTCCAACAGCCATCCCACGGCCCACCCACGCCTGATGAAAAACGTCCCCCGACTGCGCCGAGACATCTACAAACCCCTTGCCAGTGTTATGCGCCAGAAGCATCGGCTCCTTATACCGGAGTTGCGGGAAATTCAGTTCAATGGTGTCCAAATCATGGCCCTGAGCGACCAGCAGATCCTTGCGCCCATCGTTGTCGTAGTCGAGAAATTGAACTCCCCAACCAGAGTGCAATAACGTCATGCCTCCTATGCCACTCATGTAACTGTCGTAGGTGAAGCTGGAATCTCCACTGTTGTGATAAAGGGCGTATTTCTGGTTGGCAAGGTTGGTGATCACAAGATCGGGTAGACCGTCGTTATCGTAATCCTGGAAGTCCACTCCCATGCCCGCGTAGGTCTTGCCGTCGGCGTCAACTGCGATCTCGGCAGTCAGGCCGACCTCTTCAAATGTGCCATCACCTTTATTGCGGTAGAGAAACTCAAGCATAGAGTCATTGGCCACCACAAGGTCGATCTTCCCGTCGCGGTCGTAGTCTGCGACCGCAATACCGAGCCCCTTGCCGGGTTTGTCGAGACCCGTTTTTGCCGCGACCTCGGTAAAGCGTCCGTTGCCATCGTTATGGTAGACAAGAGCGGAAACCGCAGGGAAGATATCCGGGTGACAGTAAGAGCGAAACCCTTCTCTGTGTTCTCCACACCAGATGTCATCGAAATCCCACCGCAAATAGCGTAAGACAACAAGATCGAGAAGTCCGTCATTGTCCAGATCAACCCATGCAGCGGAGGTAGACCACCCGCCGCCGGCTGTACCGGATTTTTCGGTCACATCTGTAAAAGTTCCATCGCCGTTGTTGTGATAAAGGCGATTCCCACCGTAAGCCGTTACGTAAAGATCTTCATAGCCATCGTTATCGTAATCTCCCGCTGCAACACCCATTCCATAGCCGACGCCTTGCAGGCCGGCTTTCTCGGTAACATCTTCGAAAGTGCCGTCCTTCTTTTGATGAAACAGGCGATTCCAATATTTCGGAGCGTTCTTTTGCGGAATGGTTCCCTTCGGCGTGGGATCTGCTAGCGCGGCTCCGTTGACGAGAAAAATGTCCAGAAGGCCATCGTTGTCGTAATCGAAAAGGGCGACTCCGGATCCCATTGTTTCGAGAAGATATTTCTTCGAGGTGTGCGATGCTTGTCCGACAAAACTAACGCGGCTCTTCGCCGTGATATCAACAAAGCGACCGGGCCCGGGAGAAGGCTGAGCTGGCGTTGAAATGTTATTGGACTTTGCGCCACTCGCAGGTTCTGTCTGAGCTATTGCGGGAACCGTGAATGCTAAAGAAAGATGCACGAGGCATCCGACAAGAATACGTACAAGCGAAAGGGAAGAGATTCCGTTCCGGATCGGACACCGTATCAGTCGAGGAGCTAAAGATATGTGAGTACGTGCCGCTTGCGTCATATGGTTTAGCCAACGGAGATGTCCTGATCCGTTTGTCCTTGCAGTTTCTGTCCCTTAAGAACTCGACCTGAAACGGCTGACCCTTTTCTATACTAGCCGACGAAAAATTGCCGAGAGCTGCCTGGAACGTCCGACCTGCTTGGATATGAAGCGCGGGCGGAGTCAGAACGCACTTCTGAGCGCAAAACCCATTCTCTCGCGATCCGAGCGACATGTCCTCACTTAACAATTTCTCTTCCCATCAAGACACTTTCTGTGACAAACCTATGTAGATGTGTCTAGGATGTATTTGGTCAAACTTCTATGGATAGACGTGATTTTCTAAAGACAAGCAGCACTTTTCTTGCTGCCACTGCCTTCCCTGGTGTGCCGGCGCTTTCCTCGGCACCTCTCGCACCCGGCCGCGTCAACATGCCCATCAATCGTGGCTGGCACTATTCCCCTCGCAAGGTGGAGGGAGCCGAAAAAGTTGAATTTGATGATTCCGCTTTTGAGCAGATTGTCATTCCGCACACCAACGTGCTCTTGCCATGGCATAGCTTCGACGATAAGACCTACGAGTTTGTCTCGACATATCGCCGTCGCTTCAAAACGCCGCACGGCTCGGAAGGCAAGCGCGTTTTTGTCGACTTCGAAGGAGCGATGACGGCCTCGACCATCTGGATCAACGGTGTTTCGCTTGGCGAATACAAGGGCGGCTTCACGCCATTTTCGTTTGAGTTGACCAGCCACCTTCGGCCGGATGGCGATAACATCCTCGTAGTACAACTTGATTCGACGGAACGCGCCGATATCCCGCCCTTTGGCAACGAAATCGACTATTTGACCTTCGGCGGCATCTATCGCGAAGTCGCTCTGCGGATCGTTCCCTCGGTCTACCTCGACAACATATTCGCCAGACCCAAGGACCTTTTGAGCGGCAAACCATCTCTTGACGTCGACTGTTTTCTCGCCGGGCGGACACCGGCTGGGTTGTCGCTCGAAATTGAGCTGCGAGACGGGGAGCGAACCCTGGCTAAGGCTAGTCATTCCGTCACGGTTAATAGCGGATCAGATCCAGACGCGTCTGCCGACCCGACTACCAGTGCACCGGTCTACAGCAGCACCGAAACCATCAACGACCCGCTCCGTAATACAGTGTCGCTGAACGCAATTGAGGGCATCAAGCTTTGGGATCTGGAAAATCCCTCTCTCTATACAGTTCACGTTCGGCTGCTGCAGGCCGGCCATGTGATCGATGAAGACATGCGCCGGATTGGATTTCGCGAGGCAACATTCACGGACCACGGATTCTCGCTCAACGGAAAGATCGTCAAGTTGCGAGGCCTCGACCGTCATCAGACGTTTCCACTTGTCGGCCAGGCGATGCCCGCGCGCGTACAACGGCAGGATGCAATCATTCTGCGGAAGAACCTGCATTGCAATATCGTGAGGACATCACATTACCCCCAGTCGCGGCACTTTCTTGACTGTTGCGATGAAATTGGACTACTGGTTCTGGAGGAAATCCCAGGGTGGCAGCATATCGGCCCAGAGCCCTGGAAGCAGATTTCCATCGATAACGTCGGCCGCATGATCCGGCGAGACTGGAATCATCCGTCCATCATCCTTTGGGGAGTGCGAATCAACGAGTCAAAGGACGATCACAGTTTCTACACCCGCACGAATGCTTTAGCCCACTTGCTCGATCCTACTCGTCAAACGGGTGGGATACGAAACTTCCAGGAGTCGGAGTTCCTCGAAGACGTTTTTACCATGAACGATTTCGGGTTCCCACTCAAAAAGCCCAATCAACCTCGCTATCTCAACACCGAGTTTGTGGGACATACCTTCCCCACAAAGACGACGGATGACGACGAGAGACAGCGAGAGCATACGTTACGTCACGCTCGCATCCATAATCAGTTGGCTTCCGATCCGCAATACGCAGGCGGCATTGGCTGGTGCGCGTTTGACTACAACACCCATTCAAACTTCGGGGCTGGCGATCGGATCTGCTATCACGGCGTTACAGATATCTTCCGTGAACCCAAGGCTGCAGCGGGGTTTTACAAATCGCAATGTGATCCAGCCGAAGAGGTTGTGCTTGAACCAGCATTTCACTGGGCCAATAGCGATGAATCAACCACCTTTACGAAGGCTGTCGTCTGTTCCAACTGCGACCATCTGAAGTTCTACATGCGCAAGGACGGCATCGAGGGTAGCCCGTGGGACCTCATCGCCGAGCTTGATCCTGACCGGGAAGAGTTCAACTATCTCACGTATCCGCCGTTCAGTCTTGACCGTCGTAAGATTCCCTCGAAGGAACGGCATGGATGGGGGGATCTGCGCATCGATGGCTACCTGAAGGGCAAGCAGGTGATCTCGAAGTCTCTTTCAGGGCGCGGTATCGATTCGAAGTTCATGCTCGTGGCCGACGATACCTCCTTGTCCGCAGATGGCGCGGATACGACCCGCGTCGTACTGCGTGTGACCGATGAATTCGGCAACATTCGCCCCTACGCCAACGATCCGATTGTCTTCAAACTCGACGGACCCGCAGAGTTGATCGG
>JAOAPF010000254.1 GCA_025462755.1 Edaphobacter sp.
GGAGTTGATCGGCCCGATAACCCTGACGGCATTAGCCAGACTCAAGGTGCGTTGGGGGATATCGATTGCAGCGCTTGCCCGTCGCGCTCACGAACTTAAGCTAATCACTACACGCCATTATCACTACCTGTTTCAGCAGCTCTCAATCAAGGGATGGAAAACTCATGAGCCAGATCAGTTGAATGTACCAATCGAAAAGCCCCGCCTACTACGGAATATGGCGGAACTCGTATATGGATTCCCAATAAACTACGCAAAATTTGCTGCGGAAACATATTTGTCAGAGCTGGAATTGCGTTCAATCATGGCCCTCTATGCGGATCGTAAAGAACTTGCAAAAGAGGATTTGCCGCCAAAGGGAAAAGTGATGAAGTTTCCGTCAGCCAGAACGCTTTCTTGATTTGGAAACTGCTTTTTGCCGGGGCGTGTTCCAATACGGACTTTTGCACTTCGGGCAAACCTTGGGTTCCTCTGTGCTGTCCTGCCTTGGAACCCACGTATGCTGGCAGCGCAAAGATAGCCTTTGGAGTTCTGGACTTGGCTTAGTCCTAAGTGCTTTAACCCTCTTCGTGAGCACCGGTGTGTCGATGACTGTAGTGAGGGCGGACCATCGCGAGGATGGCGTAACGGCTGCGGCGGTCGCCCAATATTCATTGGTCGCTTTGCTCTGTCTCGGAGCATTTGCGAGCACAGTTCATGCGTTGATAGATCTTCTGCAAACGAAACTGACAAGCAACATCCGCATGAATAAAGTGATACCAAAGTACCTATCCGCGAACTCATTCGGGCAAAGCTGCGGGAGATTCGGAGTTTGCATTGCGAATGGTCAACCGTGATGCCATCCATTGAGTTGTCCCGAAGTTCGTAGCCAATTTCCGAATGCTAGTGCCCTGAGCTCGCAGTTTACGCATCTTTTCGAGATCTTCTTGCGAAAAGTGGCGGAGCGCAGGTCGTCCCATGCGCTTACCGGCACGCCGTGCTTGTGCCATTCCGGCTTTCACTCGTTCGCGCAGCATTTCGCGCTCGAACTCCGCGACTGCACCAAGCACCTGGAACGTGAGCCTTCCTGCAGGCAGCGTTGAATCTATATTCTGGCGCAAAGAAACAAGGTCCACATCCAGCAGCCTGCATTCATCCGCGATGCTTAGTAATTGTTTTAGCGAACGCGCCAGCCGATCCAATGCCCATACGACAATGACATCTACTTTCCGTCTGCGGAGATCATTCAGCAGTTGTGTGAGTGCTGGCCTATCGTTCTTTGCACCACTCTGACCTTTATCTCTGTAAGGAATGCAAATCCAGCCGCGGCTTTCGACGTACTCACGCAACTCTGTTTCCTGCAGATCGGTGTCCTGCTCGTTGGTTGAAACTCTGACATAAATTGCTGCTCTCTTTGTCTTCATCGGTTGCAACTCCATGCCATGCGGCATTGCACCTTGGTCAGAGATCAAAATCAAGCCAATTTCTCGCTAAGTGGCATATGTCAGGTCCTTTGTTGGCGTGCCGAATTCGTGAGAAACTGAGGCATTTCCTGGCGCCGCTAAGTTGTAGTTGCTGCGTAAGTGACGTTCAGAAATATCAGTGAGGCGCGCCTCAATTTATGGACGTGAAACGACCTAGGTCAACGAGCCATCACAAGACACGCTGTTTCTGGTGAACCCAATTTCATCGAGATATCTGTTCCCGGCTGCAAGTCGCCCCCGCTCAGACTCCACGAAAATTTCCCATTTATCTGCAAGAAACGAGCGTTTGCATTCCAATATGCCTCATTTGCGCCCGCGCGACCCCGGACGACAACCGTGTAATTCCACACGAACCCGTCAATCTTGGTTCCTGGGTTGAGTGCCCGCAAAGACTGACCTGTCCTGCTGCTGAGCACAATCCCGGTAATTCGGAACGCTCCATCCTCGTCAGTGTTAGCCCCTGTGAATTGGTAATACTCTTTGTTCTCCTGCGCCCACGTGGCCGCGGCTTGAACCGAATTCGTGGCCCAAAGCAGGTACTCCAGACATTTAGCCTCTGGGATGGTAGTAGTGAGGCCTGATTGCAGTTGCTCAGTTTCCTTTTCTAAGAAAACCATCGATGCAGAATTGTCGCTCTTGTCTGATGTCTGACTCATCAAATAAACGTTTGCAAACCGAGCTGGCTTCAGATCTCCAGCTTCAGTGATGAGGAACACACGACCAGAAATCGAGCCCAAAGTTTTGCTTTGCGCGTGCTGTTGTTTAGTTGCGCCAGTTGGTTTCTCGGTCTTGGCCTGTCCACAAACTCTGAAGGAAGTCCAAATCACAATCATTGCAACAAACACGATTCTTTGATTCATAGTGACCATTTCCCTGAATCCGAATTGCCCTGGTCTCGCCGTTCTCACTAACCGACCGAAACCCCTTCGAGATTCAAAGCGGGGTCATCGGAATATCCTCGTGCGATCTCTCCGACGAAACAGTTACTCTTCATTGCAAGACGTGGCGGATTTTGGCTAGGTCCACTTCATCAACATAATGCTTTCCCTCACCGTCGATGAGAATGGCTTTTGCCTTTGCTGCGGCGATTTCAGGTGGAATTTGGAAGGCGAACTCAACTTCGATACGTTCAGCAGAAAATCCAAGTCTGTCGGTGGTGATCAGACTGGTATTTCCGTTTGTCCAATAACGAACTACTAGCGGACCATCAGCGGGCATCACGCCGGAATCGCGAACGTCACTTCTAGCGACTGGTTGGATTACCGTGTTCCCAATCTGCAAGACCAGATGAAGATTTTGTCCAATAAAATGCTGCTGGAGTCTCCTGACCGGAAAATCTCCACGCGCATGCAGTTGGACGTTTACTAGGGTCAACCCCGATAGCGGAAGGTTCTTAGCATCAACATCCGAAAACTCCCGCATTTGATGCGCGGCGTCTGCCGCAGCAGCGGCAACAATGTCATAGTCGGTGAAGAAGATAAGATATTTGCTGATGCCGTCCCCGGCAAACGCTCCTGCAAGGCGGATTTTCTGCGCCTTTATCCCCCCGTCCAAGTATCGATCCCGAGTGCGATATTGCTTTCCCTTCGCAATCGCATCCTGTATTTGCGGAGATGTCAGCGGCGAACTTGGAACCTGCGCGATACCTGCAATAGCCGACAAGAGAACAAACGTTAATACATTCTTCATCAATGCCTCCATCGTCGGGGCTGCTCCAGGTGGGCCGCCCGCATTCTTTAGAGCGAAACTATACACACTATAGGTGGGTCGCACAATTGTATTCATGACTTCAGATTGGGAGTCGTGCCCCGCAAACCAACCCGCAGCCGGAGGTCAATAAATCCGAAAGTCGCATTCGGGATTGTTCTTCGCCAACTACGTCTCGAGCAGGGATACTCCCAAGATTCTTTCGCACACCGATCTGGCTATCATCGGAATTACATCGGACAGCTGGAAAGGGGAGAAAAGAGCCCATCGCTGAATGCTCTCTTTGCATTAGCGAAAACCTTCGAAACGCGACCATCAGAGATGATCAGGTCGGTGGAAGACTGCATGACCGGTCAGGGATAAGCTTAGGTAACGTCATACTACTGTTGAATTCCACGACATTGCTTTGGCGCGAAGCAATAAAGCTGAGCGGACTACTTGTTCGTTAGGCGAGCAACCGGTTTCCACTTGCCAGGATTTTTTTCTTTCAAACGAGCCAGCGCTTTCTGCGCCCTCTCGTCGTTGTACTCCGGGTCCTCTAATCCCGAGAATTCTCCTGCTGTGAATTCATCATCCGCTGCTTCACCTTCTGGGAGTGGTGGGAGTTCGAGCGGGAGCTCAGGTCGTTTTGTTTGTTTACGATTCATGTCCGGTTTCCTTTCATCTTCAAAATACACCTACATTTCAATGGTCCCCAGCCTTCCGGCCGCCAATCTCAACTTGGAAACCACTTATGATCACCCCCGTCTTGCCATTGGCTTTGCCGTTGCGAGCTCTTTCCCGGCTGACCTGGGTTTACCCACCCTCATGTCAGCGTCGTGGTGCTGGCTATGAGGTTCGCCGACTGAAGCTTGCCCGTGGACTCGGTAGCCCCTCGACGTTAGCCCACGCTGAATCTCGGATCACGGCATCATTCGCACGAGACCGAGGTCGAGTCGATCAGAATATTCTGCGCGAGAAACGTTTCAAGGCTTTACGATTTCAGAGGAAAACCCGCAGAGGTAGTGGAGTGCAAAACGAAACGGATTCTGGTTATGCTACTGCTAATGGCAACCGTCGCTCTCAGGTTGCTCTTCGCACGAAGCAGGCCCAACGGAGCATAGGACACAAATCAGGACGCCGAGAGTGGAACCGATCTGTCTCATAAACCTGCTTCGCCGCGACTCTTTTTCCCCAGGGCTCTACACCCGATCTCGCCATCTTAATCCGTTGGGCAATTCTTCTGCTGCAAACTCCAGATGAACCACCCGACGACCGCTGGGGAGCCTTGCAGTGCTGGAAGCATGCAGCAGGAGCGGCTGCATCAGAATTGCATCCCCTCGTCTCGCTGTGCAGGTGATGGCGTTGTCCTTCGGCCATTCCTGTATTTGCTTGTCAGATAGGAAGCCCCACCTATGAGAACTGGGGATCACTCGCAATGGGCCATTGTCACTCCCACAATCGTCCAAGTGGAGACGAACCGCCAGCATCCGCGATATGAGTTCGGAACTGGGACGAATATGGTGAACCCCAGCCTTAATTGACCAAGGCCCCCAGCCAAGAACTTCCCTCCGCTCCGCGACTGCAATCACGCAGTCTTGATGCCACGGAACCTTCCAGTTTGTCCCATCTACTTTATTGAAGAGAATGCCACGAACCGCGAAGCAACTTGAGCCCAGCACTGGCTCGATCAAGCTGCGAACAGCACTTGAGCGTGCCAGTTCTCTTACCTTGGGGATATCAAGTAAATTGCGTACTCCCGCATGGTTTGCATCAAGCAGATCGCTAAGCTCGCAGAGAGTTGGTGCATCAAGACAGGAGGGCACGACTGCATAGCCGTTTTCCGCGATCTGATTGAGTTTCTCAGTGCTTAATGGTGACATCGGCATCTGGGTCCCGACTGCTTCACTACAAAAAGAGCCGATTCTGAATCTGTCCGGGTTCCACGGGTGCGGAGCATTCCGCGTCGTCGTTCGCCACGTGGTTGATCCGCGTGCTGATCGGGTAGTACCGCATCAGCCGAGCATCGTAAGGCTTCCACAGATCGGACGCCGCACCCACATTCTGCATTCCAGGATCGAGCCATAGATCGTAGCTGTCTGGAATGAGAATAACTGGCATACGGTCGTGAACGGTCGAGGTCACGGCGTTCGGAGTTGTGGTCAAAATCGAACAGGTCTTGACCCAGTTGCCGCTTGCGTCCCTCCAGCGATCCCACAGTCCAGCGAACGCGAACAACTCCCCTCCGTTGACTTCAAAACAGTAGGGCTGCTTAGTTTTGCCCGTCCGCATCCACTCGTAGAAGCCGTCTGCGGGGATCAGGCACCTGCATGATTTCAAGGGTTCGCGGAATGCGGGCTTCGTGGCTGCCGTTTCTGATCTTGCGTTAATCATTTGTGCGGCGACGGATGAGTCCTTCGCCCATGATGGAATCAGTCCCCATCTCATCAGCGTCAATTCCCTGACGGGCTCCTTCGGATTCTGGCGAATGACGGGGATCGGCTGGGTCGGAGCGATGTCGTAGCGGGGAGTCCACTCTTCTTGGCCCGAAACGGTGTCGAAATATTCCTCGACAATCTGTTTTCTCCGCGAGAGTCGATAGCGTCCGCACATTGGGAGATTATGGCAGATCAGGCACGCCCGGAACTGTCATGTTGCCAAGAGCAGGATCACATCTGTAGTCTGTCAATCCAAAAGGAAATCGTTTCTTATGAACCGCCCATCAACAGAAAGTGTTCTGCGAGAGTGGCGATATGGTCAACCACAGGCGGAACGCTTAGTTGGTGCCTTAATGCATCTGGAGGGATTCAAGTCGGTTGATCCACAACACCCTCTTGGCGGTCCTGACGGCACAAAGGACATTCTCGCAACTCGAAATGGGCGAACATGGCTCGGTGCCGCTTACTTCCCAACGACTGAAAAAACATTTACCGCGATCAAGAAGAAGTTTTGCGATGACTTTGCTGGCGTAGAAAAACACAATGCTTCGGGATTCGCATTTTTTGTCAATCACCACTTGTCAATTTCAGAACGCGATACCCTGAAAGCTGGAGCTGGTCAGACTGAGGTGGAGATATACCATCTTGAGCGTATAAGGGGAACTCTCGATGTCCCAAAGGGATACGGCATTCGCGTTGAGTACCTTCGCATTCTAATGACTGAGGAAGAGCAATTGGCGTTTTGGAGTGGGAACAAGGATGATTTTGGAAGCAGGCTTCAGGCCATAGAAACAAAGTTGGACTTGGTCCTAGCAAGGACGAACACTCAGGACTCCGATCTCTCGCAGTCTGCATCTTCGCTTCTAAGTCCGACTGAACCCACGGGCAACTTAGAAACACCGACAGCTTCGCTCTCGGTCCCTATGCTTTGTTGGTTGCACAGGATCGTGACGGAGAGCACGAACATGCCAGAATCGTCCCGTGGTCACCTTAGAAACGTTAGAGTCTGGCTAGGTCCCCCCAGCGGCAAGCTAGAGGAGGCGACATTCTTTCCTCCTGATCACGTTGAACGCCCCCTGCATGAATTCTTGGAGTGGTGGAGGTCAGGGTACGCGGACTTGCGGAAGCGTGATAGATCAGCAATTGTGGAATCTCTTGCTCAATTTCACCATCGCTTCTTGAGCTTTCACCCCTTCCTTGACGGAAACGGAAGAGTTGCCCGCATACTGCTAGATCAAGCAGCACGAGAATTCCTCGATATGGGAGTCGGGGTGGAGCTTATCTGCGATCCCGTCGCGTACCTCGACTCCCTCAAGACGGCAGACAAGGGCGATTTGAAACCACTGGTCCATTTGATCGGGGCATCTCTGCGGTAACACGTCATTGATCTTCGAATTCTGCAAACAACCCTCGATTTTCCCTTCAACACTGCAATCTTTCATTTCCCCTCTGATACGCAACTCACTAGAGTTCGCGCGTTGAATCGGTAGCGCTTACGGGAGATGACAAAGGGACTGCAAAACCTTTATTCGATTCTCACCCCGCCCGGTTCCTCGACCATCGCCCGATCTTCACAGCAGGGAATCTTTAAACATTAAGCCGGCAGCTCAATCCGAACTCCGGACTGAATTGGTTGAGGGGCCATGACCTGGTTCTATTCCCCAATCTCGGGCTTAGGCTCTGCTTTAATCGCCACTGTCCTGCCAATAGCATTGCCGTGGCGAGCTTTTTCCCGGTTGACCTGGGTTTACTCACCCTCTTGGCCACGTCGAGGTGCTGACTAAGATTTCCGAATTGAATGCCCATTCGCAGTGCTTGTAAACTCCTTTGAATGCCATTCGACCGCGCAGCTTTCGCCGACAAACTACGCCGTTCTAGGGATCATTTGGCAGTCGATGACGCAGAAATTGCTGCGGGAACAGGTATTTCCGCTAGTCGCATTTCCATCCTCTTGACCGGTTCAGGCGACCCGACCGGGGATGAGATTCTCATTCTTGCTGACTTCTTTGATTGCGATTACAAGTTCTTTATATCGATGGAGAAGCTTGCAGCGTTCGAGCAGACGGACAGTCTGTATAGAAAACACGGAGCGGCGTTCAGCAAACCCGATCGAAGATCCGTACAGCAGTTTCTTTATTTGTGCGAGTGCGAAGCTTGGCTTTGGAAGACCGCTGGCCGCAAAATGGATACGTTCTCGTTCGCGCCGAAAGGATCATTTTTCAAGACACATGGCGAGCAAGCTGCCCAAGAGCTCCGGAAGCACCTGGGATATGCGGACGGCGAAATCCCGTCCGATTTGTTCAGGGACTTGCGGCGAATTGGGGTCCACGTCTTTCGTCGGAAGCTTGTCAATTCCACTATCTCCGGGGTCATGATCTGGCATCCGAGCGCTGGTCGCTGCATTTTGGTCAATTATCATGAGGACCTTTATCGGCAACGCTTCACCGCTGCACATGAGCTGGCGCATGCGCTCATGGAAGACTCTGAAATAAATGTGTCATTCAGTAATGACGGATCCAATTTAGCTGAGGTTCGCGCCAACGTGTTTGCATCACATTATTTGGTGCCTCCGGAATTCTTGAAGGGCATTTCAGTTGGCAAAGGCGGATGGGTACAATCCGATCTCAACCTATGGGCTGCAAAGCTGACGGTAAGCACACAAATGCTGCGCATAGCCCTGAAAGAGCATGGGCTAATTACCAGCGAACGATTTGATGAACTAAAGGCCGGTCCGATTCCGCGTAATCAGAAGATTGATCCGGAAATAGCAAACGAATCCGGCAGGACGCGCGAGCGAAAGTCCGCCTTGCTGGAGCGGGGCCTGTCTTTCCATTATGTGAACGAATGTATGGAAGCACTCAGGAATGGCTTTATCTCACGTGCTCGCGCTGCTGAGATGATGCTTATTTCGGAGGATGATCTGTCGGAGATCACCGCGCTTTTCGTGGCGGGTGTCGAAAAGTGAATTCTTACTCCACATTCAAGCTTCTTAACGTCGTCGACACGTGCGCGCTGTGGAATGTTTTAGCAAGCCTGTTCCTCTATCGGAACTCCAAAGCCGTGGGCATGTCGATGAGTTCGACGCAGTTTGTCCGTTACGAGTGCCTGCACAAGCGAGGCGCAAATTCGCCGGAATGGAACGAACTCAGGAAACGCCTACGGGAACGAGTTGCTGCTGGCGAGATCATGTTTTGCGATATTGAATTGGAGGATTTACAAGAGGTGGCTTCGTTGGAGGGACGACTGGCAATTAGCAAGGGCGAACTCTCTTCGATTGCGTGGGCAAAGCGTACGGGACAAAGCTTCTTTTCCGATGACCAGAAGGCGAAACGCCTTGCCGAAAGCGTGATCGATCATGAATCCATCCAGGACACCCCGCATCTGTGTGCATGGCTGTGCATCCAAGGAACCATCCACGAACATGATGAAGGACGGATCAGGGCTGACTTGAGGAGCCTGAACCGCTTCTTGGACCCGCATATTTCGAATGCGTTTCGATCTGCCCTGGAAATCAGGCTCATGAACGACATGCGACGCCGATCAGGTCAATTAACGGAATAAGGGAACGAAACAATTGGTTAGTCGCAGGCACCGTTATGTTTCGCTTCCGGACTTCCAGGAATCAGAGCTACGCCCTGCTTTTATCACTGCCGTCTTGCCATTGGCTTTGCCGTGGCGAGCTCTTTCCGGGCTGATCTAGGGTTACCCACCCTCATGTCCACGTCGAGGTGCTGGCGTAAACTAAAAACTGTGACGCAGGCGTGACGCAAAACCTGCCATCATTGACAAAGCTGCCGTCATTGACGCTTCGTGTCGATTGATTCAAAACAAGTTCCTTTGTTTGCAATGCGAGCCGGAGAATTCGGCTTACAGGTCCGGCTGCCACAATTCTTTCTTCTTCAATAGCCTAGTATACGGTCTTGTGAATTGTGACGCTGGTGTGACGGTAGACGCGAGTCCAGCGCGATTTTCAAGGATCGATGGCATGCCCCGGAGTACCTTCGCAAATGGCGTGTAGTGCTTTTCAACCGTTTCAATCGTATCCGCGGGCATTTTTGTCGTAGGGAGTCGCGCCGCGCAGCCGTTGCATCGATGCTTTCTTGATGTCCTATGTGCATTCATTTCATTTGGTAGGAATCTACATACAGGCAACCAGGCCAGGCTGCCGAATATTTCTTGACATTGAGTTCTCACAGCACTACATTCTTCATCGGTGAAAATACGAGCTTTGCGTCTTCACCAGTGTTTTCTGCTTTTTCGGCCCGACGAATAACTCTTTTTTTTCGTAAAGTCCCCGGCGACAAGATTTTGTTAACGAGTGCACTTAAGCTGAAAGATGCGACATCGGAATGGGTGTCCTGCATTCTTCCGCAGTCTTTAAAGAAGCGCTTCGCATTCACTGTTAAAACCAGATGTCCGAGGTAAATGGCTGACAAAAGGAGTCCAAAATGACACGTTTTTTGATGTTGATTCTGCTGCTCCTCACGGCTGGGTGTAGCTCCACGAAGGATCCCGGTTCGGCATCCGCTTCAGGTACCTCGATGGTGGGGAATTGGACTGTTTCTACGACTGCAACTTCAACCGGGAATCTGGGGTCGCAGTGTTCGCAAAGTTGCGGGCCTGGTAGTTACCAACTGATGTTAATTCAAAGTCCCTGCACGGTCACAACCCCGGTAGGTACGTTTTCTGTGCAAGGACCGGCGTGCTTCATCGCGAACAATAACAGTGGGCAAGGCTCCATATCTGGAACTGGCATACCAAGCTCCGTGAAAAGTACGAGTCAGGGGGTTTTGATAGGGGTACCCTCAGATCCGGTTTCATCTGGAGCCACGTTGAACTTAGTTTTCGTTGCAGGAAACAGGAATGGCAATTTTGTCAAGTTTACCGGCAGCGGCACCATCACCAACGGTGTGATGGCTGGGACTGGATCCTGCAGCACTAGCACACCTATTTGTGACGGTGTAACTGGTACATTCTCGGGTAGCAAACAGTAGCTGTCGAGTAACCGGCAACTCCAGACGAAAAATTGGGGCTTATAGTAAGTCCAACTACACTTGTGACGCCGGTGTGAGGTAAAACCTGCCATCACTGACAAAGCTGCCGTCACTGACAAAGCTGACCATCATCGACACTTTGCCTCGATTGATTCAAAACAACTTCTTTGTTTGCAATACGGCCCAAGTGAATTCGGCCTACAGGTCCAGCTGCCTAACTCCAACCCTAAAGTTTGGCTCGCAAGTGCGCCGTTTTTGCGGCAATCCATTTCCTCAATGTGGTCGATTAATAGCACTCCTTGGATCTGTAAGCGTGAAGTAGAAGCTCTCTTACACCTGCGCGTGCCGGGCCTTTGGCGCGACTTGCACAAATCCGTTGAATAGAACCGCGAGATCAGATCGGGAGCACATGAACAGAGTGTTGAGACCCGAGTTGCTTGAGAATGCGACCACTCCGTACCGCATTATCGGCAATTGACGATTATTGTTAAATCGCCGATCAGGTCCGCCCGTCTTATTAACGTACTGCCAAGTAGTTCCAACCTGACGGGAGTCTTTCGGTAATCTCCCACTCTCAACAAAGCTGCTTTCTTGCGCATCAACTTTTAGGTCAGAGTAAGCAACGGCTCCGACCCCAGCCGAGTCGTAGACCAGCAAGCGATCAGGGAAAAAGTACAGTGTGGTTCTCCCGGCTTTGAGGGTAGGCACTTCTAAATTGCACTGAACCTTGGGCGGTCGGGAAAATATGGGCCGGATCTCTGTTCTCTGCAGGTTAGTAGTAGCGCCAGCATTGCGCTTTGCGTCTGTATTGCGTCCTGTCGCGTCGATGTTCCAAACAACTTCACATCCTGCCAACTGTCGAAACGGCGACTGCAGCTTCGCAAACTCTTCCGCAGCTTCACCGTCAAGCGCGTAGTTCAGGATCGCGGTTCCTTTCAGCACGTCGAAGTGTCGAGCGTAGAGAGCAAGGACAATAGTCGCGATCAATGCCAGCATAACCCACCACCAGCCAGATCCTGCCAGCCCCAACCAGAAGATGACTATGGTTCCGATCACCAGAGCAATCCGGAACATCTCAGTCCGCTTCTTCACGCGATTCAACTCGAATAGCAGGTCAGTCGCGGAACTGTCAGCCATAGTGACTGCCGCACTACTCGCGATCTCTCGTAAGTTATCGCTGGTCGGGATCTCCGGGGAGGACGTGGGAACTGGAGCTTGTCGAATTCGGGGACGTAAGGAGGGACTACTAAGAGTTTGCCGATAGTAAAGACCGCCTCGGCCCATGTGAATGTAGCTGCCCCTCGGTCCAACACCGATGCGCGCGCCTTTAACTCCGAACGATGCGCCCAGGCCGGAGCGGGACAAATTCAATCGAAGAGGACCGAAGTTAAAACCTTTACGGATGTAGAAACCCATTCGAACTAAGACCTCACCTCTCCTCGGGAACGGCAATGTCGATTGCTAATGGTTCTCGTTGCGCAATGCTGCTTGCAAAAGGGCGATGACAAACCATATAGGACAAGCATATGAGTTGAATCTCCTGGCGGAAGATAACGGAGGTAACTTATTTAGCGTTTGCTCGAAATCTGTAACAACCATCGTCCTATCCCCCATGCGGAAGCAATGACCGCGTGGCCGAGCGAGCATTCTTGTTGTGTCAAATGGGGAAAAAGTCGAATTGCGGAATCGAGCCGACCATTCACGGCGACTGCGCACTTTGAGTGTTCAGCGAGTGTGATCGGCTACGCCGAATACGCCAAGGAGGTTCGGGTCGTCACAGAAAGCTTTCGGCATAGAGATGGGCAGCGCACGGCATTGCTGCCGCCTGCCAGAACCGCTGTCTGTTCATGATCACAAAAGCGATTTCAGATTGGGCTAACTCAAGCAAAGGTGACACATGGCATAAGTTTTGTGTGGCTTGCAGATCTTGCGATCTCTCTTCTGGAAGATGAAATGATCTACCTGTAGAGCAAACCGTCGAAGCACGGCATATCGCTGCTGTCTTGCTGTTCTCGTGAACGTGGCGAGCACTTTCCGAACTGACCTAGGATTGTCTACCCTCACATTGCTGTCACAAGGTTGGCGGGCGATTCTCGAGGGTTACAGAATTTCGTGCACAGCGAGCTGACATTGTGAGCATTGACACCTCACGCCGATTGATTTAGAAGAAGCCGGAACGCGTGTTGATTGTGCTGCACACAAGTTGGAAACTGATTCCAGAAATCACTTTCCTGTCTATCATGTACTTACAAGGACTGAGATTTGCCAGCCGTGCCTGCTAAGTCCTTTCATTGCGGTTTACAGGCAGGTTCGAGTCCTACCTGAGGAGCCATTCTTTCCACATCAAAGTAACCTTCGAATCAGTGACATGGCAACCGTGGTGTTCTTCCTGCACATCTGAATGACCGTGCCGCGGAAACGTCAACCTGTCAAGCGGGAACAAAAACGAAAAAGCAAAAAAGAAGGCACGGCAGCCGATCTCATTCCGCCGGATGCCACGCTCGATCAACTCCGCGAGATTGCGACGACTTGTAAGGCATGTTATTTATGGCAAGTGGGAACCCAGACCGTATTTGGCGAGGGACCTTCAGATGCGAAGCTTATGTTCGTCGGTGAACAGCCGGGCGACAAAGAAGACATTGCAGGGCGTCCTTTCGTCGGACCTGCGGGCATGCGCCTTGATCGAG
>JAOAPF010000269.1 GCA_025462755.1 Edaphobacter sp.
TACCGGATTGGTTACGTTTGCACTTGTCTGGTGCGATTCGGGCGATTTTGCGGCGCGCGGATACAATGGAAGGGATGACTCCGCCAGTTGCATCATCGGAAATCCAGTTGAACACTGAGCTGGTGCAAATTGATCTGACGCCCAGGAAGCCCGCGGCTAAGCCGGCGTGGCTGAAGGCGAAGGCGCCGATGGGCGAGACCTTTCACAATCTGAAGAAGATGGCGCGGGAGCTGAATCTGCATACGGTTTGCGAGAGCGCGCAGTGCCCGAATATTGGGGAGTGCTGGAATCAGAAGTCGGCTACGTTCATGATGCTGGGGAATCTGTGTACGCGGCGGTGCGGGTTTTGCGCGGTGCCGAAGGGAAAGCCGGAGCCGATTGATTTTGATGAGCCTCGACGGGTGGCCTATGCGGTGGCGCAGCTTGGGCTGGCGCATGCCGTGATTACGAGCGTGAATCGCGATGACGATAATGTAGGGGCGGCGCGGGCGTTTGTGAGTGTGATCGAAGAGATCCGGATGCAGGCTCCGGGGTGCCGGGTGGAGGTGCTGACGCCGGACTTTCAGGGGGTGGAAGAGGCGTTGCGGCTGGTGGTGGCGGCGCGGCCGGAGATTTTGAACCACAATATCGAGACGGTGCCGCGATTGTATCGGGTGGCGAAGAGTGGTGGGCGGTATGAGCGGTCGCTTGGGTTTCTGGCTGGTGCTAAGGCGCTTGCGGCGGAGATGTTCTCGGACCGCGAGGGCGACCAGATTGTGACGAAGACGGGCATCATCGTGGGGATGGGCGAGGAGATGCACGAGCTGCTGGCGGTGTTTCGCGATCTGGCGGACCGCCGCGTCGATATCTTGACGATCGGGCAGTATCTGCGGCCTTCGCGGGATCATCTGCCGATGGCGCGGTACTACACGCCTGAGGAGTTCGCGTTTCTGAAGCATGAGGCGTTGGGGATGGGCTTCAAGCATGTGGAGAGTGGGCCGCTGGTGCGGAGTAGTTACCATGCACAGGAGCAGGCGGAGTCGACCGGGCTGGCATAAGGCCGGATTATTTAGCGTCGGATTGTTTAGCGTCTCGGAAGTGCAGGTATCCCCATTGTTCAGGGACGTGCATGTTGATGACTCCTTGTGGTGACCAGACCCAGTTGTCTTCGCGCGGCTGACCGGCCTTCCATTCGACCCGGCTGAAGTTGATGCGCCATACGGTTCCGGCGTGCGGCGGCGGCACTTCCTGGCGCGATTGGAAGGCTTGCCATGGGTAGGCGATCTCGAGTGTCCAGCCGTGGTCCTCGTCGCGGAAGTCGTTGAGGGTTCCCTGGATGGCGACTGCGGTCTTGAGTCCTGGAATGTCCCAGGAGTTATCGGCCTTGCCGTGTTTGTTGTAGGGCTTGTTGAGGTAGAGGTCCCAGCCGGTGTTGAGTGCATTCATCTCGAACTCGTAGTAGCTTTCGGTGTTGGGAAGAGGCTTGATGAAGACCTCGAAGTCGTTGTCGTGGAAGATGACGGAGTCATGCTGGGTGAGTGTGGCCTTTACGTCTGGTTCCTGCAACTCGGCGGCGATGTAGAGGTATTGATCGTCCCAGAGCATTTTGACTCGGGTGCGGAAACGCGGCTGCGGTTTGGCTGCTCCTTCGATGTCGACGAAGTCGGTGGTCCAATCGGCTTTCTTCCAGGCGGGGTCATCCAGCTTACCGTCGATTTCGATGGGGGTGGCGGTATGAAAGCAGTTGTAGGACTTCGGCGTTGGCTGGGTATTCTGCGCGACTGCGGTCAGAGTGATCCAGAGCGTGAGACAGACTTTTCTAGACGGTCGGGGCATGGGGGTTCGCCTTTTTCCGGACTGGGATGATCAATCATTTCTTCAGCATACGACGCGCGAGCCCGGCTCCTCATGTGAGACAGGGGTTCCGGGTAGGGCGGGGTGTTAATTTTTTCGGGAAGTCCTAACGCTTTAGTTGACAAAACAAGTTTTGCTTCGTCATAATCTCCTAAGTTCTTAGGAGACGAGGCAACGTGAGTACGCAACGGAAGATGGATCAGGCGCTGACGCCGCTGGAACTGGAGATTATGCAGGTGCTGTGGGAGGCTGGTCCCAGCACGGTCTCTGAGGTGCAGCCGCGATTGAAGGCGCAGCTGGCTTATACGACGGTGCAGACGATGCTGAACGTTCTGCTGCGCAAAGACAAGGTGAAGCGGGTGCAGGAGGGGCGGGCGTTCCGGTACCGGGCGGCAGTGAGCCGCGAGCGCGCGACGGGAAATGCGGTAAAGGATATGGTTGCGCGCGTGTTTGGGGGATCGAGCGAGGCGCTGCTGATGGCGATGGTGGATGCGCGGCAGATCAGCGCCGAGGAGCTGGCGCGAGTGGCGGAGAGGCTTGCGGCGGCAGAACGTGAAGCGGCGGGGGATCAGGCGGAGAGCTAAGCGAAGAGGCAGGCGGAGAGTTAGCCGAGGAGGAGCAGTGATGGAACGAGCGATGCTGGAGTATCTTGCGAATGCGTTGTGGCAACTTCCTGTACTGGCTGCCGGGGCGTGGGTTCTGCTCTGGTTGATGAAGCCGGGTCCGCGGACGCAGTACAGAGTGTGGCTGGCGGTGCTGGGGATTGCGGTGTTGCTGCCGGCGTTCGGGATAGGCAACGGAGATATCGTTGCAATACCCAAGGCAACTTCCGGTGCGACCTTCGATCAGTTGGCGAGGGGGCGGATTGTCCAGAGATCGGCGGGAGTAGACGCGGTGGATGCGCTGCCGCCGCTGACGGTGGGCAGCGTGCCGATGGCGAGAGAAGAGGCTGCGAAGGGCATGTGGGGACTGCCGGCTCGTGTGCAGCGCGTGCATCTGTCGGCGACGGTGACCCACTGGATATTGGGTGCGTATGTGGGTTCGGTGTTGCTGGGCCTGCTTCGCGTGGTGAAGGCCTGGCATAGCGCGCAGGGGCTGGTGGAGGTCTCGCGGGAGGTGGCTTTGTGCTCGGCCGCAGAGACGGTGCTGAGGGATTTTGGCAGGAGCTTCGACGTAAGTTTGCCGGCGGTGCGGGAGTGCGCCGCAGTGACGAGCCCGATGGTGGTGGGCGCGGTGTCGCCGGTGGTGCTGCTTCCTGAGGGATTTGCCGGGCATCCCAAGGACGAGGTGAGGGCGGCGCTGCTGCATGAGTTGGCGCATGTGAAGCGGCGGGACTATTTGACCAACGGCGTCTGCCAGTTGGTGGTGCTGCCTGTGGGGTGGCATCCGGTGGCGTACGTGGTGCAGCAGAGGATTCGCCGGACGCGCGAGATGGCGTGTGACGAGATGGCGGCGCGTGAGATGCGCTCCGAGCTTGGCTATGCGCGATGCCTGGTGACCATGGCGCGTCGGATGCTTAGCGGCGGGTTGGCGGAGCGGCCGGAGTTTGTAGGCCTGTTCAGCTCCAATGTGCTGGAGGAGCGGGTGATGCGGCTGATGGAAGCAAAGACGGCACTGAGTGCGCGCGCGAAGCTGACCCGGTTGGTGAGCGGAGCGACGGCAATGGCGGCGGCGACATTGATGGCGGCTTCGTTCCATGTGGTTCCGACAATGGCGGCGGAGAGTGAGGCGGTTTCGCCTGGGGTGCAGACGGCTGTGCTGCGTGCGACTGTTGTGACTTCTGCGGATGCGCCTGTGGTTGCACCGCAGGTTTGTGTCCACAGATTGGCGAAGCCTGCGGTTGCGCCGGTGGCTCCGGTAACGGCAACGCGTGTGATTGCGGCGAGTGCTCCTGTATCGGCAAGGAGTGTGGTTGCGCCAGCCGCAGTTGTTTTTGCCGCGCCCTATGCTATGGCGGCTGCGGCTCCGGTCGCGTTGCGAGCGCAGCAGAATATTCCTGCGATTGCGCCTCCTTCACCGGTTGGAGCACCGGCGCCGGCTGCGATTGCGCCAGCAGCACCTGTGACACCCCCGGCACCTGTGCTTGCTCCTGTAACACCGGCCGCGCCTGCGGTGGCTCCGATCGCGCCTGCGGCTCCGGTAAATTCACCTGCGGCTCCAGCAGACAAAGAGAAGAACAAAAAGAAAAGCAACTATGTGTATCGCTTGGGCCCGGATGGCGACGAGATAGTGAGCATCAACGGGCAAGTGCGCGTGCTGACGCCGGAGGAGAAGGAACAGTTTGAGAAGGCTATGGAGCAGTTCAAGAATGGCGATTTCGCCAAGCACATGGCCGATTTGCAGCGT
>JAOAPF010000279.1 GCA_025462755.1 Edaphobacter sp.
GATAACGTAGTTGGTTCACAGAGAATCCTCCTCTGCGCACCAAGCTACCCCCGCTGCCTCAAATGTCAGTCCAAGAACACGCGCATGCGTCCGCCGCTGTTCTTGCGGCTTCGTTCAAGTCGGCATATGGGAAGCAATCCGAATCACTCCCGAGTCACGGGCAATGCAACCAGACTGGCAAAGCTTCATGAAGCCTGATAGAGCGCAGCGGGGGGGGACGCACAATCCCAAATCCTGAGAGCGTCAAGGAGATCATTTGCGTCGCTCCACGATCTACCGAACTGAGCTTCGTAACGAACTCGGTGAACCCCGGATGCCTCAGCGCAACCCTCTCCCTTGCCTGATACCCTTGACTCTCATGCGTTCCATCCCCGCCCTCGCCCTCTTCGCTCTCATCGCAACAACCGGCTGCCACTCCCCCTATGTCGCCACCACCGTCAGCAACCGCACGACCAGGCCCATAGAACTCCTCGAAGTCGACTACCCCAGCGCCAGCTTCGGCACCCAGAACCTCGCCCCCGGCGCCGACTTCCACTACCGCTTCAAGGTCCTCGGCTCCGGCAGCATGAAGCTCCTCTACACCGACAGCACCCACCAGGACCACAAATCCGACGGTCCCTTCCTAAAAGAAGGCGCCGAAGGCCCGCTAGCCATCGTCATCACCGACACCGGCGTTACCTGGCAGCCCACACCCACCGTAGCCGCCGGAAAGTAGCCCCTTGGCAGTCAGACCTCAATGGGTCCTGTAGCCTATCCGTGTTTCGCGCTACCAGCTGCATTTTGCGATCCGCTTTGCTCCCCCCGCTTCTGCTCCTTCGCCATCAAGGCGAACACTCCAAGGAGCACAAACAGCGCCAGAATAATCGCGATGAACGCAACCATCAACATAACGACCCCTCCCTCCCTCGAGAACCTTCGCTGCTCTCTTTGGATGCGGTCTATTCCCGCGCGGTAGACTGAAGGTCGCGGTAGACTGAAGCTTATGCCCCGCGGATATTTCATTACATTCGAAGGCCTCGACGGCTCTGGAAAAACCACCCAGCTTCGCCGCCTCGCCGCCACCCTCGAGGCCGAAGGCCACACCGTCGTCACCCTCCGCAACCCCGGCGGCACCGCCCTCGGGGACCGCATCCGCAGCGTCCTGCTCGACTCAAAATCCGAAGCCGCCCTCGGCCCCATCGCCCCTGCCGCAGAGATGGCCCTCATGTTCGCCGACCGCGCCCAGTCCATCGCCGAGATCGTCCTTCCCGCCCTCGCCGCCGGCTCCATCGTCCTCTGCGACCGCTACACCGACTCGTCCGAGGCCTACCAGGGCGGCGGCCGCCAGCTCGGCAGTCCACGCGTCCTCGCCATGCACGCCGCGGCCTGCGACAACCTCCAGCCCGACCTCACCCTCCTCCTGCTGCCCTCGCTCGAGTCGTCCCTGAAACGAGCCCGCCGCCGCAACCAGCGCCACGTCGAGCGCCAGGGTACCGACGAGAACCGTTTCGAGCGCGAGCCCGACGACTTTTACCGCCGCATCTACGACAAGTACAAAGAGATCGCCGCCCGCGAACCAAACCGCGTCGTTATCATCGACCGAAACGACAGCATCGAAGAAATCGAGAAGGAAATTCACGCCATCGTCGCGAGGAGAATCAGCACAGCGGAAGCGCCCGTCCCTGCATCCATTGTGGAAGCATGACTCCCCGCTCTGCAGCCCCCGCCTCTTCCCCGCCCTCCCCGCCCAGCCCTGTTCCGCCCTCTGCGCCGCCCTCGACTACGCCAGCCGTCCCTCGCCTCGCCAAAAAAATCCCCGGCCTCCGCTTCCCACTGCCGGTTTATATGTTCCGGCCCTGGGTCAAACTAGGCCACCCCATCCGCCTCTTCGAATATCTCCTCAAGACCTACGGCAACATCGCCCATTACCGCTTCATGGGCACTCCCATCGTCTTTCTCAACGATCCCCGCTACATCCAGCAAGTCCTCGTCACCGACGCCCAACACTTCGTCAAGGAGCGCACCGTCCGCCGCATGAAGGTACTCCTCGGCGAAGGCCTCATCACCTCCGAAGATCCCATCCACATCCGCCAGCGCCGCATCGCGGCCCCCGCGTTCCACCGCCAGCGCATCGCCGCCTACGGAGACCAGATCGTCTCGATCGCCGCATCCCACCGCGACCAGTGGCAGCCCGGCCAAAGCCTCGACATCTCCGCCGCCAGCATGGCCCTCTCGCTCGAAATCGTAGCTCGCACTCTCTTCGACACCGACGTCACCCCCGACATCCGCGCCATCAACGACGAAGTCAACACCGTCATGCATCTCTACAACTTCATCGTCGCCTTCCCCCGCATCGAATCCGTCCTACACCTCCCCATCCCCGGCATCGTCAAATTCCGCAAATCCAAAGCCCGCCTCGACGCCATCGTCAACCGCCTCATCACCGAGCATCGCAAATCCGCAGTCGACAAAGGCGATCTCCTCTCCATGCTCCTCGCAAGCAAGTACGAGACCGACGATCCCGCATCCCAAGCCCATCCGCAAGCCGGCATGTCCGACGACCAGGTCCGCGACGAAGTCCTCACCATCTTCCTCGCCGGCTACGAAACCGTAGCCAACGCCCTCACCTGGACCTGGTACCTCCTCTCCCAAAACCCGGAAGTAGAAGCCAAACTCCACGCCGAACTCGACGCTGTCCTCGGAACCGGAACCGGAACCGGAATCGGCAACCAGCAACGCCTCCCCACCCTGGCCGACTATCCCAGCCTCCGCTACACCGAGCAGGTCTTCGCCGAATCCATGCGCCTCTACCCGCCCGCCTGGGCCATGGGCCGTATGTCCACCCGCGAAGTCCACTTCGGCCCCTACAACATCCCCGCCGGCGCCCACGTCTTCTTCAGCCAATACATCATGAGCCGCACCCCCGAATACTTCCCCGACCCGCTGCGCTTCGATCCCGACCGCTTCACCCCCGAAGCCAAAGCCGCCCGCCCAAAGTTCACCTACTTCCCCTTCGGCGGAGGCAGC
>JAOAPF010000281.1 GCA_025462755.1 Edaphobacter sp.
AAAGAGGCAAGCCCCGGACACTCTCCGGGGCTAACTTATTGATACAAAGTATTTTGTGGACAACCCTTTTGTTATGAATATTTTGCAGGCACCAGCACGCCGCAGGTAACTGAAGGCAAAGATTTTATGCGCAAAATACCCCCGGGGGGAAGGGGGAGGGGGTAACGGCAGCCTGACAAAACACCTCTCAGGAAGAGTATGCTTTTGCAGGCCCGAAAGCGCCGAGAAGGACACCATGGGAATCGCAACATCGACATTGAATCTGGCCCAGAGCAAACTGCATGTGGCCGCACCGTATCTGATCGAACAAACCTGGGCCGATTACACCCCCGAACAACACGCAATCTGGGCCGAACTCGTAACCCGCCGCATGCCCCAGTTACGCGAACACGCCTGCCGCGAATACCTCGACGGCTTCCACCAGATCGGCCTCCGCGAAGACAAACTGCCCAACCTCACCGAGGTCAGCGCCCTCCTCCAACCCAGAACTGGCTGGCAGTCCACCCCGGTCAGCGGCTTCCTCCCCGCGGACGCGTTCTTCGAGATGCTAGCCGCGCGCATGTTCCCCACCACCACCTGGCTCCGCTCGCGCGACTCCATGGAGTACACCCCCGAGCCCGACATCTTCCACGACGTCTTCGGCCACGTGCCCATGCACGCCCACCCCGTCTTCGCAAACTTTCTCGAAAGCTACGGCAAGATCTGCGCCGGCCTGATGGCCCGCCCCGACGCGCTCGAGCGTATGGGGCGCCTCTTCTGGTTCACCGTGGAATTCGGCCTCATCCGTCAGGATGGCGAAATCAAGGTCTACGGCAGCGGCCTGATCTCCTCGCACGGCGAATGCACCCGCGTGCTCGCCGGCGGGTGCGAGGTCAAAGACTTCGATCTCGACGCTGTACTCAACCAGGAGTTCCAGACCAGCGAGATGCAGCCCGTCCTCTACGCCGTAGAGTCCTTCGACCAGATCTACGAAGCCACTAAGGAGGCCGAAAAGAGGTTGAGATAGCGACCGATTCTCGTCGTACCTGAAAGCAGAAGCGGCTGCAGAAGTGAATCCTGCAGCCGCTTAGTATTGATCAACTCCGGAAAGCTTACCGGTGTCCGCCACCGCCATGGAATCCGCCACCGCCACCGCCGTGGAATCCACCACCACCACCGCCGTGGAATCCGCCGGCACTGCCGCCGCCGCGGTATCCGCCCCCACCGTAGCCGCCGCCGCCTCCCACGAAGCCACGGTTGCCGCCACCGTAACCAGGGCGTGCATATCCGTAACCGGGTCGTCCATAGCCATAGCCGGGTCGTCCGTAACCATAGCCATAACCAGGGCGATAGCCGTAAACGCCGCGGTATCCATATCCGTAGCCGCGATACCAGGGACCAGCCCCGATAAAAATACCGCTGTTGAACCACGTCGGTCCGTAGTAGCCGTAGGGCGCGCAAGCGTAGGGAGAATAGCCGTAGTAGCCATAAGGGCAGACCGGCGCAGCATAGCCGTACCCCCCATATACCGGGCCGCCGATTCCAATTCCAACCGAGACCTGAGCATGCGAGTAAACCGCAGCCGGGAGCAAGAGAATACTGAGTAGAGCGAGGTACCGGAAGAAGCGCATTTCGAATCTCCTATGCAGAGCCCAGTACGCCCTCAGGCGTCAGTGACTTTGCCGGGACACGGACCTGGGAAGCGTCCGCATTCCTATTTGATTGAACGCCAAAATCAGAAAAAGGTTGTGTTCAAACTGGTTCTCTGGCAACATGATTGCAAACTTTTGCGGATAACATTTGCCTCTTTTGGACCTTTGCCTCACGGACGAGTTGAAGGAAACTCAGCGAGAATCGATCTGCTGGGCCGGTATTCCTTCGCCTAACTGAGACTAAGCCAATGCTTAGCAGGGATTTTCCACATAACATTCGGATGCATCACAAGAAAAAGTAGGAAAACAATTGGTACAAAAGGGTAAAATATTCCCACATGTGCAAAGTATTTACCTGAATTCTGCAATATTTAGCACCTCCAAGTGTCTCTCGGCTTTGGCTCTCTAATTGCAATATCCACTAGCATTCGTCCCAAGTACGACGAGTCGAACAGAGATTTGTACTCCAGGTGAAACGAATGCGACGCTTGACCTATCTACTGCTTTTGGTGACCTTTGTCAGCATATCGGCGACGTGTGTAAACGCGTCTACAGACTGTGAACGATGGTTTGCAGCCTATCGAGCCGAACTGGCGCATTCGCGGAACCTCCAGCGAATAGCTGCCGCCAAGCGCCGCGCCAAGTTGTATGCCCAGCGCAAGATCGCACAGGTGCAACCGAAACCGAAGCTCGTCCTTGCCAAGGCTCCGCGGATGACCCGCAAGCAGACGCTCCACCACTTCAATCTGGCCTGCGGTGTCTTACCGGAAGACGACGTTGACGAACCGGTCATCGGAGAGGAGACTCCTCTTCCCTACATTCCGCATCCGCTCAACGACGGAGTCGACGTGCTACCCTCCGGTTTCGGCGAAATGATCGCGCAGGACGGCGTTCCTCCCCCTCCTTTCAACGAAGGAGGTTCACCCAATGGCGGGCCGCCAATCTACAATCCGACCTTTACCGGCGGCATCACATCTCCCGGTGGCAACCATCCTGGTAGTGGGACAGTCCTGCCTCCCGATGTACCAATCGCCCCGCCCGTCTCCGAGGTGCCAGAGCCAGCCAGCTTCGTATTGTTGCTGACAGGCATGGCCGGTGCAGCAGGCGCCTTCCGGCACAGATTCAAAGCCTGATCAATTCTTCAACGACTCGCGCCCCGTCCACCGCTATTCGGATCGCGTGGCCAACCAGAAGAATCACAGGCGCCGGACCAACCCCGTCATCCTCAAGCTCCGCAAGGGTCGCGCTGTACACCTGCTCATCGGGGCTAGTCGCTTTGCTGATCGCGACGCACGGTGTCGCAGCGTCTATCCCGGAAGCAATCAGGTCATCGGCCAGCGTTCGAAACTTTCGCCCCGGCATATAGATCACCAGGGTCGCATCGTCAGGAAACGCCCCGGTCCACTTCGGAGTAAGCTCCAGCTTTCCCGCCGCATGGTGCGCCGTGGCAAGGATCAGCTTCGACGCAGCGCTACGATCCGTCAGCGGCGTCTTCAGCCTGGCAGCGGCTGCAAACGCAGTCGTAATTCCAGGAACGATCTCGAAGGGAATATTGCCGCCGCGGAGCGCAGCAATCTCTTCTCCCGCACGGCCAAAGATCAAAGGATCCCCCGACTTCAGCCGCAAAACCGATCGCCCCGCCCGCGCCGCCTCAAGCATCAGAACATGAATCTCAGCCTGCGTAATCCGAGGCTGTCCGCAGCGTTTGCCCACCGGCATAATCTCCGCCCCGGCATGGGCGAGCGCCAATATCTCCTCCGACACCAGATCGTCGGGAAGAATCACATCCGCAGTCTCGAGCAGCCGCAGCACACGAAGCGTAAGCAGATTGGGATCCCCTGGCCCCGCTCCCGCAAGGTAGACCGTGCCGGGCTCAGCGGAGGCATTCACGATTTCTTCTCCGGCAACGGATTTGTCAAAGCATGCTTACGCGCCAGCAAGCGCGATGGGCAACCCTCGTACCCACAGACCTCACGCTGAGCCAGTTGATGAAGCAGCCACTTCCGTTCCTCATTCAGCGGCTCCATCTGCGTCACCTCGCGCCGAAGATTGCCCAGGTCCGTCAACCAGTCGCCGGCATCGAGCGGCAGCTGCGCGTTGATTTCCTTACGCAATCTCTGGGCCAGCGCGGGACTCGCACCGGCCGTGGATATAGCGATCTGAAGGTCCCCCCGCCGTACCACCGACGGAAAATAAAAGTCACAAAACGGCGGATCATCCACTGCGTTGCAGAGGACATTTTTCTCCGTAGCTTCCCTGTAAACCGCACGATTAACCGCGGAATTATTCGTCGCAGCCACCACCAGAAAATGCCCCGTCAGATCGCCTTCAGCGTACTCCCGCTGCAACCATTCGATCTCGCCCGCTGCAGCCAGATCAGCAATGCGCGGTCGCGCTTCTGGTGCAATCACCGTCACCCTGGCGTGAGCCGCCTGCAGCGATTCAATCTTCGATTCCGCCAGATTACCTGCTCCGATAACGATGCAGGGCCGTGCAGCAATCTTCAGGAAAATAGGAAAGAGGTCCATGGAATAAACCTACTCTCCCGGCGCATGGCGGCCCGCGCCGACCGGTGGCGCATCGCGCTCGACCGGGTCCACAACAGTACCTGCAAGTTGCGCGCGCAGACTATCGTCATCCATCCGCCCGAAGTATGCTCGCAGATCCTCGTCAGGCTGGCGCGCGTCAAGATATCCGCGGAGCAACCGTTCAATAGCGTCAGGAACCTCGTCAGCCGCCGCCCGATACCCCAGTGGACGAGCGGTCCGCGCAAACCTGCCGACTGCTCCTCCAACACAGAAGTAAAAGGCATCGACCAGCTGCCCATCCTTCTTGATCTTCTTGCCTTCGAGCCCGATGTCTGCGATCCAGTGCTGACCGCAGCTATTGGTGCAGCCGGTCACATGAAGTTTAATCTGCTGATCGAAGCCGGGAAGACGCTCCTCCATCTCGCTGACGAGCCACTTCGAAAAGCCCTTCGTCTCAGCGATGGCGAGCTTGCAGAATTCCGTGCCGGTGCAGGCAATCGCCCCACGCCAGAACGCCGAAACATCCACCTGCAGGCCCAGCGTGTTGAGCGCAACAACAAGGTCCGCCGTCTTCGCGTTGGGCACATTCACCACGATGATGTTCTGCATGATCGTCGTGCGCAGCTCACCGTTGCCGTACCGCTCCGCTAACTCGGCCAATTGAACAAGCTGCTCACCCGAGAGACGCCCGCGAAGGACACTCGCCCCGACTGACGACAGGCCAGCCTGACGCTGTGGTGCGATTCCGATGTGATCGCGGTACACGTCGTCCGGCACGACGTCCTCCGAGACTGGGCTCGGATCCAATTTGTAGCCCAGCTTTTGCTCCAATGCTTCCAGGAAGGACTCAGCGGTCCAGCCATGCCGCATGAAGAGATACTTGATTCGTGCTCGCGTGCGGTTCTCGCGAAGCTCCTGCTGCTCGCGGAAGATCTCAGCCGTAGCGTGAACCGCCGCGTAAGCCTGGTCCTGCTGGATAAACGCGGGGATACGCACCGCCAGATGAGGCTCAGTAGAAAGACCGCCGCCCACCCGAAGCGTATAGCCAATCTCCTCTTTGCCGTCCACGGTGCGCTTGATCGCCGTGAGCGCCACGTCGTTGATCTCCGGATACGAGCACCACATCGAGCAGCCGGTGACGGAGATCTTGAACTTCCGCGGCAGGTTATAAAACTCCGGGTTTGCGGTCAGCTTATGCGCAATCTCCACCGCCAAGGGCGAAGCGTCGATGATCTCATGCCCATCCAGTCCCGCCAGCGGGCAGCCCGTGACATTCCGGACCACGTCGCCACAAGCCCCCTTCGGACTAAGTCCAACTGCCGTTAGTGCATCGACCACCTCCGGAAGCGATTCGATCGTCAACCAGTGCAGCTGAATGTTCTGACGCGTGGTGATATCGGCAAGGTTCCGCGCGTACTTCTTCGTGAGCTCCCCGATAACCCGCAGCTGCGCGCTGGTCAAAATCCCATTCGGCAAGCCGATGCGCATCATGAAAAATTCGGTAGCCTTACCTTCGCCGCCCACGCCGCCCGTGGCGCCCACGCCGTCACCTTGCGTGTAGATCCCCCACCACTTGAAGTACGTACCGGCCCACTCCGGCAGCACGCTTTCGCGGCCCTCCCTTGCAAATTGGCGAACCTCCTCCCACGCTTCCCAGGGATTCTTGGCGGCCTTCAACCGTTCTGACTTCTGGGCCTTGGTCTCTTTCACTACGGCTGCGGCAGGAGTGCTCATTGGGATCCTTATCACTGTGTTTCAGAATTTAAAAAACAAGACCCACTCGGTAAGTGGGTGCGGGTAGCTTCTGCTGTAAGATTCGGGACTTAGTTAGCAGGTCTCCGATTCAGGCATAGGCAACGGCGCACACGATCGCAACAACACATGCGACAGGCAGCGCAACGACATGCCATAAAACCAGCCATGCATCAAGGTTAGTTGTGACACGGCCAAACGTCAAGGTGTAACTGCTGATTCTTCCGCCAAGGGTCCTGCAATCAACAGATGGCTAGTCTGCTTCAGCAAGCGAGAACTTGTGCCGCACATCCGAGCCGCGGACCCAGAAGATGACATCCTCGGCGATGTTAGTGGCGTGGTCTGCGGCTCGTTCCAGATTGCGCGAGATGATAATGGCGTTCAGGGCCTGTCCGCTGACCAGTGGATGCTGTTGCATCACCTCGACCAGCTCAGCCTGCACATCACGATTCATATCGTCGATCTCGTCATCCATCGCGAGCACGGACTCCGCCAGCTTGGCATCTGCCTCCAGAAGAGACTGAATCGCGCGACGGATCATCACCCCAACCTTCTCCCCCATATCCGGAATATCGATCGGCAGCGAAATCTTCGGCGAGTCATGCAGGAACTGCGTGCGCGAGGCAATGTTGGTCGCCTGATCGCCAATCCGCTCCAGGTCGCCATTAATTTTGATCACCGAGAGGATGAAGCGCAGGTCGATCGCCATCGGCTGCTCCTTCGCCAACAGGTCGTAAGCCATCTCGTCGACGTCGCGCTCAGCCGCATTGATGGCCTCTTCGATCTCTTTCACATGATCGCAAAGGCTCATATCCCCCGTGAGATACGCCTCCAGGGACAAAGAAAGCGCCTGCTGCGAAAGCGCCGCCATCGCAAGGAGCTTGTCTTTCAGAGCAGCGAGCTGTTGCTGAAAATTAATGCGCGGCATGGGGGAGCACCTCGGAACATCGTCTTAACCATTGTGACGTATGGAAGGCGAAGAGACTATGAATATTGTGGCCCCATGGGTGCGCAATTGGTACATATTTTTCTTCGCAATACGAAGGGCTTATTTATAGAGAAGATAGCTCTGTCGCCGCTGCTCGAACGCCGCGAGATCGGTCTTCCACGCCTCCGCGATCTTTCGAGGGTCTTCCTGGTTTTCGAGCGCCCTCATCGTATCCACGTTTGCAATCAAACGCTCGGCCTTTGCCATCGCGAAACCTGGATAAAGATGATGCAGTGCGCTAATCAGCTCAATTCCCAGTTCAGGCGAATCAAACGCGCTTCTGTCTGTCACCGTAAATGAGATTCCCGGAAGCGTCTTTCCATGGAACGGAAAGTGGTTCGCGTCCTCCGTCACTGAAAAGCTCGCAGGCGCAAAGCGAATTCCCGGAATATTCCGCGCTGTCAGATAAGCCACCAGTTGCGCCGAGTCAATATACGGAGCGCCGATATGCAGAAACGGCATCTCCGTTCCACGCCCCACGGAAACATTCGTGGACTGCAGCAACTCCAGCCCCGGATACACCACGTTCGCCGCCGCGCTGCGAAGGTTCGGACTCGGATTAATCCACTTCAACCCCGTGTCGTCAAAGTATCGCTCCCGCGTCCAGTTCCGCATCGCAACCACCGTAAGCTGGGCACGAATCGGGACGCGCACATTCGGCGAAGTTGTGCTCGGTACCAGCCGTTCGCCGTTGAAGTAAAGCGCAAGCTCGCCAAGCGTCATGCCCTCGCGAATCGGCAAAGGCATGTAATCCGTGTAGGCCTCCACGCCATTGTCCGACACCGGACCCTGCACCGCCACTCCACCAATCGGATTCGGCCGGTCCAGCACGATGATCTCGATCTGCGCCTTCGCGGCAGCCTCGAGAAAATATCCCACCACCGTCTGATACGTATAAAACCTGACCCCGGCATCCTGCAGGTCGATCACCACCGCATCGATGTTCTTCAGCGACTCCAGACTCGGCCGTCGCTGTTCCTCCTTTGCTCCATAAAGGCTCACCACCGGAAGGTGAGTGGCTGCATCCACTTCATCCCCAATCTTCGTAGTGTCTTTCGCTCCAAAAAGCCCGTGTTCCGGCGAAAAAAGCGTCTTCACCTCCACCTCAGGAATGCTATGCAGCAGGACGTCAATCGTGCGTCGCCCTTCACGATCAACTCCGGTCTGGTTGGTCATCACACCCAGCCGAAGATGTCCGCTGTGCCGGCCAGCCGCCTCCCGCAGCGCGATGAACTTTGTATCTTCCAGCACATCAATCCCGGTAAGGGTCTGCGCCTCCGCAACAACAGCTCCCCTTTTTTCATAAAGATGTAGCGCACGCGCAGCAGCCGTCGCTACACCTTCCCGTAGTGGAGAAATAGGCGAAGCTCCTCGCGGATGAACCGAATTCGCAAGAATCACCACAAAAGTATCGCTATTCGGATCCATCCACAAAGATGTCCCGGTAAATCCCGTATGCCCAAAATTCCCAATCGGGAACACCTGCCCGCGAGGCCGCGAAAATGGCGAATTGATGTCCCACCCAAAGCCCCGCGCGGCAATACCCGCCGTCGTCTTCCCCTCTTGCACAAAGATCGTCGCCCCACCCGCCGCCGTAACAGGCTGCTCCGGTTGCGTCATCAGCTTCAGCGTCTCGCGCTTCAACGGAAAATCACTCGGCCTGCCTGCCAGCCGATCCAGCAAACCCTGAGCAAAGATCGCGACATCGCTCGCTGTCGAAAACACTCCTGCGTGCCCCGCAACCCCACCCATCCGCCGAGTCGTAGGATCGTGCACCGTACCGCGCAACAAATGGTCGAAGTCCGGATTCGTCTCCTTGGTCCCCTGATCATCATGCTGCGTCGGCGCGGCATTCCACGCCCATTCGTTCGCAAGCCAATCTCCCTTACGGCAGGGAACCGCCGCATCAACACCCTCGTCGTGGAAGGCAAGACGGCCGTTCACGATTGGATAACTGATAGCGTCGTTCAGCCCACATGCCCTTTCAACCGGCAGATATCGCGTATGCGTCATCTTCAGCGGTCCAAAGATATGCCGCTCTGCATACACATCCAGCGTCTCGCCGCTTGCCTTCTCGACGATCGCGCCCAGGTTAATGAAGTTGATATCCGAATACTTGAACGTCATACCTGGCGGTCCATACAGCGTCGCATTCATCGCGCGCCGGATCCCCTCCGCCTTGTCAGGCCCTGTCAGTCCCCACCCATCCTTCAGACTCACGTCTTCGGGAAGACCCGAGTAATGCGTCAGCAACTCCCGCACCGTCACCTTCTCCTTCCCATTCACCCCGAACTCCGGCAGGTACTTCGCCACCGGAGCATCCACATCCACCTTGCCCGCCTCCACCAACTGCATCACCGCGGTCGCCGTCGCCAGGCACTTCGTCAACGATGCCATATCAAAGATCGTATCCACCGTCATGGGCTCCGCCACGCTCGGCTTCCCATCCAACCCCGGTTCTCCCGCGTACTTCCTTACTCCATACGCCTGTTCGAAGACCGTCTTTCCGTCGTGGTTGATCAGAACAACAGCCCCCGGCAGCTTCTTCGCTGCCACAGCCTGATCCACCAGCGTCGTGATGGAGCTGAAATCGTATTGCCCTTGAGCCCTCGCGGGACCGGTCTCCTGCGCTTCACAGCACGTCCCCAGCAAAAACGGAACAGCCAGCACAACCGCAAGACCAACAACTTGTGCAGCCGCCTTCTCCTGCCTTTTTCCTCGCGGCAACAAGAGACTAGCCACCGACCCCACAGCAAACGTTACGACCGACCCAATCAAAACGTACCAGGTAAACGCAACATGCGGGATCGTAACCGGACCAAGCGTAATGGGATGGGGATTGAGCCAAAGCAGAAGATTCAACGCAAACCCGCAGATCATGCCCACGATAGCTCCCCCCTGCGTCGCATAGCGGGTCAACGTACCCAGCAGGAATACTCCCAGCAATGCCCCGTACGCAACCGAAGCGATCGACAGTCCCACCTCAACGACATGCCCTTTCCCTCCGGCAAACACACTGTAAACAGCCACCCCAAACAGCACCAGAGCCCACACAACCGTACTCGACTGCGAGATCATCATGCGTTCACGATCGTCCGCCCCTGGCCGCCAATGCATATAAAAGTCCACCACAGTAGTAGACGAAAGCGAATTCAAAGCCGCACTCAGGTTCGACATCGCCGCAGCAAGAATCGCCGCCACTAACAATCCAGCAACCCCAACCGGCATCTCTCGCACAATGAAGGTCGGAAAGATCCTGTCAGCCGAAGCGAACGCCATCGGATGAAGCCCATAAAAAACATAAAGCCCCGCGCCAATGAGGAGAAAAAGCGTGAACTGCAAAAAGATCACGCCTCCACTCGAAAGCAGCGCCAGCCGCGACTCACGAAGATTCCGCGCCGCCAGCATCCGCTGCACCATCAACTGGTCGGTGCCATGCGAGGCCATCGTCAAAAACATTCCCCCAAGAACCCCGGCCCAAAACGTATAGCTCTGCGTCAGGTTGAACGCGAAGTGGAACAGGTGAAACTTGCCGGCAGCCGCGGCGACCTCATGAATCTGAATCCATCCTCCCGGAACGTGCGCCCCCAGCGTATAGATCGCCACGAAAGTTCCGCCAATATAAATCGCCATCTGCACAACGTCCGTCCAGATCACCGCAGCCATTCCGCCTTCAAAGGTATAGAGCAGCGTCAGCGCCGAAATAATCCCGATCGACAACACATCGCCCGTCCCGATCGCGATACCCACCACAATACTCACCGCGAACACCCGCACTCCCTCCGCAGCAGCGCGCGTCAGCAAAAACAATCCCGCAGTCACCTTATGCAGCGTATGGCCGAAGCGCTGATCGATCAGCTGATACGCGGTCAGCATCTCGCCCTGAAAATACTTCGGCAGAAAAATCAACGCCACCACAATCCGGCCAAGCATATAGCCGATCACGATCTGCAGAAATCCGAAGTCTCCCGCGAACGCCACGCCCGGAATGCTGATGATCGTCAGCGTACTGGTCTCCGCCGAGACAATCGACAGCGCAATCGCCCACCACGGAATCGTCTGGTCGGCTAGAAAGTAGCTCCGCAGCGACCGAGCATTCCGATCTTTGCCGCCGCGAAAGCGCAAACCAAACAACGTGATCCCAACCAGATACACAGCGATCAGCGCCAGATCGACAGAATGAAGACGCATTGGAACTGCAGCAGCAACCATTCGAGCCAGTGTATAGCGACCGCAAGCCGCCATGCTGCGCAATCCCACGAACCAGCGCCCAGGAGTAAACCTTCGACGGACGCTCCTGACATATCATGTCTGGTGATGAGTCTCTTTCTGGCGATCGATGCAGGCGGTACCAAGACAAGATGCCTCCTGGCTGACGAAAGCCAGGTCCTCGGGCGAGCCACCACAGGCAGCGTCAAGTTAATGCGTGTCGGCGAAGCCGAGGCCTCTGCCCGGCTGCAAGCCATGTTGACAGAGGTCTCGCTCGCGGCTGGCGTGGGCCTGAGCGAAGTCAGCCAAACCTGCATTGGCATCGCCGGCATCACCATTGATGCCGTCCGCAAATGGGCCGAGCGCGAGATCGGCGAGTCCGTGGGCGGCAACCTTCTGCTAGCCGGGGACGAGGAGATTGCCCTCGACGGCGCCTTTCGCGGAGGTCCGGGTATCCTCATCATCGCCGGCACCGGCTCCAACGTCCTGGGGCGCGCCGCGGACGGAGCCATGTATCACGCCGGCGGCTGGGGGCCCGCACTAGGCGATGAGGGCTCAGGTTTCTGGATTGGGCAAGAGGCTCTCCGCGCCGGTTTCTGGGCCGAAGACCGCGGCATCGCAACGAACCTGCTTACAGAGATAGGAGAATTCTGGGGCGCGAAATCTCTCGCCGAGATCGTCGAAACCGCCAACGCACGCCCCGGTCCCGACTTCCCCGCGCTTACCCCTGTCGTCGTTCGTTGCGCAGAGGCCGGCGACGAACTCGCGGCCGCCGTGCTTGAGCGCGCCGGTGTCGAGTTGGCCGAACAGGTGGCTCTCGTCGCTCTCAAAATGGAAGAGTCCGGTCGCCAACCCAAGCTCGAAGCAGCCTACACAGGCAGCGTGCTCGAACACATCTCGCCCGTTCGCTCAGCCATGATAAAGGCTTTAAAGTCCTCGTCGCCCAGCGTCAAAGTTGTGGAGGGTGCAGTCGATTCACTCGAAGGGGCCCTATGGCGCGCACGCGAAGCACGGAAATCAACCGTGTGAAGCCAGCCACCTTAGAGCGGATGATTCGACTTCCTCGCCGTTCAAACACCGCGAAACAGTCCAGCCTCAGCCTTGCTCGCATCCACCTCTGCAGCTCGCACCGCCAGGCCGCGAGCAACCGAAGTGAACTCATTGCCAGTCCGCACCCGCGACGCCGAAAAGCGCGACTCGAAGATACGCCGAACGGCAGGCACAAAACTGGTTCCTCCCGTGAGAAACACCCGATCCACCTCGTGAGCCGCAACGTTACTCGCAACCAGCAGCGCATCGACACAACGCTCGATCGAGTGCAAATCATCGGCGATCCATCCTTCGAACTCCGCGCGGCTGACAGTCGCAACAATATCCATACTCCCATCGCGAAACCTGAACTCGGCGGATTCCTCGTGCGACAGATCCATCTTCACTCGCTGCACTGCCTGATGAAGCTGATACCCAAGATCTTCCTCAACAAGATTGATCAACGCCTCAATCTTCTCCGGCTCCTGAGCCCGCGCACGAGCGCTCTTCAGTATCTCCGCCACATTGCGCGTCTTCAGGAACGAGAGGTAGTGCCAGCGTTCGAGATTGGCATAGATCCACGCAGGCACCGCAGGAATAATGCTCGCCGGTCGATCAGCCGCCTGCGCATACGACCGTTCAAAGCTGTCCGAACCCAACGCAGGCGACACCAGCTTACGAACGATTCGCGCGTCGAAGCTGTCACCCGCGAGCCCAAGGCCGCTGTTGCCAAGAAGATCCTTTTCCGTCCGCCCACGCGCCCGTACACCAGGCCCGACATGCAGTAGAGAAAAATCACTCGTGCCACCGCCAAAGTCGCCGATCAGGATCAGTTCGTCATGGTCGAGCGTGGACTCATACGCATAGGCCGCGGCGATCGGCTCCATCTCAAACATGACAGATTCGAATCCCGCATGCAGGAAAGCCTGCCTCAGCCGCTCCACGGCAAAATCATCATCCGCGACACTGTCAGCCCCGACGAAGCGAACCGGACGTCCAACCGTAGCATGGCGAATCGGCTGACCGAACTGCCGTTCCGCACTCAGGCGCAGATCGGTCAGAATACGCGAGATCAGGTCCTCCACCGTGTAGCGACGGCCAAACACTTCGGTGCCTGTGAGTGTGCGGCTCGTCAGATACGACTTCAACGACTGGATCAGCCGTCCCTTATGCTCGGCCTGAAGGTAGTGCTCGATCGCCCCCGGTCCGGTGAAGCCTTTGATCTGCGTGCGCCCAGCCTGCTTCCGTTGTTCCAGATAAAGCACCGACCGGAACGACTCCGTAAGCCCCGTCGCCGTCGGAAACGAGACCAGTTCAACACCGCCGCCGGGTCCCGCGAGCGCGATGGAGCTGTTCGTAGTGCCAAAGTCAATTCCGATCGAGGGGCCGCTGGAGTGCGTCGAAGGCATAGTTCTTTAGATTGCCAGATTTTTCG
>JAOAPF010000286.1 GCA_025462755.1 Edaphobacter sp.
TCGCTCTCGCCGTCAATCCGGCAGCCTCCAGTCAGGCCCGAGCCATCGCCCGTTCTCATATCAATGACCTCCTCAAACAGTGGACCACTGCCGCCCCGCTCACCGACACCGCCGAAGCCATTCACCGCGCCGCCCTCATCGACCGCATCAACGAATTCGAACGAGACCCCGCGAAATTCACTCCCGCTAAACCCATCGAAGCCCCACCCGGCATGCCCATTGGTGACGAAGAAGACTTCTAACCAAGTACACTGCCAGCTCTCCCTAACCCCAGCTATACTCAATCCTCGATGCCTACCCAGCTCCCCATCCGCGTCCTGGTCGCCAAACCGGGCCTCGACGGACACGACCGCGGCGCAAAAATCATCGCCCGCGCCCTCCGCGACGCCGGCATGGAAGTCATCTACACCGGCCTCCGTCAAACCCCCGAGATGATCGTCTCCGCCGCCATCCAGGAGGACGTTGACTGCATCGGTCTCTCCATCCTCTCCGGCGCCCACAACGTCATCGTCCCGCGCATCACCGCCCTACTCCGCGAACAAAAGGCCGAAGACATCCTTCTAGTCCTCGGCGGCACCATCCCCGACGAAGATCAACCCAGATTAAAAGAGAACGGCGTCTCGGCCATCTTCGGACCGGGAACGCCGCTCGAATCCACCATCAACTTCATCCGCGAAAACGTAAAGCCCCGCACCCTGCTCACCACCTAGCCACAAGTGCGGGTGCCCCATATCTCGATTCTGAGATGTGGGCATTCGCGAAGCGAACCGCCTCTCTCAAACGGGCAGCAAAGCCAAATCCTGCACAGGGCTTACCACGGCAACGGCTTCCCCAGGTGAACATACGCGCCATTCGGCCCGCTATCCTGCAGCGTCGCCAGCTCCACCGAGGTCTTAGCGCCAGTCTCAACATCAAGCTGCGCGCCTTCGCCGCCCATCTCCGTCTTCACCCATCCCGGATGCGCCGAGTTCACCTTGATGTTCGTGTCCTTCAACTCGTGCGCCAGATGAATGGTGAACGAATTCAGCGCCGCCTTCGAAGCGTCATATGCAAACGTTTTGGCATCGTAGATAAACGACCCCGGGGTAGCATGCAGCGTATTCGACCCCAGGATGCTCGACAGGTTCACAATCCGTCCGCCCACGCTCTTCTTCAGCAGAGGCAGCAGCGCCTGCGTCAATCCCACAGCCGCAAAGAAATTGGTATTGAACGTCTTCCGCAGAACGTCCTGCGAGGTCTTCGACGTCTCATTACCCTTCCGCCCGTCGAGCATGACGCCCGCATTGTTGATCAGAATATCGAGCCTGCCATAATCCTTCTCGATCAACTTCGCCACAGCCGCATAGTCGGCCGAATTATCCACATCCAACTTCACCGCACGCGCATCGACGCCGTCCTTCTTCAACTCCGCAACTGCCGCCTCACCCTTGGCCTGGTCACGAGCACCCACCAGCACCGTAATCCCCAGCTTCCCCAGCTGCCGAGCCGTCTCCAGCCCAATTCCCTTATTCCCCCCCGTAATCAGCGCAACCTTCTTCGTCTCATCACTCATGAACATCACCTCGTCATCAATCTAACTGCGGTTCACTATGAGATGAGACGCGCGGCAAAACGTTCCGCATATTTCGGCGGCAAACACATCTTCTTCATATCTTTGCCCACGCAAACATGCATCGTCTCTCCCTCGCAAAGCAGCACACCATCCCCAACTCGCAGAATTCTGTACCCGAACTTGACCACCGGCCCACGCGCAGCCAACAACCGCGTCTCAATCACCAACTCATCGTCATACCGCGCCGGCGCCCGATACCGCGCATGCACATCAACCACCGAAATCCCGCAGCCGTCCTCTTCCATCTGCTTGTAATCGAGCCCCATCTGCCGAATCAGTTCCACCCGCCCCACCTCAAACCAGATCAGGTAGTTCGAGTGATACACCACCCCCATCTGATCCGTCTCGGCATACCGCACCCGCACCCGCGCTTCACTAACAGGCTTAACCGCGCCAGCGTTACTCATCCACACAGTCTACCGAAATCATGCGCCACACCTGGAATAGACAACAAAGCCCGCAGATCAAAGCCAAGTAGCAGCAGAAAAACTAGCCCGGGTAATCAGCACCTTGATCTTCGTTATGAAACTTCAGTGAGCTCCAAGCCGGCCCTCCGGGTGCCCCATGTTCGCGACGGTCTCATCGTCGCTAACGTGGGGTTAGTCTCGAGGCCCCGAACGCCTCCCAACTCAGCCGAAACCACCAGGATGCCCATCTTTCCGCAGCGTCACGGCGAAAATTTTGCCTTCGTCCATATTCGTTTTAGTCTCGTTCTTCCATCCGTGCCAATCCACGCTCATCCGCGGTCGGACTTCCAAACCGGCTTTCTCTTCTCCAGAAACGCCGCCACGCCCTCACGAAAATCGTACGTCCCTCTCGCCTCGGCATTCGCTTCGAGAGCCGCAGCAATCGCCGCATCCAGCCAAGCCTTATTCTGCGCCCGAAGCAGCCGCTTCGTCGCCGCCAGCGCCTCCGGACTATTCGCCTTCAACAACCCAACCAGCTCCAGCGTCCGCGCTTTAAGCCTCTCCGCCTCCACCACCTCATTCACCAGCCCCAACCGCAACGCCTCCTCGCTCGTAAACAGACGCCCCGTAAGCAGCAGTTCCCTCGCCTGCTTCTCTCCAATCTGCAACACCAGAAACGCCGACACAACCGCCGGCACAAACCCGATCCTCACCTCTGTATAACCAAACTTCGCCCCCGGCACCGCCAGCGTGAAATCGCACATCGTCGCCAACCCGGTCCCCCCGGCAATCGCCGCCCCATGCACCACCGCAATCGTTGGCTTCGGCAATTCATACAGTGTGCGAAACAAGCGCGCGATCCGTTCCGCATCCGCCGCATGCTCTGCAGCGGACTTGTCATTCATCCCCTGCAGCGCGCTCAAATCCAGCCCTGCACAAAACGCTTCCCCCGCCCCCGCAAACACCACCACGCGGCAATCGCTCGCCCCAGCCTCCTCCATCGCAGCGATCAACTCCACCTGCATCTCCGGCGTCATCGCATTCCGCCGCTCCGGACGATTCAGCGTAATCCTCCGAACCCCCTCCACCTCAGCCACAATCAAACTAGCCATCACCACAACTCGCTTTCTATTCCCTATTCCCTGCTCTCTACTCCCTGTCTTACTGCACGTGCGCCCCATACTTCCGCTCAATCTCAGCACTCGCCGCAATCAAACCATCCAACGGCCGCAGCGGAGGCAACTCCGCCCCCAGCGCCTTCAACTCCGCCAGCAAAGTCTCCGTCGCCACATTCCCCACCAGCGCATCCTGCGCAAACGGACACCCACCCAACCCACCAATCGCCGCATCGAACCGCCTGCACCCCGCCTCATAAGCCGCCCTCACCTTCGCCGCCGCATTATCTGGCCGCGCATGCAGATGCACCCCAATCTCAATAGCGCCGCGGCCCGTGGTGTCGCCATGCACCGCGATCACATCGCTCACCACATCCGCCACCTGCTTCGGAGTCGCCAACCCCACCGTATCCGCCAGCGAGATCTGCGTCACCCCGTTATCCGCCAGCAGATCGCAAGCCGCCAACACTTCATCAATATCCCAGGCCTCGCCATAAGGATTCCCAAACGCCATCGAAATATACGCCACCACATCCATCCCCGCCTTATACCCGAGCGTCCCCACCTTCTCCAACTCCTCCAGCGACTCCTCCGGCGTCTGGTTCTGATTCCGCTTCAAGAACTCAGGCGAGATCGAATACGGAAACCCCAGCGTCTGCACGCTCCCCGTCTTCACCGCCCGCTCAGCCCCCTTCGCATTCACCACAATCCCGATGATCTCGACATCATCCGGCGGATCCAGGTACTCAAGCACCAACTCCGAGTCCGCCATCTGCGGCACCGCCGCCCGCGAAACAAAGCTCACCGCATCGATATGCTTGAACCCCGCCGCAATCAACACCCGCAGATAGTCCGCCTTCACCTCCGCCGGCATATTCTTCGGCAACCCCTGCCAAGCATCCCGCGGACACTCAACAATCTTCACCAAGTCACTCATCTTACTTCCAATCTTCGATTTCCATTCCCACAAGAGCTAGGGAGTTACGTTACATTACTAGGCTATAGTCCAACCTGTACCGCTTGCTGAGGTGTCCTTCGTGAATAAGACTTCGTCATATGCTTTTTATTCCCTATGGATCGTCTACGCGATTTATAACGTGCTTTGGCTAGCTGGAATTACCTTCTCTTATGGAAAAAATGACACACGTTCCGAGTTATTCTTTGCCGCTTTAACCTTCATTATTGATATTCCAATCTTTTGGATCATCAATAAAAACCTGAGGGTTGGACTGTCTCTGCTCGCAGTTACCGTTGTCTGCAGCCTCGCCCTCGCCCATTCGTTTAGAATCTTGAATTGGTTTAGCTACTCGTTCTGGTACGCTCCAAAGATTCTTGTTGCAGCAGCGGCAATTTGGTCTAATTTGTCCAGTCGCAAAACTGAAAGAACCGTAGCACTTCGTTCGGATTTTTGACGTCTTCTTGCCTAAACTTCACGTCTGCAAAACCCCCGGATTAAACCTGGCCACCTCAGGATTCAAGCTAGCCGCCTCCAACGCCGTTATC
>JAOAPF010000338.1 GCA_025462755.1 Edaphobacter sp.
TTTCCGTGTCCCGAAGAAGAGCGGCCCCGACCATCGGGTCCCAGTGATCTCCCGCGCAATCCGCGAGAGACTGGCGTACTGCTGGCCGCGATAGTCGAAGCCTACATCAGTGGCACTGACCTCATGGACTTCGCCGCCCCAGCGCCGAATCAATCTGGTGCCGGGGCGGATGCGCGACACCGCATCGGGACGGGCGCGCTTCCCTGAACCGAGCGACTGCGCGATCTCCCGCAGCCGCGCACGAGCACGATGAGACAGGCCGCCGAACTCCTTCTCTTGCATGCGGTAGGCCAGGATGGGCACCATCAGCTCTTTGCGCAGTTTCGGTGGGGGGTCGTCGTCGAAGTTCCGGCGCCAGATGGGCAGGAGCTGGGCTTTGTTTAAGGCGGGCAGTTCCGCGATGTCGCGGGTAATATCCCTTTCCATCGAGCCTCCATGCAACCCCGGCCCTCTTCAGCGGAGAATCCGGGTGTGCACAGTGACGCTCTTGCCGGGCAGACAGTCAAGTCGCATCTAGCCGGTGGCCAGTCTCCAGTAGGGCACTTCGTTCTTCACAAAATAGCGGAAGGCGTCGGGACCGTGATCATGGACCTTCAGTGGCTTTTCTTCGCCGCGTTGGGCTGCGTTCGCGTCCCAGGCATACGTTTGCATCTCCTGGATGGTCTTCTGTGTGGTCTGACGGCAAAATCGTACCAGCCGCTGATTGAGAACCATGGAGGTCATGCGAAGCATGGGTGCGCAAAGGTATCGCTAATGTTTTTGTGATTGCAATACCTTTTTGCAACGCAAGATCTCGGCGTTTTGCACAATCCGAGAATCCTTGCATAAACGTTCGTTTGCGCAATTCGATTAGGTACTGCAGCACTTACCGTTCACCGTTTTTCAATCATGGTTTATGAGCAGCCGGAACCTTCACTTTGACATTCTACTGGAGGCGGCAGTAATCTTGCCTAGAATGTCTACCAAAGCGAACACCGACCGAATCGAGCTATTGCAGGGCACTTTGGACCTCTTGATTCTTCGAACGCTGCTGTTGGGGCCGACACATGGCCACGCCATTGCCAAGATGATCGAATACAACTCCGATGAAGTTTTGCAAGTTGAGCAGGGATCGCTCTACCCGGCGCTGCACCGTCTTATTAAACGGGGATGGATTTCCGCCGAGGAAGGCACCTCGGAAAACAATCGCCGCGCCAAGTTCTACCGGCTCACGGCCAAGGGGCGGCGACAACTGGCAGTCGAGACGAGTAAGTGGGATAAACTTGCGGGCGCAATTGCACGAATACTCCGGCCCGTAGAGCAGGAAGGCGAGTCATGAGCCGGCGCAGACGGATGATGGAGAGCCTGGACCAGGACATTCGCGACCACATAGCGATAGACACGCAGGAAAACATCGAGCGCGGCATGCCACCGGACGAAGCTCGATCATCGGCTTTGCGCAAATTCGGCAACATAACCAGAGTCACAGAAGAAACATGGGAAGTCTGGAGTTTCCCTTGGCTCGAGCACTTCTTCGGTGACGTGGGGTTCGGTGTTCGCACATTGCGGAAGAATCCCGGATTTGCCATCGTCGCCATGTTGACCCTCGCTCTCGGCATCGGGGCTAACACAGCCATCTTCAGCGTGGTGCAAGGTGTTGTTCTGGCTCCGCTTCCTTATCCTCAGCCGGATCGCCTCGTAATGGTGATGGAGAGCCGTCCAGGCCTTAATCAGACCGGTATCTCCTATCCCGACTTTCAAGACTGGCAGCACAGTTCCCGCTCATTCGCTCAGATGGCGGCACTCACGTCGCGCAGCTATGACCTGACCGCTCCGGGAACATCGCAGCACCTTGACGGCATGGAAGTCACATCCGGTTTTTTCGCCACACTGGGAGTCAAGCTGGTTCGCGGTCAGGAGTTCTCACCCTCAGAAGATCGCCCGCATGGAGCCGAGACCGTTGTCATCAGCGATCGCTTGTGGAGAGATCGCTTCGCATCGAATCCTGAAGTCCTCGGCAAGACTCTCACCCTAGACGGGGTGGACTACACGATCATCGGAATTGTGCCTCCGAAATTTCGGATTTGGAGCGACATCGATGTGTATACGTCGCTCGCCCAGGATGAGCCCCTGCTGTATAACGACCGCACCATCCATTCGATCGTCTCTATCGCCCGCATGAAACCCAATGTGAGCATGGTTCAAGCGCAAGGGGAACTGGCCACCGTGCAAGCGAATCTCGATCGCCTCTATCCCGCCGCGGATCGAAACCTTGGGATCAATATCGAGCCCCTCAAGCAGTCCCTCGTCGGCGATACCGGAGAAACACTTCTGTTGCTCTTGGGCGCGGTGGGGATTGTTCTTTTGATCGCCTGTACCAATGTGGCTAACCTCACCTTGGCGCGCTCCGCGGCGAGAACACGGGAGTTTGCCATTCGCTCCGCATTGGGGGCTAGCCGTGTCCGCATGGTGCGCCAAGTGTTGACAGAAAGCGCACTTCTCGCGCTCACCGGGGGCTTGCTTGGCTTGATCTTCGCAGTAGTGGGAATCCGCCTGCTGCTAGCAAAGTTTCCGGATGTCCTGCCGCGTAGCGAGAATATCCACTTGGACATTCCTGTCCTCCTTTTCACCTTTGGCATCTCGCTCGTTGTCGGAATTCTCTTCGGTCTTGCACCAGCCCTCGATGGTTCGCGTGTCGATGTACAAGGTTCGCTCAAGGCTGGAGAGCGCGGTTCTACCCGCGCCCATCCTCGCGCTCAGAGCATTCTCGTGATCATCCAGATGGCGCTAACCGTGGTGCTGCTGGTGGGTTCCGGGCTGCTCTTGCGTACAATCGTCCAGCTATGGAGTGTGAACCCCGGGTTCGACAGGCAGAACGTGATCACGTTCAAAGTAGGATTATCCCCTTCGTTGACGAAGACAGCATCGGCTACGCGAACGGCTTATCGGCAATTGCTCGGCCGTATACGCGAGATACCCGGCGTACAAGCCGTCGATTTTACCAATGTCGTTCCGCTGAGTGAGCACAACAACACCGGTCCATTCTGGGTCGGCGCTCAGCAATCCACTGCGATGCAGGACGCGCCGCATGCGCTCTATTTTGAGACAGGTCCAGAGTACTTGCAGGCGTTGCACATCCCGCTGCTTCGAGGCAGATTCTTCACGTCGGCGGACGACTCTGACTCCGAGCCCGTGGTTGTCATTGACAGCGTTCTTGCCCACACGTATTTCCCCGATCAAGATCCCGTGGGTCGGCTGATTACCGTGGCACATTGGCGTACCGCCCGCGTCATCGGCGTCGTCGGCCATGTGAAGCACTGGGGGCTGGGTGATAACGGAAAGCGCAGTCCCAGCCAGATATACATTTCGTTCTACCAGCTGCCCGACGAGTGGGTGCCGGCATTTGCACGTGATTTATCTGTGGCCATTCGCACACCGCTCGATGCCGCCGCCATCATGCCTGCGATCAAGAATGTTGTTTACGGAACCGGGAAGGACCAGCCCGTATATGACGTTCAAACCATGCAGCAGATAGCGGCGGAATCGATGGCATCGCAGCGGCTTTCAATGATTCTGCTCGGAGCATTCGCCGCCCTGGCCCTCATGCTGGCGTCCGTTGGAATCTATGGTGTGCTCTCCTATTCGGTATCTCAGCGCATCCAGGAGATCGGGATTCGCATGGCCGTCGGCGCGGATCGACACCACGTCTTAAAAATGATCATTGGGCAAGGTCTGCGGCTAGCCATTACGGGCCTCGTGATCGGCGCGGGGGCCGCACTCCTCCTCGCCCGGCTTCTTTCGGCCTTTTCGCGGTTGCTGTACGGCGTGCGTGCGAGCGATCCGGTGACCTTCCTGGCTGTCTCATCCGTATTGGTTGGTGTATCCGTCTTAGCGTGCTATTTCCCAGCCCAACGCGCTTCTCGCGTCAATCCGATGGCCGCATTGAAATATGAATAGTTGTGTCCGTGCGTCAAAGCGAGCTTAGGTCTCCCCGGGGAATGACTGCGCACCTCGATCGCTAGCTCAAGGGTTCGCAAACCGTTAGCGTACGATTTTTGACGTTTGGTGTGGTGACCCCTTATTAGGTAAACTGAAGTATTGGCTGATAACGTAGCGTTACCCATCCTCGCTTGTCACGCTTCTCACAATCGATGTGCTCGGTTGGGCTTACCTTTGAGAGTTGGATGAGCGTCGCGTAACAGGCGCCTTTCTTCGCATCCCAAAACTCTTCTCCGTCAACGCAAAGCGCTTGACCAAAAGCCATGCGGATCTCCGCCAAACCATCGTTGTCTATCTGATAAGAGCTGGCCACGGCAGCCTCCGCAATGCCGACGACAGGGCCTCCCGATGACTTGATCAAGATTACGTCGCCCTTATGCACCTTGCGATACGGAGCAGCTTCATTGACCGAAAAGCGCGATTCTATTTTCTTTGTGCCATCGAGCACGAATGTCAAGAAGGGCTCGACGAAGACTGCCAGATGCCATGCGAAGTCTACGGCTTGGCCAGCTCTCCAGGGCGCAAGTCGCTCGCCCCAGTATGGGTGTTTCTGCAATCGGATCGCGACCTCGTCAACTACTATTCTTTCCCACTCAGGCATTTCCGAAGCGCCTCGTCTTCCTTGTGTTCAATATCGAGCACCTTGACAATTTGTGCGGCGGTCTTGGCCTCAGGGCTGTTTTTCTCAGGATATCGCTCTGCTGCCCCCGATGTGATCTCTGAAAGAGACTTGTTCGGCATGGATCGGAGAATGTCGAGGAAACCTTGTGGATTATTGCACCGAAATGCACGGTTTCCGGAAGTCCACACCGAAGGCAAGTCCCTCTGCGAATGACGTCGGCTGCAGGAGGGGAAAATATCACTTGGCCATCCCATACTGATCAACGCCGGGTCCCGTCCCGTTCCGTCGGCACTATCCGCAACACGCCACCGCGTGTTCAGAAGCTGAACATCCGCCCACTTGTGTTCGCGAGGATGCAGCCGAGGCAAGAGGCCGGTCAGTCCTTCGACCCTAAATTTCGCTACGTCGCCGGAGCGCGAGTTCTCTTGCACCTGCTTCCCCACAGAAAGCAGTGCATTTCTCTCAAACGGGGGCGTATCGTAGCGGATCGCATTCTGAAGTACTTCCATCAACAGCAGCCCACCAGCCTCTGCCCAGGCGAACAGCTGCTCGCGCTCTTGCTCGATTCCCGGCCGGGTGCCTATCGGGGGAATACAGACTTCCACCGAGGCACCCAGGCAAGCAACCGCTTGCGCAGCCGCTAAGAATGCCTCAAGTTCCGCCATGTACCAAGGTGGATCGGCAATGATGAGGTGCGCTCCGACGCGTAGAGGCAGCGTTCTCCTGAGATCCAGTGATACGAAGTGCGACCGTAATTCTTGCGGAAGTAATCTTCTGATTGCGTCGTCTTGATCAAAAAGCCACATTTTTATCCCCGAGCCCCGGTGAAAGCTGTCTAGGAAAAGCGACGGAGTGCCCAAAAAAACGACCTTACCCTCAATAGGTTGGTGGACCATGCGATCCCGGAAGGAAACAACAGTGCGATTGTCGAACCACCAGGTTGCATCCAGTAGGTGCGCCGCGGGCAGTAACCCGTCTGCCCAAAGAGCAAGACCGCCAAGACCGGGGTTTGAGTACACAAGATCCACGAGAGTCCTTACGATAGCGAACGACTAGCCAGTGGAACGTCACACACAGAAGCAGACCGCTGCGAAGTTGAGAAGCGCAAGCTAAGCTGCTTATTCCACTCCATGACTGCGGTTTGTTGAACCTTCAAAGCGCTGAGGTGCTCCGGCCGAATTCGGCCGGATGTCGGCGTAAACACCTGAACTTCAAGCGGCACAGTTCTGAGAGGGAGATTCGGATGGATCGCCTCAAGCCGATCAACGAATGATTCCATTTTACGCGACAGATTAGCCGACGTTGGACTTGTGAATGTCACGTAAGCGTACATGTCCAAGCCACTCTCAATGGAGCGCGCCATAAGTTCAAACTGGACATCGAATCGCGCCTCCTCCGCCATCGTATTAAACGCAAACGACTCACAATCGAATCCTTTAAAGCACCCCACCCGCGCGTGGTTTCGGTAGGAGGTGACCTCTTTCTGCTCTTCGGCTGACAACTTCGACCAGAAGTAATCGACGGATAGGTTGTCGTCTGACCAGAGGAACGTTGAGTTAGAGAGACCCCGCGAACGCAGTGCACGCATGGTCCAGAGGACGTACTCAGGTGTTAGATCCGGCTGGCCACCACTCAAGTCCAGCACTGGCGGGCGATTCCCTAATTGCGCATACTGAGCCACTAGCTCATCCAGCGAAGCCCAAGCGGAGTAGCGCAAGTCTGCACTTAGCAGGTTGAATGGCACATAGCAGTACCAGCATCTCCAATTACAAGCGGCATTCTGAAAGACTTCTGCCTCAATCCGAGGCAAAGCCTCACCTAGGCTTAACGCTCTCGCCGCAGGATCGATTGGCAATGGATTCGGAGGCCAGCCATTCGATGTAGAGCGGCGAAAGTGTCGCACGCGACCCATTCCACCGCAATTCACCGGCGATCTAAGGTCGACCTCTTGCCCGCTGCCCTGTAGGCGCGTCATGAGGATGCGCTGTCCGCCCGAATCCAATGTCCGCTCGCGATACAGGGCGGAGGCTTTTGTGGTGTCAACCGGCAAGGGCGAAGCTCCCATCATCTTCTTTGACCAGGGCCGGTCTCACAATACGCTTGGGGATTCTTTGGCTTTCGTTCTCTAAGTTAGGGAGCTTGGTCGTGACGTAAAGCATCACCAAATCGGTGAAATACCCCAGCTCCGCATCAGTCAACTCCGCACCGTTGTCAATCCCATGCCACTCTTCCAAGCAGGCACGGCAGCACGTCGCCGTTGCATGCTGAGCGTAATGCACGACGGTCGCCTTTTCGGAGGTCTCTCTCGGAGTCTGCCTACCCTGCCTTGGATGAATTGGTGATCCGATCGCCTTGGCGAGCTGATGCTTCACTGCACCTCGCAAGGCTCGCCTTCCCTTCCGAATAGCGTAACTTTCGGCGTACTCGCTTAGAGGCAGATGCCAGAAATGATGACGAATCAACTCTAGCTGCAGCGCCGCGATCGTGTGTTTTGCATCACTGATATCACGTCGCTTCACCCGTGACCAATCTATTGGTTCGATGCCGCATTGCCGGCAACGACCCTCCGGCCCGTTCTTGCGCTGCCGTTGAGTTAAGCGGAAACAATGGAGGTTGTCTTCGCACCGAGTGCTGGTGCAAGTGATCTTTAATGGTGCCAGTTCGGTAATCCCGTCCATACTCTTACCTCACCTTCTCGTACACTTGACCTGCATTGCCTGATTGGATCCAGTCCACAATCTTGTTAATAACCACTTCCGTTGCTTCTCGCGTTGACACCCGGAAGTCTGCTGACTCCAGGAGCACATTCTTAACCTGACTCTCGGTCGAATGATTCTCTACGGCCTGAATACGAGCCGTGGTAGACGGCTCACGCTCATTCAGTCGCCGCACTCTCTCCGGTTCATCAATCTCTAAATAAACCAGTCGCACCTCCAAAGGCGCGACTCTGCGACGAAGGCTCTCAAGAATTTCTTGATGACGGATTCCCTCAACAACGAGAGGCTCACCGGCTTCCCATTTACTAAAGGTCAACACCGCATCGCAAAATCGATCTGGCTCCTTTGCTAACGTTGCCCCGAGCTCCTGGAGATTCTCGGTAGCATCAGACACACCTTGCCGTTTGGCTGCTGCTCTGAGATAGTCACCGAAGCTCGCGACTGGCCAGTTCAGCACCTTTGCAACACCTTCCGAGATAGTTGTCTTGCCACTGCCTCGTTTCCCTGCAAATGCAATGATTTGTGGCTCCAGAGAGCGCAACAAGAGACCTCTATCCACGGGATTTAACTGCGTTAGGTCCGCATTCTTGAGCAGCAACTCGCGTGGCAAACTGGCCGATGTGATCAGCGATGTTTGAAGATTGGTAGCGGCACCCCACCAATTGACCCCTTGAGCCGAGAGTCGAAACGCCATGTACTGTGCGAGCGCCCCCAGATCGATTGCCTCTTGTCGCGCGACCTTTGCTACTGCTTCCTTGAGTCGCTCCACACTGCCACGGGCTAACTGAACACAACGTTCTGCAAGTTCCTGCGCCCTGTTGTCGAGCATTACGTCGCCTGCGAACGAGCTAGCGGCTATTTCTTCCGGAGATTTTCGCCGGGTTTCCGAGTTTTCCGCTTCTTCAACGACCGGGTGATCGTCAAGATGGGGGTTATGTGCTGCATGGAAATATTCGTGTAAAAGGTCGAAGATCCAGCGGGCTGTGGACTGGGTCTGCTGTTTCAAGACGATTACGTTTCGCCCGCCGTGGCGCCAACATGCTCCATGGAACGTTCCACGGTCATTCAACGTCAGAACGGGAATGCCGCAGCTCCAAACGAACTGCAGTACGGCCTCAAAGGTCACTGCTCCATATGTACCTAGGATCAGGCGGCGTACTTCCGACGGGTCGCTACTGAGCGGGACGGCACTCGGCTTCGTCGCCTCCAATAGGAGCAAAGCGAGGTAGTGTGCATAGACAACGTATGCGCCCAGCTGCAGTCCGTTCGAACGTGCCGGCACCTTGAATCGGGCCTGTGATGCTGCCACTCTCGAAACATCAAGCGTCTCATTACCAAGCAGAACGCCCGGATGCCAACCGTAAATACGTTCGATCGCTTGGGCGGCTTCGAGAGTCAAATCCTCTCCCCCCGTTGCACCTTCAGAGATCTGCCTCTTCGGTAAAAGTCGATTGGCCACGAACTGTGGCGGCAAGCCTGCTGACTTCAATCGCCGCATCATGCCTGCAAACTTGAAGTCCGGTATCGATGCGTGCGATTCCTCTAAGCTGATTTCCAAAGCCTGAGCGATCTCTGAAACCCGAGACAGGTTTGCCGAGGCATAGTCGCTTGCCTCGTAGCGTTGTATCTGTTGCGGCTTCAGACCAACCCGCTCTGCCAAATCTTCCTGAGTCAGACCGGCGCGGATTCGGGTCTGGATCAGAGCACGAGGAATGTCTTGCACCGATCGAACGGCCGGGATCTCTTCTGCACCGTCCCGCAGACGTTCGTAGCTCTCGATCTCTTCGACCATTTCCTCCAACTGGCTTTGCAGGCCATCAATCTCCGCTCGCACGAACAAAGGATCGATACCAAGAGCGACCGTAGTGCTCTCTGCAGCCTGTAGCGCTTTTTGAAGTTTGGCTACCTCTGCCTTGGTGATCTTGTATTGACGCTCATTTCTAATCATGCCGGTAGGCTCCCAAGATCTAACGCGACAATACCCTTCGGCTTGCCTGAGTTCTTATCCCGCTGAAAAAACTGGAAAAACGTGAACCCTGGGGCAGCAATGCCATGCGCCAAAAACAACTCTCCCTTGAAGCGCGCCTTCTGTGCAGCGCGTTTGTTCTTAAAATCGAAAAAGACAGGATCTACCAAAGCTGCATTGACCCCCGCGATATCCCAACATGCATCAAAATCGCCCGGGAATGTCTTTGTAGTCACAAAGCTGCCGTCGACATATAGAGATCTACAGCCTGCGTGCGCCAGAAGCTTGGCCGCTTCAAGCAGACCCGCAAGAATACTGGAGCGATATGCAGAGGATCCGCACACCAGCCGCAACTCGCCCCATGAGCAGGTGTGCACTCCGGGCGGTAACAGGCCATCAGGCCCATGGAGAGGTAACGGCACAACACAACGATATCGTTGTGTTGTGCCCAAGTCAAGGCTCAAATCGGCAGGTGAATCCTTTGTCGAGAGGCTGGCATGGCTCCAGGTTCCGTGCACAAGGCATTGGTGACGCTGTTCCAGCGGCTATGTTTATCGCCGCCTGACAGTCCTGCTCCCTCAGCATCCGACTGCCGGCAACTACTCCCGGATTACGAACACAATTGTGCCCAGCGAAGGCGCATCAGCCTACAATCTGGGTGGAACCGTTGATCTTTGCAGTGTGAATCTACATAGGTTCGGTGGAATAAGAGACTACCGGGAACCGAGAGGAGTGACAGAGGCACGTTCGGAGCCCTGGCTCCGGTCTTAACGTGCCCCGATTCTGCTCACGTCGGCTGCGTGACCCCAACGCCGTATCACTCGCACTTGGACGGACTGGCACCCAAACCGAACCGCAGAGGAACTGATCTTAAGAGGTCCAACTCAAGCGAACAGGTTGTTCCGCTTTGCGCCGAAAACGCTCGGTGGACGCTCCTTGCCAGCGCTGTAGCCGCTGGTCCTTGACTGGGAGATCTGCTCCCGGTCGGTCCCACGGACCAGAGCAGCCTGACCATCGTCTCGTCGCTTCCGACGTTCATGCAGCGACCGAGCACCGTCTCACGGTCCACGTGCAACGCGCGGCAGTTGCCCCGTAGGGACGGAACAGAGGATCATCTCGTCCACCTCCTGATCGCGTTGAGCGGGGTGCGTAGGGAGCGGCGAGGAATAGGCGTCAGCTCCGACCCACTGACGATTGCAGTACTAAAGTGGCTGACGGCGACCTCCCTCGGGCAGCTTCCAGCTTGATACGGAACGGAGGGGCAGAGATGTCGAATATGGGCACTCGATAGCAATTCCGGGCATTGCACAGGATCGTGCCAAGCGCCTCCAGACTTGGCACACCGGCTATTTCTGGTAACCGGTTTGATCAGCGATTTGCCTCTCGCACTGATTCAGATCCACTCTGGATTACTCGGCATCCTCTACACAGCGAAATCCGAGCGCTCCGGAACGGTCGTAGCTCGGCGGCGGGATCTGTCTGGTGCTTCCCGCAGGCGTACCGGAATGACCAGCATGGAAAACTGCTCATGATGGCGAAACCACTCTCGATGGCCCTCCCCCGAGTGGATAAACGTCGGGGTGTTGCTGTGCCCTGATCAGCGGAAGTGAAATCCCTGTTCCATAGCAATCATTCCCTGTTCACGGAAAGGAATTCCCTGTTTACTAGCAGCCAGGTAGTCTGTCAAAGCATAGCCAATCTGCTGAATTGATTCGAGTTGGCGCGGTCCGGCCGCTCTTCGGCAGCATGGGAATCGGCAGAATTCCCTGTTAAAGTCCCTGTTAGCAGGGATAACAGTTCGCAGCGGACTGGGTCCACCGCCAGACAGTCTTGGCTCTACGTCTCTCTCCAAAAAACCCTCAATCCACCCGTAAATCGGCGCGTACTGCCAATCAAAGTTCCGTGGAGAAGCACACGCCTGACGACAGGAGGCGACTTTCTGGACGCCTCCTCTCCCGAGGCGCAGGAGAAGGTCCGGTT
>JAOAPF010000356.1 GCA_025462755.1 Edaphobacter sp.
GGCTCCGGATAATGTTCGGCCATGGTCGGATGCACCGAAAGCTGCGCGACCGGTTTACACTCATCGAACATTGCGAGATATTCGTCCAGCACTCGCGTGTCGTCCACTGTCCCGTCAGTATTCGTGAAGCTGACTGACATTGCCAGGTGCCCCGAACTGCGGTGTGCCAGATTGAAGATCGAGAAAAGCCCCCAAGTCTCCTTATCCTTGCCACGCGTCTCCCAATAGTTGCTGAACAGGTGAAGGATTCGCCCAAAGCGCTCCTCCGTCATTCCGTCCCAGCCAAAACTTACATTCCCCCGCAAGACCTCGCTCGGCGCCTTCGGTAGAGTGTCGAAATAGAAATTGGTGATGATACCGAAGTTGCCGCCTCCTCCTCCTTTGCAAGCCCGTAACAAGTCCGCATCATTGTGTTTGTCGGCCCGCCGGATGCGGGCGTTTCCCGCGTGTCTACGGTGCCGACGTCAGCCGCAGTCACCCAGTCGGGATTGATGCCATGCAGGCGCGACAGCAAGCCATATCCTCCACCCGATACATGTCCCCCCGCTCCTACTTGAAGACAGGTGCCGCCCGGGATGATCACCAGGTCGCGCGTGTATAGGTCTGAGTAAGCCTGGCCAAGCGTCGTGCCCGCACCCAGCCTGTACTTCGGTCCATTTGCGGGTGGCGTGGTGCCCGTCAAAAAGCTCAGATCGATGATGGCTCCGCCTGGATTGTTATCCACAAAGTCTTCATAACAGTGTCCGCCTGAGCGAACCGTTGGACGTAGTCCTTCATGCACGAAGCGTTGCACGGCTTCAGCAACGTCGTCGTTGTTGTCGCAAAGGGCGATGCGACTTGCGCGATCGTTACTTTCAGGGAAACGCGCGTTCTGTCCACGGCTTAGCCGGTCGAATCGAAGATCGCCGGTAGACACAATTTCAATTGCCACGTCGAAAACCCTCTATACGGACGATATCAGCAGCGATTTCCAGTAGAGAATAGGACATTGGACCTATGACTATGCTTGCAGAAATCCCGGATTCAGGAGTGCTGCTGGCTAACTTGCCGAAAGAAACGCAACAGATTGGCACCCCAGAACTTGTCAATACGCTCCTCGGTGTAACCGCGCCGCAGCATCGCATCCGTGATCATCGGAAGATCGCGGACATCGCGCATGCCGCGAGCTAGGGTGGGTCCACCGTCGAAGTCCGTGCCGAGCGCTACGTGATCCTCCCCAACCATCTGGATGGCTTTGTCCACCACTGCCACCCAGTCGTCGACCGCCATCATCACCGAGTCGGGCACGCGAGCACCCGGCATGGGGAACTGCGGCGCGACCAACTGGTCCACTTCATAGATCGTTTTGCCCTTCACCCGATCCGGAATATTGGAAGTATCGAAGAACGTTTTGCCTCGTTGCGCCGTGAGCCACTCGTATTCTTTGGGATAGGCGAATTCGCTACCGATCTGAAAGCCAATGAGGCCGCCTTTTGCTGCCAGCTTCTTCAGTAGGGCATCCGGCATGTTTCGGGGAATATTATTCACACTGCGCAACCCATGATGAGTCGCGATAACTGGGCTTTCGCTCAAATCGATCACCTGCGAGATCGCATCGTCGGACGCGTGAGAAACGTTAATCATCATCCCCAGCCGGTTCATCTCACGAATCACGTCGCGGCCATGAGGCTTCAGGCCGTTCGACTTCGGCGTAGAGCAGCATGAATCCGCATAATTCTGGTTCCAGTTGTGAGCAGAAATCTGTGCCGCGCGGAGACCCATCCTATGAAGGTCCCGCAGGATTCCCAGGTCCCCATCCAGATCGTAGCTGCCTTCGATATCAAGTACCGCCGCCATCTTGCCCTTGGCGCGGATACGTTCGACGTCGTCGGCATTCAGAGCCAGCTCAACAAGATTGCGATTTTCCTCTAATTGCCGGAGCGCGTGATCGACCCGTCGCAACGTCTGCCTGGTCTCGAAGCGGCTGGGGTAATACTCTTCGGGAACGAACACGGAGAGGAAGAACGCGCCTTCTCCGCCTTCGCGAGCTCGCGAAAGGTCCCAATGTCCGTCGGTTTTTCGGGTACCCATGCTGCCGCCGTTGTAGAACTCGCGGTCCAGCGCGTGCACATGGGCATCAAATACAAACGCGCGTCCGTGGATATCCAATGCCTGTGAGGAAATATGCGGGGCGGCGTGGCCGACTGCGGGGACCTGCGACGAAGTTTGACCCCAAATGAGAGCGTCCAGCGCGGCAGGCGCCAGCGCGCTGTAGCTGAGGAAGCGGCGACGAGTCAGCAACTGAGCTCTCCTGAGGGCTGAAACCTGCAGGGCTGAAGCCTGCATGGACACGAATAGACCCTAATTGTGAATACTGGATATGGGAAACGATCTGCGGGGCAGTATACAGGAGTGCCAAGCTCTTCCCGACGATCACCTCGCCGCCTTGAAGAACGGACAAGACATTTGACCTATATAAGAAGCAGCGTTGGTAGGTATGATTTCGCCATTGCGAAATTACGATCTTCAAGGATTGCCATGGCTCCCAATGGGACACCCCTCAACGTCCGCGGCTCGCCGCCGTGGTCACTTCGTATAAGAAATATCTGCATCCCCAACACGTCGTGGATCGTTTCCTGGATGGGTATGGGTGGAGCGGTACCTATCACCATTCGGAGATGGATGTGGTTTCGCTGTATGTCGATCAGCGGGGCGAGGGGGACCTCTTTCAGGACAGAGCGGCTCGGCATCCGGGGATGAAGATCTGTTCCTCGATTGAAGAGGCACTAACGCTCGGCACCGGCAAGCTGGTTGTCGATGGGGTGGTCGTCGTGGCCGAACACGGTGGCTACCCGCTGAGCGAGAACGGCATCATGATGCGCCCCCACTATGAGTTCTTCGAACAGATCACTAAGGTATTCCGCGCCAGCGGCCGCTCGGTTCCTTACTTCAACGACAAGGAGCTCTCGTGGAATTGGGACTGGTCCAAAAAGATGGTCGATGTTTCGCATGAGTTGAACTTCCCGCTTCAGGGTGGTTCCAGCTTGGCTGTTACCTGGAGGGTTCCGTCCGTAGAGTTTCCGCTCGGCGCTACCACCAAACAAGCCCTCTCGGTCGGCTACGGTGGCATGGGAAGTTATGCCTTTCACGGACTGGAGACGATTCAGTGCATGGTCGAACGGCGCAAGGGCGGGGAAACCGGTGTCGAGTGGCTGCAAACCTATCGAGGCGACCAGTTCTGGAAGGCCCATCAGGACGGCGTCTGGTCCCAGGCCTTGGTCAAATCGGCGCTGAGCCGTAGCTCCACGCTGAGACCTGGTAATCCAACGTTCACCGATATCTTTCCCACGATCGAACAAATGAAAGGCCTGGTGCCTGACCCCGTGGCCTATCAGTATCAGCACCGCGATGGCCTGCTCAGCACGTGCGCGACTTCACCTTCGCGGCGACGATTGACGGACAGAGCAAACCGTTTTCTACCCAGATGTATCTGCCTATGCCTGACGGCCGCACGACACTGGCGAGCTTCTTCAGCCCACTGGTTTATAACGCTGAACAGATGTTCCTGACCGGCAAAGCACAATATCCAATCGAGCGAACCCTGTTAACCAGCGGCTTGTTAGTCGCAGGCATCGACAGCGACAAAAGGAGAGAACGTCTGCAGACTCCGAACCTTGCAGCTGTAACTTACCAGCCCAACCCCAAATCCACTTACTGGAGGAGCTAATGCTCACACGTCGTCGCTTCGTAGGCTATTCTGCGCTATCGTCATCAATGTTGGCATGTTCTCCCTTGGTGCGCTCCGCTTTCAGCCAGACATCCTCCACACAGCGACCACTGCGTCTTGCCATCCTCGGGAGCACCTATCGCCGCGGTTCCAATCTGCAGACGATCGCAGACCGCTTCCTTGTCGGCTACCCCCTTGAGGGCGACTGGCACATGCAAATGTGCAGGTCGTCTCTGTCTACGTCGACGAGCGTATACGCAGAGCCACCGCCGCACCCACTGAATTTCAACTGGCGATCACCGGAAGAGCAAGGCGTCCACAGGCGCTCCAATCGACGCCTCTCAAGGGCGCTAAACCTCCAGTCGACGAGCGGTGGGAACCCATGGCACCTTCTTCCGAGGAACAGGGGTTGGCGAGCGATCTCAGTCCCGCACGCGCGCAGCAATTTGGCTTCCGACTCTGCCACAGTATTCCCGAGGCTCTCCGCTGCGGGGGCGATCGCCTCGCCGTGGACGCTGTACTAACGGTCATTGAGCAGTGCAGCGACTACCCCTACCCGAGCAACGACCGGGGACAAATCCTGCTGCCACGTTACGATTTTTTTTCAGCAGTGCGTACAGGTCTTCGAGGCAGAAACAACAGGCCGTTCCATATTTCAACCACAAACAGCTCTCCTTCAGCTTTTCTGAAGCGCAGAGCATGGTGGAGGCCTCCGAACGCCTGAAATTTCCGCTCATGGCCGGGTGGTCAATGCCTGTGACTTGGCGCTTGCCCGACATTGATATACCGCTTGGTGCACGTGTGCAGGAGGCTGTGATGGTGGGGGTAGGGAGCATGGGTGATATGGATTTCGATGCGCTTGAAGCGATGCAATGCATGCTGGAGCGTCGCAAGGGAGGCGAGACAGGTGTGAAGGCAGTGCAGTTGCTTGAGGGCGACGATGTCTGGGCAGCTGGTAAGGCGGGGCGCTGGTCTAAGGATCTGCTGACCTCTACGCTGTCGCGGAGCGACACGCCACTGGGCCTGACATTGTTGGACGGTCGCAATCAGGATCTCGTCGGCCACGGCGTCCTGCCACAGTTAGTCAAAGACCCTGCCGCTTATTGCATCGAATACACCGATGGAACAAAGGTAACACTGCTCATGCTCAACGGAGCGATCAGGGACTTCAACATCTCCGCACGCCTTCCAGGACAGGAAATGATCTCGACTCAGTTCTTCATGCCCCCAGCTCCGAACGAGACGTATTCAGCATGCCTCGCGGCGAAGATCGATCAGATGTATCAAACTCGCGCGACGTCCTATCCCGTGCAGCGGACCCTGCTCACTACAGGGCTCCTGGAGGCTTGTCTGAACTCGCGGCATCATATTAATCAGAGACTGGAAACGCCACACCTGATGGACGGCTACCAGCCACCGCTGCTATCACAATACGTTCGCACGTAGTTGAGTGCGGGGCGCAGCTGGTTTTCGATTGTCTGCCGGTTTTGTTTCTGCTCATGACCGTCGCGTGTTGGGCGAGGTAGTGGCGGCCTCCAGAGTGGTCGGTGTGACGCTGATTCCGCAGCAACTCTGGCCGACCGGTGCTTCTTTCAATAGAAAAGATATGTCACTTATCAAGATGAAGGTCGCGGTGAACTGAGGGAAAAATCTTGATATCTCCCAAGTTGGCGTTGCGATCAATAGGGAGCTCAATGGTGACACTGAGTCCGCCTTGTAGGGAATTATTCGCATGAATCGTTCCATGATGCGCGAGCACTGCCTGACGAGCGATGGCGAGTCCTAACCCGGAACCTGCACCTGCTTCGGATTTCTCCCCGCTCCCCGTGACGAAGGCCTCAAAGATGATCTCCTCTTTTCCTGCGGGTACTCCATCGCCGTCATCCTGGATAACGATCGTGCCGATCGCAGTCTCAACATCCTTGAAGAAGGAAACCTGAACGCAACCCTCAGGGCGGCAAAATCGCAGACCATTGCGAAGAACATTATCGAGGGCGCGCTGTAATAATTTGGGATAGCCAACCAGCTGAAAGCTTTCGCGCTTCAGCATAATGACAGACTTATTACGTTCTTTTGCTTCAAAACTGGCATTAGCGTAGACCTCGTCAACCACTGAAGCGACGTCATAAACGACTGCTTCCTGAGTAAGCTCATTCCCACTTTCCAGTCGAGCAAGGAGAAGAAGCTCATGAACTAGACTGTTCAAGCTGTCTGCCTCGTGGCCGATCCGTCCTAGCTCGGCATGAAGTTGCGGTCCTGCGGTACGCCTCGCAAGTGCCAGTGCGATATTCAGTCTTGTCAGGGGTGAGCCAATCTCATGAGACGCTTGAGCCAAAAATGTTTTATATCGGACGACGAGAGACTCTATCCTAGTTGCCATCTGATTAAATGCGCGGCCTAGCTCGCCAAACTCGTCTGTTCTTAGGGACGTTGAATCCGGAACTCTCCTTTTGAGATCACCAGCACCAAATTCTTCGGCTGCGCGATTCAAAGTTGTTATCGGACGAATGAAATACGTTGTGAGTAGATAGCAGAAGACTCCGCCAACGAGAATTAGTCTCCCCAGACTATTGAGAAGCATTTGCGTGAACGGATGGCGGGAGACTGGTATGCGTGCCAAATAGATAAGAGGATTCCCTGATTGTGGATCAAGCCGGAGTGCAACGCTCGTTCCCATCGGCGATGTACCGATCATCAGAGTTTTGCCGTTCTCGATTTCTTTCACCAGTTGGGCATCTTCTCGCGAGAGCTTTGTTTCGGGAAGGATCGCGCCGCCGAATTGTATTAACAATCCGTTGTTGCAGCCATCGGTGGCCTGTGGCGCGGCGCGCTTCGTGCCGGTCTTATGGAGTTCCATTTCATGTTGAGCACACGCCTGCACCTCATCGACAGAAACGGTTCTGAACCGATTTGCCTGAAAGGGCGAGGAGGTTGAAATAGCTGCAGCAGTGAGCGCAACCATCGCAATTACAGCAAGCCAGAACCCAATGAAAACCCGGACAAAAATCCTCATGACGTCCCTTACGTTCGTGTTGCAAGAACGTAGGTGTAGCCTACGTTTCGAACACTTTTGATTCTCTCGAGCCCACTTGAGTGGGGGCCAAGTTTTTTCCGGATGTTATGTGCCAGATTATCGATGCTCCTGTCCAGAATGTTGATCTCGCGACCAAATATGCGGGAGACGAGCTCTTCTCGAGCAAGAGGAATGCCCGGTTGGCTAAGCAGTAACTTGAGAAGGTGAAACTCAGCTCCGGTCAATTCGATAGACCGCTCCAGCACAGTCACAGATCGTTCCAATTCATTTAAAGTGACATCCCCAACCATTAGCAACGGCGATTCACTTCTCGGCTGAGTCCTCCTCAAGATAGAACGGATTCGAGCCAAAAGTTCTTCTGGTTGAAATGGCTTCGGCAGGTAATCATCTGCCCCATTCTCCAATCCGTGGATACGATCCTTCCAGGCCCCACGAGTTGTTAACATAAGGACGGGAATATTTGACGAATGACGGATTCGTTTGAGAGCTTCAAAACCGTCTATTCCAGGAAGCATTACATCCAGGATCAATAGCACAAAATAATTTTGCCGAAGCAAGAGAATCCCTTCTTCAGCATTGATCGCCGTTGTGATTGAAAATCCGTCAGATATGCAATATTCAGCGATCAACGCGCCCAGCGATTTGTCGTCGTCTATGAGCAGAAGAGAAGATCCAGGATTCTCTATAGGGATGGAGGTAATAGTCACAGGTCAATTGTCCTCTGTTCGCAGCAGAAGGTTGTCGAGAACTGTCGGGTCCTTCCCGTCGGGTTCATTGTCATGGTCGTTGTGACTCATCAGACATGTCGGGCGCGTAAACGGGAATTCACGACATGTTGATAGTGTAATTCGCGACGAATTGAGATGAGCTCGCATCTTCGATTGAACAAGATCAATAAGTCCGTCGATCAATTTAATTTGATCGGAAACGAATCCTGTCATGGGAGTTCGGCGTCTATTCTTGTAGACTGCTCGGCAAAAGATTCTCGCAAAGAGAACTGCAGAAGCCGCCGTAGTCAAGCAGGAAGCCTCGAGAATTTTCGAGAAGATCTCAGCGTTGAAAGCCTTGCTGATCGTATAGGCATGGGCGCCGTTAGTTCTCGCGTGTCCAGCGCGAGACGGACATGAATCCCGGTCAATTCGTCGACCGCATAGCGTTGAAAGCCTCATAGACGTTACATTTCTCGGAGCACTTCGGCGGCAATTGCCGCAGCTGCTCTGGCCAGCCAGTGTCAACAACTTACATTTGCACGGACCCTCAAGGGAGCGGCGACTTTTCATCGTCCTATAGGTCATTGTGCCCGTACCGGCGCTTCGGCTGGAGGAGGTTCAGCCTGGCGTTCCGAAACACTTAACTCGCTCGGAAGGCAACGAGCGTTCTCGACGAGTTTTGCAACGGCGCTCGAACGTCTGAAATTGCTGTATCAACGTCATGGCTCTCTTCTCGACGGCTTTCTAAGCTGGCTTAGTAAGATGCAACACCCAAGGAGACACATGAAGAAATTTACGGCTGCTACCGGCGCGCCTGTTGTCGACAACCAGAATATCCAAACCGCGGGGCTGCGCGGTCCTGCATTGCTCCAGGGTGCCTGGTTTTCTCGAGAAGTTGGCGCATTTCGATCGTGAAGTGATTCCAGAGCGCCGTATGCATACCAAGGGCGCTGGTGCTCATGGAACGTTCACCGTCACTCACGACATCACCAAGTACACTCGCGCGAATCTTCTCCGAAATTGGGAAGAAGACCGAGATGTTTGCGCGCTTCTCAACCGTGGCAGGTGAGCGAGGAACTGCCGATGCAGAGCGAGATATTCGCGGCTTCGCGCTCAAGTTCCATACCGAGGAAGGAAATTGGGATCTGGTAGGAAACAATACTCCCGTAGTTTTCCTTCGCGATCCGCTTAAGTTCCCCGATCTGAACCACGCTATCAAGCGTGATCCCCGAACGGGAATGCAGCGCCGACAACAACTGGGACTTCTGGACGAACCTGCCCGAAGCGCTGCATCAGGTAATTGTCGTGATGAGGGATCGTGGAATTCCTCGCAGTTTTCGACACATGCATGGCTTTGGAAGCCACCTACAGCTTCGTCAACGCGAAGAACGAGCGCTTCTGGATGAAGTTCACCTTCAAGACCTTGCAGGGTATCGAGTACTTTACAGACGCAGAAGCTACGGAACTGATCGGTCGCGACCGTGAGAGCCACCAGAGAGACCTGTTCGAGAGCATCGAAAAAGGTGAGTTCCCAAGGTGGAAGCTCTATGTCCAGATCATGAAGGAAGAGGATGCGAACACCTATCACATCCATCCGCTCGACTTGACGAAGGTGTGGGCGCATGGCGATTGCCCGCCCATCGAAGTCGGTATCTTTGAGCTGAATCGCAACCCAGACAACTTCTTCGCGGAGACGGAACAAGCGCCGTTTTCGCCCGCGAACATCGTCCCTGGCATCAGCTTCTCCGGACAAGGTGCTCCAAGGACGATTGTTCTCCTACGGCGACGCGCAACGGTATGGCCTGGGCGTCAACCACCACCAGATTCCCGTCAATGCGCCGAAGTGCCCGTTTCACAGCTACCATCGCGACGGGGCTATGCGAGTCGATGGGAACAGCGGGGGAGCTACCAGCTATGAGCCGAACCGCCACGGTGAATGGCAGGAGCAGCCTAACTTTGCGGAGCGGCCGTTGGCCATCAATGGTGATGCCGGAAAATTTCAACTTCCGCGAGGATGACCACGACTACTACTCTCAGCCCGGCAATCTTTTCCGCATGCTGAAGCCGGATGAGCGGCAGCGCCTGTTCCAGAATACCGCTCATGCGATCGGAGATGCCTCGAAAGAAGTGCGGGATCGTCATATCGGCAACTGCTCGAAGGCTGACCCGGCATACGGAGAGGGTGTAGCCAAAGCCCTTGCGGCGCTAGAGCAAGATCAAGAGTCGGAGGAGATTGTCTATGCAGAAGTACTTCGCTGAATGTATCGGGACCTTTTTTCTGGTTCTAACCATTGGGTGCACGGCCATCCGCGAAGGCGCCGGTCCGCTCGCCCCGCTGGCAATCGGCTCCGCGCTCATGGTGATGATTTTTGCGGGCGGGCATATCTCGGGAGGACACTTTAATCCGGCGGTTACGCTGGGCGTCTGGTTGCGCGGAAGTGCGAGACCAAAGATGTAGCGCCGTACATGATCTTTCAGAATTTGGGGGCGGTGTTGGCCGCCCTAGTCGTCAAGTTCCTAAAGGGAGGGGCCGCTGTGGCCCCGCTCCAACCGGCGACTATACCCGCGCTTGTGGCGGAGTTTCTCTTCACGTTTGCGCTCGTCTACGTCGTGCTGAATGTGGCCACCGCCAAGGGCACGTCGGGCAATTCGTTTTACGGACTGGCGATCGGATTCACCGTGCTGGTCGGGGCGTTCTCCGTTGGCAACATCTCCGGCGGCGCGTTCAACCCAGCGGTCGCGTCGGGCATCTCGGTTCTCGGGCTGTCGTCCTGGCAGAATATCTGGATTTACCTGCTAGCTGAATTTGGCGGCGCGGCGGTAGCGGCGGGGGCTTTCAAGGTGCTGAATCCAGCCGAGCGTGAGGATGTTCGCCGGCTCAGTTCAAGGGATCAACCGCGACAGCAACAAAGGGAAGTTGCCTGACCTGGCTCTGTCTGCCAGGACAGCTAATCACATAATTTGACTGTCTCTTAGGCTTTTCCAACCTCCGCTAGTGTGGCGCTCTTGCAGCCACACTGGCGGCAAAGGGAAATTCCGCTCATTTTTGATTCGGCTTCGCGGGCGGCATGAGCAGTAACAGGTTACAGAACCCGAACGTTACGTCGAGCACTGGAGGATTGAAGGAATGAGAAGGACATCGTTCGTACTTGCAGTATTGGCGAGAACCCAGGCAGACATCGCGCCACAGGTGCAGGCCCAAAAGAGCAGCGTGCCGCAACCGCAGTCGCAACCGCAAAAGGGGGCCCACTGTTGGCGGACATATTGGGTTCGTCCCCCCGCTTGTGACCTGCTCCGGAGGCCAGACCATCAGCAATCTGACAGAGCAGTTTGCCGTTGGATTTCCGGTTGGAATCACCGTCAAGGGAACCGGTCGCATGGCCTTCGATTTCGAATTCGCCCCACAAATAAATACAGATCCGCGGCAAGCTACTCTCACCGTTCATCCCGGTCTTGTATGGAATTTGGGACATGGCTCGGTGCGGGAGGACGATTGGCGTTCGTCGTAAACGAGCCGACATGGGGATTTACGCCTTTGGTTAACAAGAGCTGGCCCATCAAGCATAACAACGGCTTCTTCAAGGCTTACTTCGTTGAGACGGACTTGCCTGTCCGGTTCAGTCGGCCGGTAGGCGCGCCTGCGAATAACGCCGTCACATTTGCAATGCACTTCGGAGTGTCTTTCTGAATGCGTTGGGGTGCACGTAGCGGAGTGCACTCCGTGGGTTTCAAAGATGTTCTCTTGTGACGAATGCGAAGCGGTCGGCGGTATTGAAACCGAACACGTAACTGATATGCGTTTAATCGAGGTGAACTGTGGCAAATTCCAAATTCTTCTTCCGACGGTCTGATCCTGCTCGCTCATGGAACCCCCAATGTGCTTGGCGAGATGGATATTTACCTGAAACTCGTGGCGGGTGGCCGCGGCGTGCCGCCGGAAGTGGTCCACGAACTGCAGGAGCGCTACGCCCAAATCGGTCTGGGAGATGAGAGATGGGCGGAGAGCCCCCACCTCACTCGCTGGACATTACGTCAAGCTGCACTTCTTGAGGGACGCCTGGGAAAGACAGTTTATGTGGGTATGCGGAACTGGGAGCCCTTCATCGGCAAAGTCGTCGAAGGGATGAAGAGAGACGGCATTAGGCGGGCAAGGGCGATCTGCCTTGCTCCCTAAAATTCGCGAACGAGTGTCGGTCTGTATAAGCGAGCGATTGAGGACGCTGCCGGAGATTCCATGGAAGTGGAGTTTATCTCTGGATGGGCAGATCACCCTCTGTTGGTAAAGGCATTTGCTCACCGGACGAGAGCGGCTTTGAATAAGGCTCGGACTTCAGTGGAGGACAAGGTAGCTGTATTGTTTACGGCGCACTCAGTCCCGAGCCGCACGGTTCTACCATCCAGCAAGCCTGTCGAGTATCACGGCATGGTCTTGGCGAACGGTCCGGATTCCTATGCCGACATCGATATCGCGTTTCAGCAGACCGCCGGTCGTCTGGGCCTCACCCTCGTTCGCGCGGAGAGTCTCAACGATTCTCCACTGCTGATCGATGCATTGGAAGATCTCGCCTTACATAACGGCAAGCCGAGATACGCGCTCGTTACTTGACATAGGTTACGAAGACGGCTGAGCCTCAATGCTTCATACGCCGCATTCGTCACAGGAATCGCAGATGTGTTAAGCCTCTGAACTGCACAGGGACATTGGTTCCAAGTGCTGTACGTTTCGCGGCTTATTCATGGTTGCCATGAATTGCATGCCCCCGAACTCCTCCGCCAGATCTTCGACTTGATCGAGGATTAGTCGAAACTCTCTAGATCGCAAAAGACCGTGATTGGAGGAAAAGACGTCCCCACGCAGGCAGAGTGCGCTGCGATCGAGCGTATCTGCGCCATGGAAAATAAACCTAGTGCCATTTACAGCGATCCCGGACAGACCCCAGACATCGTCTTGCTCAGATTCACGAAAGTGATTGACGACCAAGGTCGTGCGCCCCGGATGCTCTTGCAACTGCCGTTTAAGGACAGACCCAAGGGGACCAAGTTTTGTTGAGAAACGTCGAGACGTAGCACCACGCGCGACGGAAATCCGTCTATTGAGGCATGAGTGGTTATCCAGCCTCGAAGACGATCGATGACTGGTAGGCCTCTGCGGCCTGCCGGGTCCCTAACCGGTAGTTGCATGTTTGAGCAATCTTTCCCGCCTGAGGCAGGCGATGTCTTGGCTGCCCCAACAGCTTCAGGTTGCGACTGGCACGATGCACTGCAAACGAGAACTAATCAATCAATAGGCATGTTGGGCACAGGAAATAGGAGCGGTCGTAAGGTCTATTCACGGCCTGCTCGCCATACTAGGGCGAATTCAATACAACTCTATCGATGAACGGGGACGGCCATTCAACAGTCAAGCATTTCTTATTTCTGGCGTAAGCGAGACGCACCACGCGGGTTCACTTCCGGCGTTTCACTCCATAGTCATACCTGCATGTCAAAAGAGACGCTCGACTTTCTCGCCGACATGGGAACCGAGTTCAAATTGCTCCGCCCTATATTCGCCAACCGCGAACGCTATTGCCGCGATGTTCACGGGTTTGAACTGAACTACGCGGCTAGTTACTGGACACCGCCTCTGGCTCCGCGCACGGCTTTCGATCTCGAGCGCGGCCAAATTGAGGATCGCCTGCAACTCCCCGCGCTAGTCTCCATCACTGATCACGACGACATTGAGGCGCCACTTCAGTTGCGCTCGGCTTCTTACGCCTCCCGCATCCCGATCTCCGTCGAGTGGACCGTTCCCTATATGAACACGTCATTTCACCTCGGGATACACAACCTTGACAGCCTGACTGCCAGGAATTGGATGCGTACTTTCGCGGAGTTCACCGCCGCACCATCCGCTCCACACCTCAATGAGATACTCTCCGAGCTGCATGCTTTGCCGAGTGTTTTGATCGTGTTCAACCATCCCGCGTGGGATCTGTACAACGTGGGTGCCGAGCGGCACCTCCATTGCGTCAATGAATTCCTGAAGGGCAGCAGCCAGTTCATCCACGCGCTGGAACTCAACGGATTGCGCAGTTGGCAAGAGAATCGTCAGGCCCTAGCCATCGCGCAAAAGTGGAATCAACTTGTGATCAGCGGTGGTGACCGCCATGGAGTTCAGCCCAATGCGAACACCAACCTGACACACGCGCTCAACTTCGATGAGTTTGTTCACGAAGTCCGCCACGAACGCATCAGCCATATCCTCTTCATGGAGCAGTATGCCGAGCCATGGAAGTACCGCATTCTGCAGTCCACGCTGGATGCTATCCGCAATTACCCGGATTTCCCTGAGGGAACGCGCAACTGGGACGATCGCGTTTTCCACCCTGATTCCGAAGGCATCATGCGCCCTGTCTCGCAGCTCTGGCCTGGCGATGGACGTGCGCCTATCTTCGTTCGCTACGTTCTCGGCGCAGTGCGGCTTTTGGGTGTGGGGCCACTATCGAGCAGCCTCCGCGTTGCATGGAACGATCGGCAGCAGCTGCGCATGACACTGAGTAATCAAGATGCCTAGACGGTTGATTCCGGACACCATTTCTAGGGCGTGCATTCCCGCTAGGCTGCAGCCATGCAATCAACTAGAAAACCCGCTGTATGCATGGGACAGAACGGCTAATGGATATGGATCGCCTTGCACGGCTGCAAACCATGATGAGAAAACCGTCACTCGGGACGCAAATAACTCATGGTACGGTGATATCACGATCCAGTGCTGCCCTGCCGAGAAGATGAATGAACGCTGAGATTACGATTATCATCCCCGCGAAGAATGAGGCTAAGATGCTGCCTAAACTCTTGCGGTCACTCTGCAAGCAGGACTATGAGGGGATGAGCGAGACCAAGGTCATCGTGGCAGACGCGGGATCAACGGACGGGACGATGGAGGCGGCGCTGAGCTTTCGCGACAGGCTGCTGGTGGAAGTGATTCCTGGAGGCCTGCCTTCAGTAGGGCGTAACGCCGGGGCCCGCTTGGCTACGACAAAGTTCCTGCTGTTTCTGGATGCGGATGTGGAACTGCCGGAGCCTACACTGTTGCGACGGGCGCTGTGGCGGATGCGTAGGAAGAATCTGCATCTGGCTACGACGAATATTGCTTGTCGGGACGGTGGATTCTTCGACAATGCGCTGTATGCAGGGAGTAATTTTATGCAGCGGATAGGGTCATTCACGAAGCCGTTCGCTACGGGAATGTTCATGATGTTCGAGCGGGATGCGTTCTGGACGCTGGGCGGGTTCAACGAGCGAGCGCTGTTTGCGGAGGACTATCTCCTGTCGAAGGGCGTGGCCAGGCTCCGATTCAGGATTGTGCGCGGGCGGATACTGACGACGAATAGACGATTTCAGAAGCTCGGACACTGGACAATGGTTTGGATGTTCGTCAAGACCCTGACGCATAGCTGGGATGATGAATACTTCTTGCGGGACCAGGATTATTGGACTGAGATTTGAAGACGATTTGAAGACACTGATCAGCGGTTAGTGATTAGCGGCTAGAGCGGGTCAGGATATGTCGACCTACCGTGCTTAGGCTAGAGTTCGCCGGCACCCACTTTTGCCTTCAGCTACGACCAATAACAGGCTGAAGTTGCCCTTGATGTCAGCGTCGGCGGGTTTGCCGTTACAAAGGGTCCCAGAACATGTCAACGCGAACGGGAATTTCGTTCTTGATGGGGACAGTAAAGAACGAGGGCGGCTCGATCTTGAAATCCGGAAGGGTCGAAGGAATGGTGCCCGTGATGTGGTGCGCGGTACCTTCAACAACCTGGTGGAAGGGCACATGGGAGTAGTGCGCGGTATTGCCGGCGAACTGGACTTCGAGATCGCAGTCGAGCGCGGGCGATGCAAGGCTGGTCTCTGGCAGCCTGAGCCGGACGCTGACAATGGGGAACTGCGCCCCGCGGGTGACCTGAAGCATGTGGATGTCGCGATTGCTGTCGCCGGAGTCGAAGGACTTGACGGGTACGGCGAGCAGGAAATCACACTGCCCCAAATGGCAGACGCCCTTTCCCTTCGCACCATGGCTCACACCATCGACCTCATGCAGTGGATGCGACATGTGATAAGTGAGGGTGGATTGATCCAGGATCCACGTGCGGTCTGCCTGGGCGAACGCCGGCAGCGTGAGAAGCATGAAGACGAGAAGACACTGATTTTTCATAGCTCACCAGAACTTGACATGAATAGGCCAGGAGACGGCGACGATCGCGGCGACGTAACTCCCGGCCGTGGCCCACGCTACTGCGGAATGGGCCGAGGCAATGCCGTGGACCTTTTCGCCACTGTTCGCCTGATTGAAGGCCATCGCACCGAGTATCGGAGTGAGGATCATTCCGGGGGCGTGGATGTAGATGAGGTACTTGTGCAGCTTGATGCCGCCGCGCGCCGGCTCGTTGGAGACCTTCGGAGCGCGGATGGCGTAGAAGGCGGTTGCCGCATACATGCCGACGGTAACGCCACCGAGGGCGACATGCACGTCGCGTGAGGTGGTGCTGCCGGGGTTGTTACGGTCGGGTGGGGCACCGGCCGAGCTGATGCACGCGGCGGCGACTGGGATTATGGTGATCAGGCCAAGTCGCTGATGGATCTTCAGCATCTGCGTCCGCTTGTCGAGCAGCGCTTGCTGTTGATCATCTCCGTGGACCTGTTCCGGAGTTAGCCCAAGATCTGCCAGGGAAGGAGCCCCAGGCGGCGTTTGAGGGCTCTGCTCGCCTGGCTTCGGCTGCTTGTCCTGCGCTGAGCTGGAGATGCCGGCCTCACGTGCCGACAACCCGCTGTCGCTACGGGCCAGCGGCGCAGGCATCGGAGCGTCCGGCAAGTCTACAGAAGCTGAATCGGACTTCGCTACTAACTCCGCTCCTCCTCGCCCACCCGCCTGCGCAGCGAGCGGAAAGGAGGTGCCCGAAAGAACAATGAGACCCAGTCCCCCAATTAGAACCCTGACCCGATCCACTGAAAGGTGCCTAAAGATTCCCATATTGACCTCCGTATTTATCTGCTACACAGCCCCGCCACCAAAAATATCCGATAGTGCCAAGAGTTACAGCGAGCTTCCGGCCGCGCCCCGCGACATGGTGTCCCGGAAAAGAGGGGAACCGCCCGCTTGCATGTACAGGAATGCGTTTGGTTCCTGACGCTTCAGGTACTAGCCTTTCGTAAAGAAATTTGCTTGGGGACTGCGTTCAGCCGAAGCTGTCGTTAGAGCTCGATGTCCTTTATAGGAGCGTCAAATGACTTGCACATAACCGTGAGATGACGAAATATTCATTTGGGTATGAGCGAGTCTTGTGTGGCCCTCCTCTTATTCATTCAACACAGCGCTCATAGAGGTAGGTCGAGCGCAAAATGCACTAACATCGCCTCATGCATCTGCTGCTGGTTGAAGATGAACTCGAAATACAAAGCTTTCTAAGGCGTTCCTTATCTGAGGCTGGATATCAGGTGGAAGCTGCGGGAGATGGCAAGACAGCAGAGCGTCTTGCCATTGAGGGCGGGCACGACGCCCTGATCGTTGATCTTGGGTTGCCCGACCAGGACGGTATCAGCTTGATCCTCCGACTCCGTGAACTCGGAGTGAACGCTCCGGTGCTGATCCTCTCGGCACGACGCTCGGTGGACGATCGAGTACGGGGGCTGGAGCAAGGTGGGGACGATTACCTGACCAAACCATTCGCACTCGCGGAGTTGCTCGCGAGGCTCCGCAACTTACTCAAGCGCCATAACCCTTCAAGCTCTAACGCGACGCACCTGCGCGTTCTCGATCTTGAACTGGATATTCTAAGACGCGAGGCTTCCCGAGGCGGAGAGAGATTGAATCTGACGCCGCAAGAATTCGTTCTTCTGGAGTATCTGTGCCGAAATGCGGGCCGAGTCGTCACACGTTCAATGATTCTCGATCAAGTTTGGGGGATGCGGATTCAGCCGGATACCAATGTTGTCGATGTCCACATCTACCGTTTGCGCGGGAAGGTAGACACTGAGGGATACCAGCCCCTGATACGAACGATTCGAGGTGTGGGATATGTCCTCAAAGATCGCTAAACCAAGGATGCGAAGTGCCGCATGGGGGATATCCTTATGGGCGACGTTGGCATTTGCCTGCGGGACCATGCTCGTCTTTGTGTTTCTTCACAACATTGTTGCCCATGACATTCAGCGGAGGAGCGACGCTTGGCTGTCGGGAGAGCTCGGAGTTTTGGGGGATGTCGCAGAACGAACTCCAAAGGACGCCCTATACGGCAGGGCAGTAAAAGAGGTTGCCGAACTTGCAAGTAGGGAGATACCAAATAAGCGCCGATCGAGCGACGGGTTGAACGATTCCGTGTTCTTCCTTCAAACCGCTGCGGACGGATCTTTGGCGCTCTGGGTCGGCGCGGGGGATGGTAGTGCGGACCTTAATGCTCTTCAGGGTAGCAGGATGCCCCCTGATATTCCGTCGGACCTACATGTGAAAGGTTTCGAGACGCCCTTTCGGGTGGCGTCGGTTCGCATGCAGAATGGAAGCCATCTTTATCTCGGCCTTTCAGAAAGGGACGAGCTGCGGGTACTTAGGCGTCTGCGACTTCGCTTCCTTCTTCTGTGGTTACTCCTTGTTCTGTTGGGCTTTGGAATCGTGTTTTACAGCACTCGACGGATGCTGGGTCACGTGCGAGAGATCACGGAAACTGCTTCCAGGATAGGAGAATCTGACTTAAGCAGCAGAGTGCCCACTGCGGGGAGAAAGGACGAGGTGGCACAGTTGGCGTTCACCCTAAACCAGATGCTCGATCGCATTGAGCGGACGATTCATCAACTCCATACCATCACAGACTCACTTGCCCACGATTTGCGGAGCCCACTGACCGCAATCCGAGCGAAGTTAGAAATCTCCTTGTCGGCAGACACTCGGGGAGGGGAGCTGGAATCGATTGTGTCCGCAATCGAGCAACTGGACCGCCTTACGGAGGTTCTAAACAAGACCCTTGACGTTGCCGAAGCCAAAGCGGGAGCGCTGAGGCTGCATCGCATTGCGATTGACCTGGATGATCTTCTGAGAGTCATGATCGACTTGTACGAACCTTGCATGTCTGAAAAGGGACTACGGATCCAGCTATGCAGCGCCGGGCCGTTGGAGATATCGGCAGACGCTGCCCTCATCCATCGAGTGATCGCTAACCTCTTTGACAATGAACTGAAACATCTACCGGCCTCATGCACGGTGACGAT
>JAOAPF010000474.1 GCA_025462755.1 Edaphobacter sp.
CAGAAACAGGAGGTAGTGCTATGGAGAATTTTGTGTCCAGTCCGTTCATTGTGCCGGTGGCAGGTTGTGCTGTCGGTGCCGTCGCCATCGTTTCGGGGATCTGGTTCGAGGCTCAGCAGCGCAGGAATAAGGCAGAACAGCGCATGGCCATGATCGCTCGAGGTGTTCCTATCCCCGAGATCGAGAGGCTGCTGGGGTCCGGCGATGAGGAGAAACGCGTCAGGGATCCGTTGCGCAGCCTCGGCAATGCCCGGCGTACGGGGATTGTGCTGGTCTCGGTCGGGCTTGGGCTAATCTTCTTCTTTATTACGCTCTATGTAATTTTGCAGGAGCGCGATGTGTTGGCAGGAGCCGCGGTCGGCATCATTCCGCTGGCCATCGGGATCGGCTTCTTTATTGACTACAACCTCCAGAAGCGCGAGCTGTCGCGCTTCGGGTTGGAGGTGGGGGCGGAGTCGGCGGGAAGCGCTCTGGATCGATAGCGAGCTTCGCGCGTGGCGGAGGCTTTGCGCTCTTACGGAGAATCGTGCACACTGGCTTCACGGTTTCGTGGAGCTTTCCTTGTTCAGTTTTCGCGGTGGTCTGCTCTTAGTCGTTGCTCTGCTCGTGTTAATGACGACGCTCTGGTGGGCACAGGGGACAACCCCGGCCGAGGCGCTGGCTCTCCGGCAAGCGGCGGTGATTCGAACGGCTTATACGTTGCCGCCCGACAAACTGAAGCCGGCACAGGAACTGTTCCGAGCGAGAACTGCGCTGCATTTCGTGGGTGAGGGCTGGGGGATTCTGCAGTTGGTGCTTCTGCTGGCGCTGGGTGTGCCCGCGCGGCTGCGGAACGTCGCCGAGAATTTCACGAAGAACCGATGGGGGCAGGGCTTCGTCTTTGCGTTTCTTTTCCTGCTGACAATTACGTTGTTGAATGCTCCGTTGCGAGTGTATGGACACCATGTTGCAGTAGCCTACGGGTTGTCGGTGCAGGGGTGGGGGAGCTGGGTTTGGGACCAGGCGAAGGGTTTTCTGCTGACATGGTTCGTCGGCTCGCTGCTGATGATGGTGCTGTTCTGGGTGATTCGCAGATCGCCGAAGCATTGGTGGTTCTGGTTCTGGATTCCGACGATGGCCGCGGTGTTGTTCGGCGTCTTTATCTCGCCGATCGTGGTCGACCCGCTGTTCAACAAGTTTCAGCCGCTTCAGCAGCGCAATCCGGCTTTGGTTGCGCAGTTGGAGAAGGTGGTGGCCCGGAGCGGCGTGAGCCTGCCTCCGGACAGAATGTTCTTCATGCAGGCGAGCCAGAAGGTGACGAGCCTGAATGCGTATGTAACGGGGTTCGGGCCTTCGAAGCGTCTGGTGCTGTGGGACACGACGATCGCAGCGGCGACTCCGGATGAACTCTCAGGTGTCTTCGGGCATGAGCTGGGGCATTATGCGTTGCATCACATCGTGCGCGGTCTGCTGTTCACAGCTGTGCTCTTGCTGGTCGCGTTCTTTGTCGGACACCGGATGACGCACTGGCTGCTCAGCCGATACGGAGCGCGGTGGCGTATTCGCTCGCAGAACGATTGGGCGTTCGTTGCGGTGCTCGCCCTGGTCCTGAACGCTCTCAATTTCGTATCCGAACCGATTGACAACGCATTCAGCCGATCGATCGAACACGCTGCCGATGTGTATGGGCAGGAGGCAATTCACGGCATCGTCGCCGATCCGCAAACTACGACACAGCGTGGGTTCCAGCGACTCGGCGAGACCTCGCTGGACGATCCGGCACCGCATCCCTTCGTGGACTTTTGGACCTCGAGCCATCCCTCCATCGCCGATCGTGCCGCCTTCGCCGCGGCTTACAACCCATGGGCCGATGGACGGCATCCAAAATATTTTTGATATGAAAACAAATCTGAAACCTTCCCCTTCTCCCTCGTCTTCCGATTGCCTTTTTTGCAAGATCGTCTCCGGCACCATACCAGCCAACCGCGTGTATGAAGACGAATGCTGCATCGGATTTCCCGACATTAATCCCCAGGCGCCCACACACCTTCTGGTTGTCCCGAAGCAGCACATTGGCTCGACGGCGAAAGCGCTGGCCGAAGACACGCCTCTGATGGGCCATCTGATGGCCGCGTCGGCCGAGATCGCGCGCAAAGAGAAGCTGGACCATGGTTATCGGATCGTCGTGAACACGGGCGACGATGGCGGGCAGACGGTGAACCATCTCCATCTGCACCTGCTCGGCGGCAGACATATGAATTGGCCTCCGGGTTGAGGCGGGCACGATCTGAGGACGAGCCGACAGAGGCCCGGGCCTAAGTCTGCGTGAGAGCTCATGGGAGCTAACGAATTTATACAGTTTCATCCGTTTCCGCCGACTCAATCGCTACGAATGAAGTTGCTTTTCTTGCTCGAGTTCTCAGGCAGACTTTAAGGTTCCCTGCGCGTTTTTCTGCCGTTCCAATCTCCGCTTTACATGCCGAGCTCTGCACTTCATAGCCTTAGTCCCGTCCCGCAAAAAACTCTCCACCATCTCCTCCGTCTCATCCCGCAGCGAAGCCTCCTGCAACGCCAACAGCCCAAGCCCCTCCACCGCCGAACACCTCACCGCATTGCTCTCATCCCCGGCCAGCAGCGACATTGTGCGCGCTGCCCGCAACCGCTGCATCCGGGTATGCGCCACCCGCGGCACCACCAGCCCAAGATGCCACCGCGTCCGCGACTCCTCTATGGGCAAAGTCTCCAGCAACCCGGCAAGCTCATCCGCATAAGGCTGCAGCAACCTGCCATCAAACTCTGTGAGCCGCCGCGCCACATCCGCCGCCCGCTTCCGGACCTCGACATCCTCGTCAAAAAGCTCCCGGACCAGCACTCGAACGCGTGCCTTCTCCCCGACAATCTCCTGGGCGAGAGACCGTGCCAGCAACAGACCCCACCTTGCCCCTCTGAGTTGGCGCCGTAATGACTCCATGCGGCGAAGTATATTTCAGTTGTTTCCCACCGCCTCGGTCTACGCAAAAGCAAGCGGACGGGCGCTTGACATTCGAGCCTACGCAGCGAGGCTAGAAAACGAGAAACTCCTCGTCCGACCTCCCTATTTAGCGTCTGCCAACAGGGAAGTACCAAGCCAAGTCACTTCTTTCCAAGACTTTGCGCACTTTTTGACGGGGAGGGGGATGCAACCCCGCATCGCTGCTACTGCCCGGCTACGTTGCCCGAACTGTGACTCGAACGAACCCGCCGCGTCTGAGCAAGGATCGTCCGCCGCTGCCTCGATCCAAACACCCACTCCCGAACCGGCCCCACATCCACATGCACAAA
>JAOAPF010000479.1 GCA_025462755.1 Edaphobacter sp.
ATTGTGCAGGGGCGCCCCAATGGAATGCCGAGCTTTGCAAATCGGATTCCTGATTATCAGGTATGGGAACTTGTTGCGTATGTGCGTTCCATGAGTGGACAACTGCCGAGCGACATCGCGCCATCACGGTCCGATCAGATGCCTGTTGCAAAGGCCGAGCAAGCTCGTAAGAAAGAACATCCGGAAGACGAGAACACGCAGCCCATTCAGAAGGCGAAGCCATGATGGTATTGCAGGGAGTGCCGGGCTTCACTGGGAATCAGACATCTCTGAATCCCGCGGGACCGGGTGCGGCCCACATCGAGCATAACTTTGCGGTGATCTTCTGGATCACGTCGATCGTGTACTGCCTCACCATGGTGGTGCTCGTCATCTCCGTCTGGCGCAGAAAACATGCTCTGAATGCAATACCGGCTCCTCAACAGACGACAGAAGAGTCTGATCGGTTCACGATACGTGCCGTGACTGGCGCGATGATCGTGACCGTAGTGCTCCTGGTCATCATTCTGATCAACAGCTTTCTCACCAGCCGAAAGCTGGGAAAGATGAATGGCGAAAATGCACTCACGATCGATGTCTATGGGCACGAATGGTGGTGGGAGGTGCAGTATCCGAACGCCGAAGCCGACAAGATGGTCATTACCGCTAATGAGATTCATCTGCCGGTCAGCGTTCCGATTCGTATCCATGGCACTTCGCGCGATGTTATTCATAGCTTTTGGGCGCCCAACGTTCAGGGAAAGCGTGATCTGATGCCAGGTTATGACACCGATGTCATGATGCAAGTCGACAAGCCGGGAAGATGGCGTGGACAGTGCGCCGAATACTGCGGTCTGCAGCATGCGCACATGTCGTTCTATATGGTGGCAGAGTCGATGAGCGATTTCGATAAATGGCTTGCCAGCCAGTCCCAGAGTGCGGTTCAACCGGCAGATTCTCAGACCGCGCATGGTCAACAGGTATTTCTTTCGCACGCGTGCATCATGTGCCATGCGATCGGCGGAACAACCGCAGGCTCCCGCGTGGGACCCGACCTTACCCATCTTGCCAGCCGCTCCACGATTGCCGCTGGCATGCTGCCTAATACTCGCGGGAACCTTGCCGGATGGATACTGAATCCGCAAAGCGTAAAACCAGGATGTCGCATGCCGCCGAATTCCATGCCTGGTCAGGATCTGCAGGATCTGCTTGCCTATCTGGAGACGTTGCGATGAGCACGACGACTGTTGTCCCTCCTGTTGAGCTGACGGAAGCCGAGCGAAAGCAGGCCGCGCAATTGGAGAGCATCTGGCGCGAGCCGCGTGGCTTTCTTGGATGGTTCAAGGCCGTCCATCACACCACCATCGGCATGCGCTATGTCGTCACTGCATTCGCCTTCTTTCTGATTGCCGGGCTGCTTGCCGGAGTCATGCGGCTGCAGCTGGCTTTTCCCGAAGCGCACTTTCTTTCGAACGATAAATACAACCAGTTCTTCACCGTGCACGGCAGCACGATGATGTTCCTATTTGCCGTGCCCATGATGTTCGAAGCTTTGAGTGTGTATCTCGTGCCGCTGATGGTCGGTGCACGCAATATCGCTTTCCCCCGCCTCAACGCCTATAGCTACTACTTGTACGTGATGGGCGGCATCATGTTTTACGTTGCGTTCCTCTGTAACACCGGCGCGGACCGGGGATGGTTCTCCTACGTGCCGCTCGCGGGTCCGGATTATGCGCCTGGAAAACGCGCCGACTTCTGGGCACAGCTGATCACCTTTACCGAGGTGTCCGGACTCGCTGTGGCCGTCGAGACCATCGTCACAGTTTTTCGACTGCGAGCGCCTGGCATGTCGCTCAATCGTATTCCGATCTTCGTATGGGCGCAGACCATCGTCTCGTTCATGGTCATCTTTTCTTTGCCGGCGGTTATGCTTTCGAGCACGATGCTTCTTCTCGATCGCACCGGAGGGACTCAATTCTTCAATCCAGCAGCGGGAGGAGATGTGCTGCTCTATCAGCACCTTTTCTGGTGGTTCGGACATCCAGAGGTTTACCTGATCTTTATTCCGGGTACAGCTATCGTCTCAACAATTGTGACGACCTTCAGTAGGCGACACATCTTCGGCTATCTCGTACTTGTGCTGTCGATCGTTGCGACTGGCTTTATTGCGTTTGGACTGTGGGTTCACCATATGTTTGCGACTGGAATCCCACAGATTGCCGAAAGCTACTTCACCGCAGCCAGCATGATGATCGCGATCCCGAGCGGCGCACAGATTTTCTGTTGGATCGCCACGCTCGCCACAGGCAAAGTGGCCCTGCGGACGCCCTTGTGGTGGGTCTTAGGGTTCTTCTTCACCTTTGTGATGGGGGGCATGACCGGGATTTTTGTCGCATCCGTGCCGGTCGATCTGCAGGTACACGACACCTATTTCGTCGTAGCGCATTTCCACTATGTACTCATCGGCGGAGCCGTATTTCCGCTGTTTGGAGCACTGACGTATTGGTTCCCCAAGGTGACCGGACAGATGATGAGCGAAAAGCTGGGACAACTGAGTTTCTGGCTGTTCTTTATCGGCTTCAATGTGACGTTTTTCCCGATGCATCTTGTAGGCATTCGCGGTATGCCGCGCCGCGTGTACGCGTATCCGGCGAATATGGGCTGGACGCTGCTGAATCAGATCGAGTCGCTTGGCTATGTTCTGCTCTTAGTGTCCGTACTGTTGTTCCTCTGGAATGTCTTTCGTTCGCTCCGGCAGGGAGAAGCAAGTGGAGCGAATCCATGGCTGGCAGGCACGCTGGAATGGGCAACGACCTCTCCCCCGCCAAAGTACAATTTCCTCCATCTGCCGACGGTGAATGGGCGTGAGGCGCTTTGGGATGCCGGGCCAAATCAAGCAATCGTTGTCGGTCTCGATGAGGATGCACGATCGTTTCTGACCACGCGCACCCTGGATGCCGAGCCGGACGGCAAAGATGAGTTTCCTGGACCCACGATATGGCCGTTTCTGACCGCGCTCGCAACCACAGCGGCCTTTGTTGCGAGCATCTTCACCCCATGGGGCATCACCATAGGCGCGGTTCCGATTGCCATCTGCATGACCGGATGGTTCTGGCCTGAAAAGCAGGCGGCAGAGCGCCGGAGAGCGAGGGAGATATGGCAGAGCGAGTAGAGGCCGCCGTTCTCGATGTCTCCCGGCTGCCCACCGTCCTCTTCGGGCGACGTAGTGTCACCTGGTGCGGCATTATCGGGATGATGGCGATCGAAGGCACCGTCTTTGCTTTGATGATCGCTTCTTACTTTTATCTGCACTCCCGAACGATCGAATGGCCACCGCACACGAACCCACCTGATCTGTTCTGGGGAACACTAAACACCATCATTTTCCTGGCTAGTGTGATTCCTAACGAGTGGTATCGGCGTCGGGCCAAAAAGGGAGACCTTCGCGCCATGCAGATTGGCCTGGCAGTCCTGAGCCTATTTGGCATCGCGACCGTCGTGGTTCGCTACTTTGAGTTACGCCATTTGAACTGCGATTGGAGCCTCGACGCCTACGGGTCTGCCGTCTGGATGCTTATGGGACTTCACATCACGCATCTGCTCACCGATCTGGTCGATACGGTTGTTCTCGCTGTCCTGTTCTTCACTCCGCTCGTCGAAGGCAAACGCTTCATGGATGCGTCTGAGAATGCGGATTATTGGTATTTTGTCGTGATCTCCTGGATTCCCATTTATCTGGTCCTTTACTGGGCCCCGCGGTGGCTCCATGCTTAGATCCGATCCCATTCCGCAGCCCTCACCGCTTGAGCAGAAGATCGATCGGGCGACTCTCGCGAGCATACTTATCTCTCCACTTGCTGTGGGGATCAATACGATCGTCGGTTTTACCGTCGCTCATTGGGTCTGCGATATCAACAAGAAGACTACGGGCTATCTGGTTTCTGCTGTTGATTTCGTTCTCTGCCTGATTGCTGCGCTGCTGGCGTGGTGGGCTTACCGAAAAGTTAGAGAAGCTGACGAGACGCGGCCGGAACCAGGGCGGAGGCAGTTCATGGCAAAGATGGGGCTGGCGCTCTCAGTCTTCGCTGCAATCGTTGTGCTGGCCGGAACCCTTGCAATGCTTACGTTGAACCCCTGCGATTGATATGGTGCAACACGTCTCCAATCCGTTGGCTGTAGCTGCTGTCGGCATAACGCCAAGCAGTGCTCAATCACTATGGTCGGAGCCATGGAGCTTTGAGCCGACGATTGCATTTCCATTGGTGGTACTGCTGCTTATGTACCTTGTCGGCGCTTATCGTCGCGGCTCCGGTAGGATGCTCCGCTGGCGGCACGTCAGCTTCCTGAGTGGATGGCTTACGCTGACGTTTGCCCTGGTCTCGCCGATCCATGAGCTAGGCGAGCAGTTGTTCAGCGCTCATATGCTGCAACACGAGATCATGATTCTCGTCTCTGCTCCGCTCATCTCTGCTTCCCATCCTGCTACCACCTGCCTGTGGGCCTTCTCGCCACGTCATCGTTCCAACATGGGGGGCTGGGTACATTCGGTTGAAGAGATGCCGTGGATTCGGTTTCTCACCCGTCCTCTGGTCGCATGGTTGCTGGAAGCTGTGGCCCTCTGGGCCTGGCATATCCCGGCGCTTTATCAGGCGACGCTCTCTTCGGATTGGATTCACGCTGCGCAACATCTGAGCTTTTTCCTTACGGCTGTGCTTTATTGGTCGGCACTCTACGGAGTTGGGCGCAGCGTATTGAGCTATGGAGCAGCAACTCTCTACACGTTTGGTACGGCGGTGCACTGCACCGCTCTGGGAGCCCTCCTTACATTCTCGACGATTCTCTGGTATCCCGTATATGCGACGACAACCGGTCGCTGGGGGCTGATGCCGCTCGAGGATCAGCAACTGGGAGGTGTCATTATGTGGGTTCCGTCGGGCGTCGTATTTATCGTCATCGGACTCGCTTTATTTGCCAGGTGGCTAGCCGAATCCGACCGCCGAATGAAGCTCGGCGCTTTGGCCGCCTTGCAGGCGCAGGAGAAGCGCCCATGAGAAAATCGCTTTTTCTCTTTTTTGCGCTTCTCCCATCCCTTGCCGCGGTAGATGGATGTGTCAAGCACTTGGATTACAACGCGAGTGTTCAATACAAGATTGTGCAGTACGGATGCCCGACCTGTCATGTGATACCCGGTGTGCCGGGAGCAGTCGGCAAAGTGGGGCCTTCTCTCGAGTCATTAGGTCAAAGATCGTATCTCGCCGGTCGCCTGACAAACAATCCCGCCAATCTCCAGTTGTGGATAATGCATCCTCAGAAGTTCGAACCAGGTGTCGCCATGCCGGAGATGGGGGTAACCCCGGAAGATGCTGGAAGAATCGCCTCCTTCCTAGAGCAAAGTCATTGAATCTGCCTTGAGAAGGCATGACGAGAATCGTGAACAGCAGCGCGACCAGGATCACGAGGCTGATTCGCGGAATAATGCGGATCCTGTACCAGTCCTCTCTCTTTGCGCTGATCAGCAGGTAAAGAGTGATGAAGCCCGCAACGAATGGAACACCCAGGTAAAGGCCGGCGCTCTTTGCGATCTGGCCCGATCCCGATGGGAACGATGCTTCCCTCCAGCCCGAACCATTTCTGCGGGACGTGCTAGGAGTCTCGGGAGAATCACTGGACACTCAATCCTGATGGAGCACTATAGCTCAAATAAGGCGCGAAATGGCAATGGATATCTTCTCGTACCGCATTCGCAAGGGCCCTGGCTCTCACCTCACTGCTCTCGGATCTGCCGAGGCGATCACTTTCGGAGGATGTAGTCGCTGGCCGGCGCTCGCTTTGACCGGGAAGCGATCCCCGAGCATCTAAAGCTGCGTGGCTTCTCGTGCTTCCAAGAAGATCATTTATGCCGCCGTCGTGAGCAATGTCGCGATCGCACTCTGTAAGTATGTAGCTGCAGCATTTACCGGAAGTTCTTCCATGCTGGCAGAGGCGTTTCACTCGACGGTGGATACGGGGAACGAGATTCTATTGTTAGTGGGACTGAAGCGTAGCGAGCGGCCACCCAGCGCCTTGCACCCTTTTGGACATGGGAAGGCTCTCTATTTTTATTCGCTCTTGGTTGCTGTATACACCTTCGGAATAGGTGGGGGATTGGCCGTTTACCATGGTATCTCCGTTCTTCGCCACTCTGAACCTGTCATTCATTCTTCTTGGAACTATGCTGTGCTGGCCTTCTCTGCCGCGTTCGATTTCTATTCCTGGCGAATATCCTACCTAGAGCTACGTGCCCAAAAGAAGAGAGGCGAAAGCTTGTGGGACGAGGTGGTTGGAAGCAAAGATCCCGCAATCTTTACGGTGTTTCTCGAAGATTCGGCGAGCCTGATTGGCATCTTGGTCGCATTCTGCGGAATCCTCCTCGGGCAGATATGCAACCGGCCATATTTTGATCCAGCCGCTTCGATTCTTATCGGGATTTTGCTCTTCGGAACCGCCGTGCTGTTAGGACGTGAGAGTGGTGCCCTCCTTGTCGGTGAAAGGACAAGAAGTGCCACGATTCGGAAGGTGAAAAGGATTCTGCGTGATGAGCCGTCCGTCGAGGAAGTCGGCGATCTGCTGACCATGCAGCTCGGACCTGAACAGGTCTTACTAACGGCAGATGTGCGATTCCAGCGAGAGCTGGACGTCGAGCATTTGGAGAAGGCAATTAGCAATATTGAGAGCCGCATTCGGTCCGAGGAGCCCAGGATCAGTCAGATTTTTCTTCAGCCTAATCCTCTGGATAGCCGGTCGAAATCCGCGTGAAACAGCCGTCCCAAAGTTTTCAAACTGGCTTTCTTTCCCCGGACTCGACGCGCAGCACTTCGATTGACAGTCATCGTCGGAAGAGCCGCTATGCACCTGAAAAGGAGAATGAGCGAGCAACAGTCCCACTAAAAAAACACGAAAAAGAGCGATTCTTCTGAGGAAACTCACTGCAAGAGGCCTGCGTCCTAACGAGCAGAGAGGGAGAGGAGTTGCTCATGCCCAATGCGTCGGACGTACTAGTGGAGCAATTGCTAGCGTGGGACGTGGACACGATCTTTGGCCTGCCGGGAGACGGCATCAATGGCGTGTTCGAAGCACTGCGAAAGCAGCAGGACAAGATTCGCTTTATTCACGTTCGGCACGAAGAAGCAGCGGCGTTTATGGCATGCGCCTATGCCAAATTCACGGGACGTCTGGGCGTTTGCATCGCGACATCCGGACCGGGCGGGATTCATCTGCTCAACGGACTCTACGACGCGAAGATGGATCATGCCCCCGTCCTCGCTATCACTGGCCTGCAGCATAGCGACCTGATCGGGACATTCACCCAGCAGGATGTCGCGTTGGACAAACTATTCATTGACGTCGCCGTCTACAACGAGCGTGTGATGAACGGCGCCCACATCGAAGGGGTGGCCGATCTCGCCATCCGTTCGTCGCTCACACAGCGCGGGGTTTCGCATATCACGATTCCCGTCGACGTGCAGACGCAAGAGATCAAGAAAGGCCGCTCGCCTCGGAATCCGGTCCATCACACGTCGGCCGTGCCTGCCTATGACGCTCACTTGCCGGCACACGTGGATCTTGAACACGCCGCAAACATCCTGAATCGGGGCAAGAAGATCGCCATCCTCGCAGGACAAGGCGCGGTGCATGCAACTGACGAGCTCGAAGGGATCGCCGAAGTCCTCGGAGCACCGATCGTGAAGGCGCTGCTCGGCAAAGCCGCTGTTCCTGACGACAGCCCTTATACAACAGGTGGTATCGGCATGCTTGGCACCGAACCCTCTCAGGATGCCATCGAAGGATGCGACACGCTCTTCATGATCGGCACTTCGTTTCCTTATGTTGAATTCCTACCCGAGCCTGGCTCGGTAAAGTGTGTCCAGATCGATATCGATCCGCAGCGCATCAGTCTGCGGCATCCGGCGGACGTAGCGCTGGTTGGCGACACGAAGACATGTCTTCGTGCACTCTCGCCATTGCTCAAACCGCATGACAAGAGATTTCTAGAAAAAGCACAAAAGGGCAAAGCGGAATGGCAAAAGCTCATGGAGGAACGTGGAACGCGCGATGACAAGCCGATGAAGCCGCAGGTTGTTGGCTGGGAACTGGGAAAGCGGATCCCGGCCAATGCCATCGTGACTTCAGATTCGGGGACCATCACCACTTGGTGGGCACGCTATGTGTCGGCGCTGCGCGGCCAGAAGCACAGCTGCTCCGGTAATCTTGCAACGATGGCCTGCGGACTGCCGTATGCCATTGCCGCTGCTATTGCCTATCCCGACCGGCCGGTTTACTGCATCATTGGCGATGGCGGCCTGAGCATGCTGCTTGGCGAGTTAATTACGGTTGCCGCATACAAGCTCAATATCAAGATCGTCGTCATCAAGAACAATACGCTGGGTCAGATCAAGTGGGAGCAGATGGTCTTTCTCGGCAATCCTGAATATGCGTGTGATCTGTATCCCGCGGACTTTGTGACCATTGCACGGGGCTGTGGCATCGACGGCGTGAAGATCGAAGATCCCGCTGATTGCGGACGCCAACTCGATGCCCTCAGTCGGCCCGGTCCGATGCTGGTGGAGGCAGTCGTTGACCAGTTCACTCCTCCTATGCCTCCCAAGGTCAAGGCGTCACAGGCAGCGAAATTTGCTGAGGCCCTCATCAAGGGAGAACCGAACAGGAGCCGTATTGCTCTCACCACCCTGCACGATTCGGTGCGCGAACTGGTGTAAACCCTGATGGTACTTCGTGAAGTCTAAGGAAGCGCTCGTAAAATAAGTTCGGGAAAGAGGTGTTCACTGTGCCGAGGGAAACTCCACGGGCAGACGATCTCCTTTAGTCACTTTGCTTGGTTTCAGCAGGGCTCGGACCCGAGGTTACCTGATCGCTAGGGCTTTTCTGAGGCGCGGTCCCGTATCTTTCTAGCGCCAGCGGAATCGTCGTGGCCCATCAGAATGAATTCAATGCCTCGGACCTTTTAATAATCTACGAAGAACTCCTCAATCTGCTTCAAGAACATGGGCTCAAGATCCGACAAATCATGGACGCTCGCGTAAAGGACCGAACCCGTGGCTCTCTGTGCAAGAGCGAAGAGTCGAAAGTGGTTCGTGAGTTCCTGACAAAGGTGGAGAGAAATGGAGCATTCTGCTGGTTGTCATGCTGGCGAGAACGCCAAATAACCGCGTACGATTTTCCGAACTGCAGAAGATGGTGGATGGAATCTCCCGGCGGAGACTCACCACGACGCTTCGCAATTTGGAGCGAGACGGCTTTTATCTCGCGAAATCTCTCCTGAGGTGCCACCAAGGGTGGAATATGAACTCACCGATCTCCGAGTCATCCTGCTTGAGCCGATGAAACATCTGGTGAACTGCGTTGGACAGAACTGGCGCTCCATTAAGCACGCGAGAAAGGCATTCGATGGAAAAGGCATACTCGAGTCAGGCCATGAGCCTCAGAAACGCGCTTGTGGGAATTTTCCAAGCGTCTGTTCTCGTTTTGTCTGAACCGCGGAAGTTGGATCGGCGATAAGCTGTGCGCGAGCATAGAGTTTCGTAACGATCTCGTTCCTTCCCACAACGCCCTCCCCAAGAACAACTGCCAAAGCACCCTGCTGTGCTCCGCGCAAAACAACGTAACCAACCCTTCCTGAGGGACTCCGTCCCTGGCGCGCGACAAGGAGTGTCCCCAGTCTTCCACGCTTCGCCTTGCTGCGCTTGTGAGACCGGCCTTCGGCCGCCCTTTCCGTTCCGCTACCGCTCCTCTCCAAGGGTGGGAGATACCCCTCTCCTTGCACTTGCCGCCCCTGCTGGCGTGGGCCAGGGCCAAGGCGTGTTTGTGAGCGAACACAGCAAGGCCATTCAAAAACGGAGGATTCACCCCATGAGCAACATCGCCACCACGAACGAAACCAGCAACCTTACTTCCCTTCCCTCGACCTCCACAACGCAGGCTGCCAAGGAAGTTATCGCGGCCAGGGTAAAGCTCCTCATCGAGCAGCTTAAGACAGGCCACAGCGAAGGACTAACCGCGCACCTCGCCGCAATGAGCCGTTTCCATAACTACAGTTTTGGGAACATTCTCGAAATCGAACGACAGAGACTAGCGACATACTGCTACACCACGCTGGTGTCAATAAAGATCAGGGTTTGCGCATTGCTGGCTCTTATCAATGGAACGCAATACGCGTGCGTTTTACTGTAGGACCATTGCCGAGGCAAAACCTGCCGCACACTTCGGATATGCCAACTCCAAAGATAGCTTACCCAATTCGGCCATAAGAATCTGGCATTTTTCATGAACAGAGCAGCCTGGGAATTCAATTCGTTAGCTCACATCACCGCTATCCACGTTGCCCGTCGACTACGCCGGGCCAACTGTTAGTAGAAAGAATCCATCCACCAAATCACGCTTACGGTGCTCCTGTTGACGCTTTGTCCTTAGATGTAGCGACATTGCCCGGATAGGATGACTGCAGAGCCGTGGAGTCCGGCTGCTGCACAATCAGAGGGCGGTCCAGCCCGTCATACGAGGTGGTGCAGGTACTTCCATCCGTTGCCGTCCCAGTAGGATACGGATTAGTTACACAATATGGCCTACCGTTTGCGTCGTATGTCGTTTGCGTCGAAACGCCTCCTTGAATGTGCTGATATTCGCGTCCGAAGAATCAACTATGGTCTGCGAATAGACTGAAGGATCGGGGCTTGCCAAAACTGTTGTATCCACTTCTGTCGAAGACGGGTAGGTATAACTCACCTGTCCTCCATCGGGATAACCAATGGTTTTGAACACGTCCTGCAACTCCCTCATAAGAGGACGTCGTTCCCAACCTGCCTGCGGCCGAATCGTTCGGATCCTTAACACTCGCGATCATCCCGGAGTTGCAGTGATAACCATAGGTTGTTACCTGGTTAAGGGTATTGGTTACTGGATAGGGCGAGGAATTGGAACATTGATAGGAGAATGTCGTTCCGGGATTCTGATTCGGGTCAAGGATGCTAAGCACCTGACCAGTATCGTCCATCGTGTACGTAGTTATGGACGGACTTCCAGTGTTGAGCCATCGCGAGATCTTCTGCAAATAAGGACCGCCTGCATTTTGCGTCCCATGCTGCGCGACCCCTGATGTTCTTGTCGCATTCGGAGTGTAACCATACGTGGTCTGGCCACGGTGACCTGATGAACGTCAGTGCCGGTATAGTCATAGTCGGTCTCGCGCGTCGGCGTTCCACCGAAATTTGCTCCGTAATCCCACTCCTTTACTGCACTGGTTTTTCCTACAGCTGAATTGTAGAGAACTTGTGTCTGCGTGGAGACCGACGGAGATCCATTTGAATACAGAACCGTGGTAGGGAGCGATTGGCTAAGATAATTGCCGCGATAGCACGTGTCAGCGTCGCTGCAACCATTCGTATATTGATTGGTGTTTGTAATATTCGACAACGTTTGACCGCCGGCAGATGGTCCCGCGTACGTAGTCACTCCGGTGTTCCAAGCGCTGTTGATCAGGGTTAGCTGGTATATACGGTCTCGTCGCCACTTGGCTTGTGTAGTTTGACGCTCTCGACAGATCCAATCGAGTAATTGGAACAGGTGGTGACGACGCTTGGAGTAAACGTCATCGGCGGATTACTGCCCTGGGTTCCTGGAAGTCAGCCAGCGATTGGCCGTGTTCGAGGAGTCTACAAAATTGATTACCATATTGAATGACTCCACGGGTGGGAAGCATTACGCTTGCAGCTCGCCATAGCAGTCATAGGTGAATGTAAATTGCAAGCCGTCGGGAAGCGAGATGCTTTGCACTGGGTTCAGTATTCCAGGGGCTATCCATTCATAGACATCGCTCTGCTGAAATTGGTGGCGACCGGGACGGACCCGCTCGTAACGAATACCGAACCCGCGTTCCATTGTTGTTGATCGATCCGTTCGGCGCGAGGACATTGTAAGAAGTGACATTTCCGTTCTGTGTTTTAATTACGGGAACTCGGCCTATTGTGTCCATCAGATTACCTTTGCCCATCAGTTGACCAGAAGTCCCCGTATCGGTCGATAATCTGTGGATAGACTGGGTCCCGTAATGTCGATCACAAGTGGGTTGCCACTGCCGTCAACAGCTAAAGAATATCCGCTGCCGTCACTTGCGGACCCCGGACTGATAGTCTGCGTGAACGGAATTTTGGTTACAGTCGTCCTCGTACTAGCTCTGCGAGGCATTGAACGGATGGACAGTCCCGTTTGGCTCGGTCCAAGAAATCGAGTCTGTTCCACTCCAACTGGCACCACCTCCCATAGGCGTTGGAGAATTTGGATCTGAAGGGCACGGGGTGGACGAATACGACACGCCTACGCGTGAGATCGTGCCTGTCTCATTGGCGCGTACAAATCGCCGCCCACTGTCATAGACGATCTTTTCACTGAGGCTCAACGTACCCTCTGTGGGTGAGTAGCCAGTGGAAACTCTAGGTGCAGATTTTCATTGCTAATGTTGGTGAATCCATTCTCGACCGGGATGTTTACACCATAGGGCGTGGTTCCGAGGTCATTCAAATAGCTCTGCCTGTTCTGGCTTAGGGCGGGTGTGCCGCCAAGCGCCGAAATATATAAACGCAAACAACCACAGCCGTATCGTCCGTCATTATCGCCTCTTCTAGAATTGGAAATACGTGGCATCGAATACGGGATTGAGTCGCACGTCCGAGAGTTGTAGGACCCAGTATTGCTGCCCATCCATGCTCTCGTCGTAGCGAAACGGAACCATTGAAGTCCCGACTTTGCGGTAATCGCTATAAGTGACCACGCGAAGACATTTGGCGCTGTGGCCGACCGCAATGAAACCCGAACTGGCGCTCTTGGGCAAGAAGATGCGAGGCTGGATCGAAGTAGAGGTCGATTGCGATCGTTTGTCTCGACTTCGTAGCAGGATCACGGCCGATGGAAGGAGTTTCGACAGTAATTCGGTGAAGTTGAACGCCACCGACTGTGGTGAGTCCATGATCGATGAGAGAAGTCTCTCGCCCGGCAAAATGCACCGTTCGCACAAGGCCCAAATGGGAAGATCCGGGCTGCAGCCGCGTCGGGAGGAATTATCTCCGCTGGTCCGCCGCTCCCTTGAATCTTGCCAACTGATCCGTGAATACGAAGGCTCATCTCCCCTTTGTTCGACTGTGCATCAAGGACGAAACTGATCGCTGCCCGTCATTGAGAGCGTGGCGGAGTAAGCGGTCGGATCTTTCGCTCCACAAACGATCTGACCGGTGCCCTGCATGCCCAGCCAGGCATTCGTATTTGCCCGAATCACCTTGGCTCACGGCCTGAACCCACTCCAAGTATGTTGGTCTCTTTGCCTGGGAAGCTCACTGCTATCGAAGCACCGCCTACGGCCTCCTTGTCCTCATTGAGCGTGCAAAGCTTCCGGGACTCCACGCATCTCGGCCGCGGCGATCCTCGACAGGCTTTCTCTGCTCAAGTAGCGCAATGCCCACGGCTCGCACATCTACATTCGCCCAGCCGGGGAGCATCGTTTCACCACGCTCGACGATCTCAGCCCGTCCTCGGCCTGAATCGTGTCTGTTTTAGGAAGCGGCGGGCGGCTCACCCGGGGCGGCACCCTCCCCAACGCTTCCTTGCGATCTTCGACGAAAGTCCCTGGGCGTCACGCTTACGACTCGCTTGAATGCTTTGCT
>JAOAPF010000506.1 GCA_025462755.1 Edaphobacter sp.
CCGATAAGTTCGCTGAACAAGGCCCGAATTTCGTCCGCATCGTTGAACGTCAAACGGTTAAGTGTGGCGGTGATCGCCATCGCTCGTTTGACGTTTGCCAACATGGCCGCTGATTCCGGCGTCCTGCTGTAAATTATCTTGGTGTGATCGTCATTCGGCATTCGTTATTTTCCTCGGGCTAGTTTAGCGTGCGTTTCGGCGCACGAGGGCGGCACCGAGATTCGCTGAGTGTAGCCCCAAAGCGGAAGCGCCGGAATCCGGCCAGGGGGGATTCAAATGACCCACTACCAAAAATCGTTCGGAATGAGAGGGGACAAATGCATTGAAGCTTCAAACGGTCGGGAATAAGTAAACAAGTGGAGTGTTATCCCTACATGCATTATGACGATAAGTGGCAGTGACTCTATGGCTAGCGCGAATGTAGTGAATGTAGACGATGCGCAGGTTGCATACCGCGTGCACGGGAAGGGTCCGGCTGTTGTACTGGTGAATGGAACGGGGGCTCTGGATGTGCATTGGGGCCATGTCATCGAGGTGCTAAGCAGCCAGAGAACCGTAATCAGTCTCGACTACTCCGGATCCGGCGATACGGTCGATGATGGGGGCGTGCTCACCCTGGAGAAACTCGCTCGCCAGGTGGTGGGTGTGGCCAAGGCGGGCGGTCCGGAGAGGTTTGACCTCATCGGATATTCTCTGGGGTCGGTGATCGCAACGTTCGTAGCAGCCGAGTATCCGAAGCTTGTGCGCTCTGTCGTACGGCTTACCGGATTTCTTTGGGGTGGAGATTCTGGGCTCAAGCTGCAGTACGATCTATGGCTTGATCTGATTCGCACGAATCACGCGCACAGGCTCAACGTGTCACCAGGCCTGTGCTTGTGATCGGCGGCGCTCAGGATCGCATCCTCAACTCCCCGCAGACGCGCGCGTTGGCTGACTCCATTCCGCGGGCCTTGTATAAGGAAGTCGACGCCGGACACATTGTTCTTTTTGAACGCGCGGACGAATTCATCGCGCTGGCCACCGAATTCTTGTTTCAACAACACGATTAAGACTCGTGTGAAAGGGTCGTTTGCTCAACAAGACTCTATTAGCAGAAGAGACCCGTATTTTGAGTTTCAAGAGTGTCTCCTCCTACAGGAGAAATTATGAAGAGGGAAGCAAAGATCGAGGCACTGGTAAAATAAAACGAAGCGGCACGCAGACGGCAGAGTTCGTCCAACGAGTCCGTAGCAATCAGCGGAAGCTCACAGCTGAACTAACGTCGCACTGCGACTTCACTGTCTGAGGGTCAGGTTCCTCTGGCTCAATTGGCATCATGGATTATCAACTCTTCAGCGACCACGAATGAACGGTATTGAATAGGAAAAATTCAAATGTCGACCAAAGGATATGTGCTCGGTAGTTCGCCCCGTGAGCTGCAGCGCCTGATTCTGCAAGATCGGATGATCCTTAGGCCTATTACTGAACGTCTCCTTCGCCAGGCGGGACTTAAGGAAGGTATGCGGGTTCTCGATCTTGGTTGTGGGACCGGTGGCGTTTCCCTGCTTGCGGCCGAGTTGGTGGGGCCGTCCGGATCCGTGGTTGGCATTGATCAGTCCGCCGATGCCATTGCCATGGCAAAAGAGTGCGCCTGTGAGACCAGGTTTCGAAAGCCCGCTTTCTGTGTGAGTTCTGTCGAGGCTTTTTCTTCCGCGGGACCATTCGATCTAGTGATTGGCCGATATGTGCTGATGTACCAACCTTCGCCGGCCGCTTTCATCCGCGCCGCGAGTCGGCATGTACGACCTGGTGGGGTCGTCGCTTTTCATGAGATTAGCCTACATCGTGGATATCACTCTCTTCCATCGTACCCAGCATGGGAATTGATGGCTAAATGTCTGAACCTCGGCTTCAGTGTCGGTGCGCCGAGTTGGGACGCCGCAGGGCGGCTGGTGGAGCACTTCCAGAATGCTGGTCTTGCATGCCCTGATCTATTCGCAGAGATGCCTGTAGGTGGGGGCGAGGACGCTCAGCTATACGGTTGGTTGGCGGGGACTGTTCGTAGTCTCATGCCAAAGCTGCTGGAGCAAGGCAGTGTCACGGAGGATGAAGTATCCATAGACACTCTTGAGGAGCGGATGCGATCAGGAGCTGTCGAGGTGCAGGCTCAAGTTGACGTCGCCCCGCAGGTGTGCGCTTGGGTAAGGACCTTGCCGTGAACGGTTCCCGATGGCGCACAGCCTATCTGCCGGTTCTGGCTTCACCATCCGGAACTCGGCGACATAGACCTTCCCTGGGCACTCCCGGAGATCCGGCGAACGGCGCTGGTAGAGACGAAGGCGGCCGCAGAAGTGGCAATAATCGAACTCGTGCTGGCCGGTGGCGACCGGCTGCGCATCCCAAACGATAAGGAAACGTTGCACACCGTGTTGGCTGTGCTTCGTGAGCGGCCGTGATCCATCTGCCGGCGAGCGTGCGGGTGTATCTATGTACTGCGCCGTGCGATATGCGGCGAAGCTTCGACGGGCTGCACGCGCTGGTGACCGGCATCCTGCAGCTGGACGCATTTGCCGGGCACTTATTTCAATGACCTTTCAATTGCACCCCACGGGGGCGAAGAATACCGCCGAGTGCGGATCAAACATCCTTTTCACTCGCTGAAGGGCGAGCAGTTTGATCTCGTTGAGCACCGATGTATTTTTTGGCGAGAGCTACCTGTACTTCCATGATGATGGCGGCCAGCTGCGCGAGATTCCCGCGCTCTGGACGGATTTTGTGAGAGGGGACGTCTTCGTCGAAATGGCGGCCGGCCGGTCAACGTTGAATGCAGATAGTCTCCTAGAACTGGTCGATTTGCTGGAGCGCATGGCAGTATGTCCTTTGACCTCCGGATTTGATTCGGCGCACACGTTCTTTTCAGTGGACGCAGGTGGGAACCCAATCACTACGGTCACCGGCGCGGCCGGCAACACCCTGACCGACGGCACGGGCGCTGCCTCCAGTGTCAATGCGAACAACCCACGACCAGGCAGCCTCGCGGTTGACCCCTGCGCGACAAACGCTCCGGCATGGGCTCAGAGTGGTTGTATCACCATTGTGTCGCCTCCTGTATACCTTTTTTCAAGATCTAGAAAAGGTTCATCAGATCCTATACTATTGTTCGACCACAACGACACCAATGATGCCCGAGACCTGCGGCTGGTTCAAGACCTGTGCCCAGCCTGCAAAAATCAAGCTACGCAGCAATCGAGTGCCGCTGCGCACATTGACATGTATAACGGTACGAGTAAGTCCTGCGGCGCAGGGGTCGTAGGTGACTATGGCTACTACTATGCGATTCGACTGAGGTGACCATGAAACTCGTCTTGCTATTCATGATTTCGGCGGTCTTCCCCCTGGTGGGCCAGATTGCGCAATCCCATCCCGAATTCTGCGGAATCCCGGGAGGTATCAACCCGCAGTTGCCCCCCGATGTCTCCGCGACTGTCACTGATGACGAAGCCGTTCTGCACATTCGGCGGGGCACAACAGACGCTGTTGTGCCGCTAGTGCTCGGCACCTTACCTAGTATGATTTCCGAGATCGCGGAAATCTGCCCATTAGCTGACGGTCGCCTGGTAGTTTTCGGGAAGGCGACGTGGGCCACGAATGTCTACTTGGTTGACCAGACGAAGGCCGTGCAATTGGACTCGTTTACGGCGTCCAACCCGGTTCTTTCGCCGGATCAACGGTGGATCGCCTATGCGAAGTTCTATCCTGCTCAAGTCGAGGGCTCTTCCGAGTACATGATCTATGACTTGGCGAAAACACTGGTGCAGAACCGCCCGGACGGCGCGGAGCCGACAGACACGATCGATGTGGGAAGGGTGATCTTCCCTCCTGGCCATCAAAATTTTCCGGGTAGCAACACTAACCTCCCTGACGAGTTACGCCACTTTGGAGCGGGCCGGCTATACTGGGCACCTGACGGCCGTGCGATCCTCTTCGAAGACCGCACACCGAGCGATGCTGGAATTGTTCTGGTTGCGATCGACGAAAAGGGCACACCGGCCGCTTCTAGGCATACGCTTAGCGCAACCGAGATCTGCGGGCGTGAGACTCCAGATGGAAGCACTTACAACTGGAAGCTTGATCGCGTTGATGTCGGGCCCGGAGCGGCTGGGAGCCGTGCCATATTGGTAGACCTCAGCGCCACAGGTGGCGACCGTTGCACTCCACATGTCCTGCAACTGCGCAGCGAGGACTTCAAGGCCGCAAAGGTGGAGGAGAACGTTAAGCCAGCCTACAGTCGCGGAGCGGTAGTTGATGGGAAAGAAGTGATTCCTCCCAAGAAGAAGAAATGAGGTGTACGTTGGCATTCTGGTTCAACTTTAAATCGACTCAGAGTTGTGTGCTGGCCTTCGGCATTCTCGGCGCACATTGGATGTTGGCAGCAACACCAGCGTCACAGGAACGGTCGCGGACGACAGTGGTCATGCGGTGCCGGGTGCTCGTATTCTGATCAGCTACGCTCCATCCGTGAAGGCTCCCGTAACCGCCCTGCCTGTTATAACCGGTCCCCTAGCTGCAACCGTCACAGCAGATCTTAATGGCACATTCCATGCCGACGGGCAAAATCCGCTCGGCCTCACCACGCGATTGTACCCGAACGCACGCAATGGAGTAGTGGAACTGCGGATTATTTCCTCTCGTTCAATTGGGGACGAATGAAGCACGTGTGTACCGGTCCAGGTGAAAACGGAGGAGGTACCGACGGCCGTAGTCGCGCGGTCCCTCGCAAGCCGCTGAAGTACTCAGGCCTAAGCCAAAGGCAGAGCGAGGCCCTGTCTGACCCAGTGGGAGCGAAATCCATGGATTTCGAGCCTCGCTGGAAATCCGACTCCATAGGTTGATCGGATCGGTAGATCCCATGCCTTGAAAATCCCCGCCCCTAGCGCGGACGGCCTCCTCTTCCACAAGAATCCCGCCTCATTTTCACGCTGAACCAAAACACGTGCAGTTTATTGAAGCGCCGGAAATCCCGAACATTGATCGTTAACAACTGGTCGACGGTACGGACGTACATGCTGGCCGCCAGCCGCGCGTCATGAACCTGTACGCCCTGGATATTATGCTCGACAAGCAGCCTACGCCAGTGATCGTGAACCTCGCGGCCGTCAGGCAGAAACTCGAAATCCCGTTCAATCACGCGGGCGAGGCGATCTGTTTCGGCGACCGTCAGTCCGAAGCCGTTCTTATCCAGCGGGGGTCGAGGCGTTCCAGAATTCGCCGAGCGTCTGCGATGTGTAGCAAAGCGGCGCGCCCCGCCCGACCAGCGTGCGCAATGCTCCGCCGATCACCGCATGCTGGGGGTCATCGCTCTTGCTGATGCGCAGCAGGATATTGCTGTCGAGCAGACAAGCCCCGCCCTCGGGCATCAGTCATGATCCTGATAAAGATTTTCGCGGGAAAAAGCCTCATCCGGTAGAAGCGTTATCCTGTCCGAGAACTGCGCAAGCTCCTGCATCGTTCGGTCGAGCTGGTCCGGGCTTAGCTTCTTCGACTCTGCGCCCACATGGACGGCCTTTTCAAGCAGGTTCGCGGCGTAAGCGCCGATATCCACGCGATGCGCGGCCGCCTGACGGGTCAATTCCGCTTCAATTTCGGGCTTGATGTTAATGATGATGTTCATGGCCGACCTCTGCGGTGCCCCCGCCCTGCGTTTCCAACCATTGTTTAGTGATTTCACAAGATTGCGTCAACGAAAGCCGGATTCTGTGTCAAGGCAAAGTAGAAATGTCCCTTTTTCCCGGACTCAGAGAACTGCGTGTTAATCTTCGGCTCCCCTCCCATGGGGGGAGCCGAGACCAGGCTGCCGCCCCGATACGGCGGACGGCAGTTCCCGGGTTATCCCCAATCAGAACGACAAACGCAAGGCGAACTGCATCACCCTGGGATCGCCGGCCAGAGAGCTGATGGTGCCCACGCTCCCCGAACTCAGGGTAGCGCTTGGGAGAGAGAACATGGTCGTGTTTGTCAGGTTGAACACCTCCCACCGGAACTGAAGGTTCGTGGACTCGTGGATACGGAAATCCCGCATCAGCGACAAGTCAAAGACCGTGCTGTAATGTCCGCGAAGAATATTGACACCCGCGTTGCCGATCTGACCTACCG
>JAOAPF010000519.1 GCA_025462755.1 Edaphobacter sp.
TTTGTGAATGTCACTTCTGCAGGGTTTGTGGATGGTCTTCCATGTTTTCAGTTAGGCGTCGCGGTCCCTGTGCAATATCGCAATAAGGGATACGCAAAAAGCACTCTGGCATCCGCCATCGCTGAACTGAAACATGGACTCTCGCGAAACAGGATTCCCTCGTTTTATATCGAGGGAATCGTAAGCGTTGATAACGAGCCATCCAAACGAGCTTCGGCGGCGACGATTTCCTCAACTCCAACAGCCGTTACCGACGAAGGCTCCGGACTGCCGGCGCTTCAATATCTTCGAAAGATATGACGAGCGACTGCGCGCACTATACATTGTGCGAAATATCATTCGGATAATTTGAGCGCGGCCGTCGAGTTCGGAAGCGTGGTGCGGCCCATGATGTTGTTCCAGTGCGTTTTGATGCTACTCGGGTGATGTGTCGCTTGCGGAGGATGCGGTCGGCTAATGAGCGCTTGCTGTCGGCTGCGTAGGCTTTGAGGTCATGGGCGTAGATCGGGTTGTCACGGTGGAAAGCGATGGTGGTGAGGTGCATACTATTTAGCTGTTGAACTACCGACCGTCGTGCAAATCAGTTCGTCGTGAAGCCAATCGTGAGGCACTTCTTGAGTGATGCCATTGGCCGCGATGCATTTAGCGGTGAACTGTTGGACTTGAGTATAAGTTTCATTTTGGGCAAACACCCCCGAGATTAAGAGTGCGATAATTGCTGCTGTGATGATGTATCCCGTACGTAAGTTGAATTAATCCCTCTGCGGCGCTCATTGGAGTCACTCAGCACCATTTCCTTATGAGTAATGGTGATAATTTCCAATGAGCGCTGCAGGGGGCATAAGAAGCAATGCCGATAAACGTTCCTCTGGTTGCGACACGTGCTCACGGGGGCCTACACACCTACTCGGCTGCGCATGAAGCGTGCTTCGATGTGCTGGAAGCCCCAGCGGACACATGTCGTTGTCGTGTCTGGCTTATGAAGTGATGAGAGGGCGGCTGGGACTCGCACCGATATTTTTTGGCGGGCATTCTCTTTCGAGTATTAGCCTCGGACTCGCTCGCAAGCATCCATGCCCAGCAGTCCACTCAGCACGTTGTCAGAGAACCTCTGACAGTCATTGTCTCACAGCCGAGTGACCTTGCAAGCAAGGTTATCCACACCCAACGGTTGCGCGTCGCTAAGCGACGTTTGTCAAGGGCGGCCTGAGAGGCGATAGTGGCGATCTCCTTGCGCCGTTTCTTGGAAAGTTTTTTTGCGCGCGCGACTCCGCCGCGTCGGGCAAATTCCGTTATATCCATGAGGCCAAGTCTAGCACATCCTTACAAGCAGGCTGGGGATAGCAAATGACGGTTAGTGGCGACTTCGCAAACTTACGAGCGGTGTACGACGATCTGACCGATGAAGTCATGCGCTCGCACGTCCAATTCTTGGCAGACCATTTGGCGAATTGGTTTCGCACGTTGGACACGACAAGCGAGGTCGCACCGATAATCCAAAAGCTTCAGAGCGAAATCGACTTCGAGCCATGGAAGAAAGAGCTGGAAGTGTCGATACGACTCAATCGGAATCTAACGTGGCCAAAGGAACCTGAGAAGCGCCTCGCTACGCAACTGCTCTTGTTTAGATCGGCGGCTGAGGCTGGCAATGGCGAATTGGTCGCCGGTTGGGGCTGGAGTTTCATTCCGTCGTCGGACCCAAACATCAACAACTCGGCTCATCGTTTTATCGATCAAGTATTCCGACCTATGGCAGCAGAGTTGCGACGTTTGCTCGAAAGGGAGCTTGCCACGGTGCCGGCGGCAGATCGCTCCGTACCTCTCAACCACAACAGCCAAGAATACACTGAGACGATCGAGGCCGCAGACGAAGTAGAAAAGACGATACGTGAGGCCAACGACTTCCCCGACCAGGAAGAAAAGGAACAACGGGCTGCCGCCGCAATTGTCTGCTCCCGGACCAGTGCGAACAACTTTGCGTCTTGGACCTCAGGCCGAAGAATCGCGGTCCGTTCCAGCGGGTGCCGGTGATCAATCCTGCGATTTCAGAGAGGTTGGCGAAGCTTTTCCCGTCATGGACAAACCCGTCCTCCAGCACCATGACGCGATGACTTTTGCCCTTCCACTGTCGCACCAGGACCGAGCCCGGCTTAATCCGGCGCGGCAGCACGATCTTGCCGGTTGGCTTTGCGGCAAAGGCCTTTATCATCCGATCGAGCAGCCGCCGCGCCGGACGGGAGAGGCCGCCATAGGCCTTCTCCTGAATCCGCTGCGCGATGCTGCGGCGAAGCAGATCCGGACCGAACGCCTTTGGCGGATCAGTCCGAAACACGTTCCGGTATCTGACGCGCAACTGGGCGATTGGCATCGTCGTCAGCCTATTCATCTCGTCCTCGACGAGGGGATCGCTGGGTTGAACGGCCGCTGTGTGTTGCACGCCGGTCATCGCGCTGTGCCAGATTTGGCGATCCTATAGATGCGTTGACCATCTACTTTCTCGGAAACTAGATTGAGATCGAGCTTCTTCTTGACTATGCCTGCCAAGAAGCCGCGGACGGAATGT
>JAOAPF010000523.1 GCA_025462755.1 Edaphobacter sp.
TTGAAAAATTTGATCTGATTCTGACTGGTCCGCCTCTCTTGATCTAAGCTGCGACACACGTTGTTGACGATCACCGTCTCATCCCTTGTGGCTGTTGCTCCACAGATCCTCTCGGTGACCGGCATTATCAGCAGCAATATCGAAGGGCATTCGGCATCACACTTTGGCCTAGTCGACGACACTCATCCGTCCCGACACGCCCATCTGTCACTCGGTGGATGAAGAACAAGTTAGAGGAGTGTAAGGCAAGAGAATGGGAAATAACTTGGAATTTGCTGGAAAGGTGGCACTCATCACCGGTGGAAACAGTGGCATTGGGGCAGCGGCCGCAAGGCGTGTCGCTGAGCTAGGTGCTCAGGTAGTCGTCACAGGAAGGCGGCAAAGCGAGGGGCGACTGCTCGTCAGTGACATCAAACGCAACAGCGGATCTGCGGCGTTCATCCAGGCAGACCTCAGCCAACCCGAGCAGGTGAAGCGGATCGTACCATTCACTCTCAAAACCTTCGGACGGCTGGACTACGCATTTAACAATGCCGGGATCTCCGGTGAAAACCGGCTGCTCACAGATCAGACCGAGAAAACTTTTGGTCACGGAGGCTCCGCAAGTCCTCACCATCGGTCTTCTCCAAGAGCATCCGAGCTTGATCTCGAGTCATCCAGTTTTCGGCACGCGAACCCAGCTGTTTCACACACTTGACTCGACGGATACCGGCAGCGAGTTCCGGACTAAGAAGGCCGGAATCTGCAGCCTCGTAGACCAGACGCCTGACTGCTGCAAGCCGCTGGTTGATTGTGCCGGCAGCAGGTCCCAGCGACTCCAGATAAAGCGGAAATCTCAGCACCACGGCTCGATTCAGAGCGAGTCGCGGCTCGGAACAGCACCAGGTGATGAATTGTTCCATCGCGAACTTGTAGTTCCGTCTCGAATTTGGTGAACTCAGGCTGTTCAGCACTGGGTTCTTCGCATGATCCAGATCCGGCACGCGAAGGACGATCTTGCGGCGAATGGGCTTCCGATTCTTCTTGTGCATACGAGCGGCCTCCACGCCGCTGGCATGCCAGGAAGGGTAAATTCCCCTATTTCCGCCCGTGAGGCAAGGATCGTCGAAGACTGCACAGGCGATTTGGCGCGAACGCAACAAACTTTCCTGATTCCGCTTAACGGAACTGTTGACCAGAAGGTACTCCAGGCTTGCGACGATCCGGAAGTGTTCAGCCACTTCAATCAACCGATCACGACCTACTCCCGGATAGAAGTTTTTGAAATGGTTGAGAAACATTCAGGTATCGAGCTCGCAATCTTCTGAGAAGACGGCTACAGCTGGACCTGCGGGGTGAACGCCTTTTGGCTAAAGATTGAACAATATTGCATGTGTCGCCCCTGCTCTGCTCCGTTTTTTTGGGGCCGACCGATCCGTTTTAATCGCCGGAATCGTCTTGATGGTGTAGGCACAGAGAACAACGTTTTTGGAGGAGAACACCATGAGCACGACAGTAGCGGTGAAGAAAGAAGTCACTACCCTAATCAACATTCTGACCGTCGAGCCCGAGGATCATTCAAGGCTCGTCGAGCTCTTGCGTGACAGTACAGAGAAGGTCGTCAGTAAACTCGATGGCTGGATTTCGACCAGCTTCATCGCCGCCACGGATCAGCACCATGTGGTCATCTACTCGCAGTGGCGCGACCTGGCGTCGGTGGAAGCGATGCAAATCAATCCCGCGATGATCGCTTACTTCCCGAAGATCGCGGCGCTCGCTGCGTTCGACGGGTTCGCCGGCGACGTCGTCTATAACCACCACGCCTGATGACCGGAGAAAGGAGAGCACTATGAACATCACGACCAATACACTCTTGATGACCGGTGCCAACCGTTGCATCGGCCGGAGACTCATCAACGAGACACTGCGGCGCGGAGCGAAGAAGAATATCTATGTAGCTCTTGTGATTTGTGCGATAGGCTGGGCCCAGGGTACGTCATTCCCTTAAGCCACCCACGCCTCTGTCGGGGACGAGTTCTCGACCGTCTGGAACACCGATGTGAAGGCGGGGCTGGTCGGCATTCAGGCCGCACTCCGCACTCCGATGAGACGAGGTGGCCGTGTTCTGGTCATGTCAAACGGAGCAGCGATGGTGCTTGCGGAGCCGTTCATCAAGCCCGACGACCTGAGTCTCTCTGGCGGCTATATCGGGGCCAAACGGATGCTGTGGTTCATGGCTCACAGTGCAAACAAGGTATCGCGCGACCGCGACCTCGGGATCCATTTCCAAGTGCTCGCGCCAATGCAGCTGATTGCCGGTACCACGCTTGGCCATGAGGTTGCGGCTGCCTGCGCGGAGATAGAACGTGTCAGCATCGAGGAGCTTGTCATGCAACGTTACGGCTCGATCCTGCGCCCAGCGCAGGTTGGAGAACAGGTTGCTGAGCTGCTCGGTGATCCGCGATATATGCAGGGCGTCGCCTACGGCTTTCGCAACGACTGTGACCTCCAGCCCCTCGACGTATGATTTTCAAAGGGCTGGCCTTCTGAGGAGACGACACCTGATCACTGATAATGCGCGCGCTGGGTTCGAACGGCTGGTGGTCGAGGTTCGTCCAAAGCTTCATCGATATTGCGCGCGCATGGCCGGGACTGCCGTCGATGGAGAGGACATTGTCCAGGACGCGCTGATGAAGGCCCTTGCCGCGCTGCCGAATGCCGGCGTCCTCGACAACCCTGAAGGCTGGCTGTTCCGCATCGCCCATAACACCGCGCTCGATTTCCTGCGCCGCCGCGCGCGCGGTCCAATGATGCTGAATGACGAGGCCCTTGACATGATTGCTGCTCCGGGTTCCTCCGATCAGGATCACGAGATTACCGCGACGAGTCTGCGCACCTTCATGCGGCTTCCGACGCTCCAGCGGAGCGCGGTCATCCTGAAGGACGTGCTTGACCACTCGCTGAAAGAGGTCGCTTCGATTACTGGAGCGAGCGAGGCCGCGGCGAAATCCGCGCTGCAGCGGGGGCGTGCCCGCTTGCGCGAGATTGCCAGGGAGCCCGCCGATATATCGCTTCCGATTCTGTCGGATGCGATGCGTGCCCGACTGATCAGGTATGTAGAGGGTTTCAAGACCGGAGACTTCGACGCAGTCCGCGCGATGCTGGCCGATGACGTCAAACTCGACCTGGTCGCGACGCTACGCAAGCAAGGAAAGCGCGAAGTTGGGGAATATTACTCTGCCTATGCAGCCGCCAAACGGTGGGCCTACGCGGCGGGCGTTGTCGATGGCAGGGCTGCCATGATCGTTTACGACCGCGAGGTGTCGCTCGAGACGCCTGCGTATTTTGTTGCGATAGATTTCGATGGCGATCGCGTGGTTTCAGTCCATGACTTTCTGTATGCGCGGTATGCGATGGACGGCATCGACTTGTTCCTGCTCTATCCCGAACTGCGGTCTCGGTAAAGTGTCTGCGTAAGGTATGCGGAATATTCAAGAACTCTCGTACGATCTCTCTTTTGCGTCTGTGAGCCCCAGCCTGAGAGGCCGTCGAAGCAACGCTCATAGGAGTGCGCTTCGACGATATGCTTCAGAATGAAGACGTGGATCGCATCCAGCATCTTCTCGGCCAGGGCTCGTAGCGTTAGCTCGATGGATTCTCTGAAAACGCTGCTACGTTCCGCTGATTCAGTTTGAATGAGCCTTGAGGATTTCGGCAACGCCCGCCTCGGGCGACGAGCAAACCCGAAAGGTATCCTCAGATGTTGCCAACAGGCTGATGCGCTCGTTGAGCCGGAATCTTAGGGTTCGGTGTGTTCTGTGAGGATGGTCGGCAAACCGCACCTTACTCTCCAGCGCCTGACTCCGACCACGTCCTGATCGAACCGACAGTCGGGACGTAAATAAGTTTACATGTCATTGCCGCAGTCCTTCGACTAAACGTGCCAATTCCACCAGGTCTGCCGTACGGAACCAACTTTTCACGGAAGCCAACAGGGTCACGGGATCTTCCACGGCCAGATCGGTCCAGCTCAGTGGAATCTCACATTGGCGGCCTTTCTTGTCCAGGAACAGACTCTCTGTTCACCGCCGTATTCTTTGCATGCTAGAGCTTCAAACACGCTGCCAGACAGCGGGTGAAAGGAATGCGTGACCCGGAACTTCTCGGGCTGTGTTCGATGAACAGGTGTAGTTTGACCCCGCTGCCGACCATTTGAGACACACCAAATTTGTTGCGCTTCGCGATGACAAAGACCCGAAAAAGGTCGTCAGAGAAACTTAGGTACCTTGTCGCCGACCTCGGCGCGGCAGCAACCTCGTGACGGAGGATTTCTTGCGGAGGGGATATAACAAAGCTTTTTCCGTTATTTTTCTTTATTCCTGTGCATCCGCCCACCCGCGCTGCCGGACAGCGCTCTTGGTGCCGTCGTTCGGCTGGCCGGCAAGGCCTGCTGCGAGGCCGGCATTGTGCTGCGCGATCTCGTCTTCTGTGTGCTGCTCCTTGTCGAAGTCAGCGTTGTCCTCGATCAAACCACCGTTGGCCGCCGACTGCGGGTCTAACTGCCGTCGCTCCAGCGCCTCTATTTCACCGAGCAAGGCATCGGCGCAGGATTGCAGCATCCCCTCAACTCGCTCGATGGCGGCGCGTTCAACTGGGTTGGGCGCATCTTCGCCTTCCGTCATGACCTCATTCATTCCAAGGGTGTCAATTTCGTCCCTGACTGAGTCGAGGATCTCGCGTAGGAGTTGCGCGGTCATCCTGCTGCGCGGCCGGGTTTCCGGTGGTGGCTGTTCCATAGATCAATGGATGCCCCGCCTTTCCTCTTCCTTGCACTTCGTCGCACGTGGTGCAGTGGTGGACAAAGGCATCGTACTGGACGCGATAAACTCTGAATCCGGGCGCCGCCGAGGATGAGAGCATGAACAAGGATGATGGGATGGTGCGGCATAAGTTCGCACTCGGCGAGGAGCCAACGGTCTACACCGCAGATATTTGGGCTGAGTTAGGTCACGAGTGCTGCAAGGGCATCGAGGACAAGAATCGAAGGATATGAAGGCAAAACAGTGTTCTGCAATGGTGACATGTATGTAATGGCTGACGACGGCCCACCCGGCACGCCGCCCAAATGGCGGCTATATCGTGTGCCTAAGGCCGCGAATGGCTACGAGAAGGCGGAGATTCTCCCCTTCACTGGCGGCCCCACAGGCGATGTTGATCCCTGCATCGCGCCTGACCAGTCTTACCTAATTTTCTCAAGCCGTGACCGCACTACGACAACTCCGAACGGCCCAAGCGACGATGGGCACGAGCATCTTTATTTTGTGCGGCGTCGGGGCTCGGGCTGGGGACCGGTCGAGGCACTACGTTACGATGGCGACAATTGGGGTGCCGATGATGGTGAGGCTCACCTCGCGCCAGACGGCAAAACACTCTACTTCACCAGCGGCCGATCTGAACCGGTCAACCGAACATGGACGCGTGCCCGGATGCTGGCTCGGCTCTCCGATATGGAGAAGTGGGACAATTCGAACAGTAATGTCTGGGCGCTGCCGCTCGAGCATTACTTTCCCAGGTGATCGACTATATAAGGACGATGAGTCGACCCACCTACGGCCGGACTCTCCAGCGCCAAGCACCGCAATGTACAGGGTCCGTTCTTGTATATGCCTCGTTCCCTGCAAGAAAGAAGCCGGTGCTAAATGCCGAATTGCAAAAATCATACGCTCTTCGTCTGCCGACAAGACAAAGGGAACACGTCGCGATCTCGAGGGCATGGGCGGCAAGATCTTGGGATCGAGCATGACGCTAACTCCAACGCTTTTCATCGCAGCGAGTATTCGGGAGAGCCCGCGTTCGTGGCGATGATTGCTACTCAGTTCGGGATAGTGTTCCCGGCAATTTGGCTGATACCCCGCGGGTTCAGCCCGAGCCCGCTTGGTGAGAACTTTCGCCATAAAATTGGTACTACTCCACACTGGCTCAGAGCCAATGGGGAGGATGTACTGGCGGGATGACGTACGGTGCCGTCGGAAGCTGGGGCGTTAGCGCTGGGTGTGCGGCAGACCATTCGATTGTTGGCGAGGAAACACGTTGCCACGTCCCAGTTCAGCGTTCAAGAACGACTTACTTGCTCCTACGCTTTGGAGCGGGGCCAGTGGATTCTCGCACGACCAAAGTCGTCTTCACGTTGTGCTGCTCTCCTTGAGCATGAGGATTATTTTTGAGATGTTCGAGCGCATCGAAGAACGCTTTTGCCAACTCGAATCTTGGCAATCTCAAAGTCGTCAGGGGCGGATGGACAATATCGCTCATCTCGATGTCGTCAAACCCTATAATCGATACATCATCCGGGATGGAGAACCCCATCTTCATCGCCGCGCGCATCGCACCGATCGCCGTCAAATCGTTCGCTGCTAAGACTGCGGTCGGTCTATCTTCAAGCGAGAGTAACTCGGTAATTGCTGCTACACCACCGGTGATTCGGTAGTTCCCGACCTTGATGAACTCTGGTCGCGCCACAATATCGACTCGCTTCATCGCACGGATAAACGCCTCGACGCGATGATCTGAAATCGTCAATCCCGCGGACCCGCCGATATAGCCGATTTTCTTGTGGCGGAACTCCTTCAGATGCCGTAGTGCCTGGTCCATTCCACTCTTGTTGTTGATTGCCACATCGCTCAATCCATTAGCCGTGTGCCCCCGATCCATGGTCACCAGGGGAACGCGATTTTGTATTAAGTCCTCAAATGGCTCCGTCTCAATTTCGGAGGCTAGCAAGGCCACTCCGTCCACCTTACGAACCAGCATTCGTCGAATAGACTGCTGCATGCGTCCAGAGTGAAAGTCGGTTGTCGCCATCAACATCTCTTTATCATTTTCGACGACGATCGCCTCGAAACATTTAATGAACTCCGGAAAAAATGGATTTGTAATGTCCGGAATGATTAGGCCATACGTACCACTTCTCCCGTATTTCAGCGTCGTCGCACTGTTATTGGGGAAGAACTTCACTTCCTCGATCACCTTGCGCACGCGCTCTACAGTCTCCGGTCGAACCAGATTTGAGCCATTAATGACGCGCGATACGGTAGCACTCGACACTCCTGCAAGTTTGGCAATGTCGCGCATGTCCATTGTGCAATCGATCTCCTTCTTAGTTGGGACGAGCCGAGTGTAACTTCATAAAGGCGAGGGAGGAAGGCAATATTGTCCTTCGCGGTTATGAAAGCCGACACATCGATTCGACTAATACAGCTTGTTACTTGCGACGACTGCCCATGTACACGTATACATGGTACCGCGAGTTGTCGTCGTGTAACAGTAGTTCGGTGCAGGACCAGAGATCGAATAGGCCGAGCTCTCGCGAGACGAGCCGATCTCAAGACGGTACAACTGAAGAGATTATTTCCCATTTAAGGCTAGAAACGAGCGGTGACGGAATTCTATTTGAGGTGCACTCCGACGGAGATTCCGCGACAAATCGCACAATCAATACCGCAGAGTCCTTGGACATTTCAGCCTTCAGTGCGCAACTGTCTCCAATGTGAAGGCTGCGGCCTGAAAGTCTCCTCGCAGATCCACATCGACGCCATGCTGCATCCAGAAAGCACCACTGGCAACGAGAGGGGTCTCGGCCGAGATCTTGCCGTCGAGTGCTGCGATGCGGTATACGGCATCCGGCTTCAATCCACGAAGATAGATACGCGGAAAGGGATAGAGCATCCGGCTGGAGTGGAGGAAGGCGAATGTAATGGCACGATCCTGGTCTTCCGATACTGTTTCAGTGACAGACTGCTCGCTTCCGTTTTGCGGCGAGATCAAACGGTAGAGCGATCCTCGCTGCACGGTCTCGCGAACCTGCTTGTACTGTGCCACCATCTTCTTCGCTGTCGCAAAGTCTTCGGGCTTCCAGTTGTTCAGGTTCGCCCCGATTCCAAGCGACCCTTGCATGGACGAGAGAAAGCGATATTCGAGCGAGAGGGTACGCTGATTCACCCACGTGGGTGAGTCGGTAACCCATGCCATCATCACGCCGGGACTATAGGCATAGGTGAATCCATCTTGCATCAGAAGACGATCGAAGGCATCGGTATTGTCCGAGGGCCAAACCTCGTCGGTGTAACGCATGATACCAAGGTCAACGCGGCTGCCGCCGCCGGAGCAGCTTTCGATCTCCACTGTGGGATGCTTCGCGCGCAACTCTTCGAGGATGGAATAGAGATTGTGCACATAGGTGATGTAGACCTTCTTCTGGTCTTCCGGCGTCACGGCAGGCCATCCTGGCTCAGACCAGTTTCGGTTGTAATCCCACTTCAGAAAAGCGATATTATTTTCACTCAACAGCTTGTCGAGAAACCGAAAAACATAGTCGCGCACATCGGCTCTGGCCAGGTTAAGCACGAGCTGATTTCGTGCCTCAGTGCGCGGGCGGCCGGTAAAGTTCAATATCCAGTCCGGATGCCTTCGATAAAGATCGGAGTTCGGATTGACCATCTCAGGTTCAACCCACAAGCCGAAGTCCATCCCGAGCGAATGGACCTTGTCTATGAGAGGCTTGAGGCCGCGGGGAAACTTTACGGGGTTTACGTACCAGTCGCCTAAGCCTGCCTTGTCGTCCGCTCGCTGACCGAACCAGCCATCGTCGACGACAAAGCGCTCAACCCCAATGCTTGCGGCCTTTTCCGCGAGGGCTTCCTGTTCAGCCTCATCTACTTTGAAACCTGTAGCTTCCCATGAGTTGTAGAGTACGGGCCGGAGCTTCGGGTTTGGCGCGTGCGGCAGGATGCTGAAGAGTTCAAAGCGGTGCAGCAACCTGGAAGCACCCCCGATGCCGTCGTGAGAGTAGCCAGCATAGAAGTATGGCGTCTGCAGATGTTGTCCAGGAGCCAGGCGATAGCCGAAGTCAAAGCTGTTGGGGCCGCCTGTCACACGTACTTGCTGGATCTGGTCCTGTTCGACGCTGATCTGCCACGAGCCACTCCAGCCAAGCGCGCCAAACCAGACGTCGCCAGTGTCCTGATCGTTGGAGTTATTTCGATCTATGGCGAACCAAGGGTTGTTCTGGGCGCCGGTAGAGCCGCGTCGGCTCTCGAGAATGGTTTTTCCGGGCTGGATGGTCTGCTCGTGCAAATTCCACTCCCCAGCCCATCTACCCGCGAGATAGCGCAAGCGGTAGTCTGTTCCACGAGGGAGGTTCCACGTACCCGAAGCTATTTGCTCGACGGTCAGTGGAGAGGAGGTTCTATTCTGCAACCGTGCCGATCGTCGGAGGATGCCGGTGGTCGCGTCTGCCTGATACTGCAGGTCAACATAGATCTCCTGGGAGATGTCTTTAAGCTGGATGATGAGCTGGTTGCCCTCAATGGCGTGCGATACATACTGCAACACGAGATCGCGATTGCCGTCCGGAAAGGTGACCTTCAGATCGGGCTCAACGTTGAGGCCTCCGCCCCAAGCAACGAACTCTTGACCCGTGGCGTTGATGGAAAGATCCAATGATGAAGGGCCAGGGGTTGGGTGCGCCGCTGCGAAGGAGTCCGCGTTGCTGAGGCGCTCGCCCCAATAGAGCGTCTGCACCTGCTTCTTCTCGTTGATACCGAGCACGTAGGACATATCGGCAGCATCGATGCGGAAGACCTGCGTCTGCTGGTCGAAACGAATGGAGGCCTTGTCTGGCTGTGCTTGTAACAACCGGGGAGCGATGAAACCTAGAAGGGCAATCCCCCGTAGAGCTGCGTGAAGAGTGCGGAACCCACACGCAGGTTCCTTGCGGGACAGAAACGAGAAACTTAGGCGATTAATTGTGGTTCCACTAGAAGTACGCATCAGTAAACTCCATCCGACCGATTTTTCTGGGCCCTTCATTTTCTAATTCGAAACAGTCTGTTGAGTCTCATCGCGATTATTTAACCCAAGCATGCTTGTCTGGCCCTAACGGAAGAGAATGCTCAGGAACAGGCAGATGGCCATGGCTGCGAATGCGAGGAACAGTGCTGTCTTGGGTGTCCGAATGCCTCGATGCGTCGCGGTCCAGTAAGTGAGGTCAGCGAGTTCCTCGAGTGACTTGGCGGGGGTGAATACGCTGAGGAGAGCGGTGACTATAAAGCAACTCGTCCAAGCAACGATTGCACCATAGAAATTTGCGCTCATATCGCTGCCGTATGTAATCCAATGTGTGCGGTAGACAAAGTTGTGCGCGATGGATGAGAGAGTCCCGAACAGGAGTCCCCAAAATCCTGCCTGGGGAGTGGCCCATGTCGTGAACATGCCTAGCAGAAATGTAGCTAGAAGTGGCGCGTTGAAAAGTGAGAAGAGCAGTTGCAGATAGTCCATCAGGTTGTTGAAGGAAAGAGCGAGGTACGCGGTTGCAACGCTTAGGAGGATCGCGACGAGCGTAGAGAGCCTTCCTACCAGAACGTAATGCCCGTCGCTCTTGTTGGGCGCAAGAGTGGCTCGATAGACATCGTGTGTCCAGATGGTGACAAGGGCGTTGATGTTGCCTGCGAGTCCAGACATGAGGCTCGCCAGAATGGCGGTTATTCCGAAGCCCAGCAGGCCATGGCGATAGTAACGCATCATCAGCGCTGGCAGGGCCTGGTCATAGTTGAACCCAAGTTCGGAACGGAACAGAACGGCTGCTGCAAGGCCGGGAAGTACGACCAGAACAGGAAAAAAGAGTTTCGCGGCAGCAGCGATCAATGGAGTGTCGATGACTCCAGCGGTGCTACGTGCGGCGAGGGCCCGTTGGATGAGTACAAAATCGGTGCACCAATACCCAAAGCTCAGGACAAAACCAAGTCCCATGGAGATGCCGAGGACATCCATGCGGGATGTGCGCGGACTAGCGATTGGAAGCCCTACCCAGGTATGACGCATGGATGGCTCGAGGTGCGAGGCGATCCCGGCAATACCATGGAAATCGCGCAAGATGAAGAATACGAGCGGCGACAGGCCGAGAATGATAAGTGCGAATTGGATCACTTCGTTGTACATCGTGGCGGTGAGGCCCCCCAATGAGACGTAGAGGAAGACGATGGCGGCTGCGGTCAGCGTGGTTTGTGTGAAGCTCCAACCGAGAAAAGTACGCAATACTTGAGACAGTGCGTAGAGGCTAATGCCCGAAACGAGAATCATCATGACGCCGCAACAGACAATATTCAGGGCTCGAGTAGCCTCGTTGAACCGCAGTTTGAGGAATTCAGGCACGGTGAGTGCACGGCTCCGCATGTAGATCGGCATCATGCCGAGGGCGAGGAAGAGCATGGCGGGTACAGCGCCGATCCAATAAAAATGCAGGGTTTCAGCACCATACTTTGCGCTGGCGGAGACGATTCCCACTATCTCGAGCGCTCCGCAGTTTGCGGCGAGAAAAGCGATTGCAGTCACTGCGGTGGGCAAAGTGCGAGCCGCATGGAAGAACTCGGAGGATGAATGTGCTTTTCTGCGAAAAAGCCACCCAACCATAATCGTTGCGACAAAATAGACCGTGACAATTGTGAGATCAGCCGAATTGGGAGGGAAGGAGGGCAACAAGCGAGATTGTATCCAACGGGTAGGCAAAGCAGGCTTGATGTTTGGGAGATTCCCCTGGACATCGGACAAGGTTGTATTTCGTCAAGGAATAGTCCAGGAACAATGATGGTTGCCGTAACAGATTTATAAGTTGACAACCATCCATCAATTCCAATATATATTCCGGCACACCGATATTTGTATACCTATACATTATCAGAAAAAAGAGTGAAAGCACCCAGGTCATGCTTTGAATTGAAAGGGAAGGCCAACAACATGTCTAAAGATTTGGTCCAAGGAAGCCGTAAACGCATTTTGCTCACGTCCAGAACCTTCGCTCTGACTCTTCTTGTCACCATCTTCATCCTCATAAGCGGAAGAGATGGTACGGCCCAGGTCCTGTACGGTTCCATCGTCGGCACCGTGACCGACTCATCCGGATCTGTGGTTCCGGATGCGGCCGTTGAGGCAAAAAATGTCGAGACGAACGAGACCCGCACAACGACCACCAACCAGAGTGGTGTCTACACGCTTTCGACTCTACCTGCGGGCACCTATACCATCGAAGTTTCGAAGCAGGGATTCCAGGTTTTCGCCGCGAACCACATTGCGCTCACGATGAACGCCACTGCCCGCGTCGATGCGGCGCTGGTCGTCGGTTCTCAAACGCAGACGGTGAACGTCTCAGCCGAGACGGCTCAGCTGGAAACCGATCGTGTCGACGTGCACGGGAACGTCAGTTCGAAAGAACTGGCAGAGTTGCCGCAGGCTACTCGCACCTATGAAGGATTGCTGGGACTGCTGCCGGGAGTCGCGCCTCCTAACCCACAATGGGCAGGTGGAGGCGGCACCAATAATCCCGACCGTTCGATGATCGTCAACGTGAATGGGACCAGCGCGAGTGGCACGGGTGTCAGCGTGGATGGTGTAAGCGCCCTGAACTCCTGGGTGCAGTTCTACTCCACCGCTGTTCCCTCAACGGATGCCATTGAGACGGTGAATGTGGTCACCGCCAGCTCCAGTGCCGACCAGGGAATCGTGAATGGCGGCGCAGTTCGGTTGCACATCAAGAGCGGGACGAATAACTTTCATGGGATTGCATACTGGTACAACGTCATCAATGCGCTAAAGGCGAAGCCCTATTTCACGCCATCCGGCCTAAGGATCCCCAAGTACATCGACAATGACGCCGGAGGTACAATCGGCGGCCCGATCATCAGGAATAAGCTTTTCTTCTTCGCCAGCTACGAGGGTGATTTTCTGCGCCAAGCTTCGGGGGGCCTCTATACATTGCCTACTCCCCAGATGACGCAGGGCATACTTTCCTCTCCGACGCCGATTTACGATCCCTCCACTGGAAATCCTGACGGCAGCGGAAGAACGCCTTTTCCCAAGGACGCAAATGGAAACTACATCATTCCCAGTTCCCGCTTCGCCTCCGCCTCAAAGACCTTGATGTCTAACATTCCTTCCGGCGTGCCCAATGGTGTCTACGGCAACAACATCTACATCAACACGCCCTATCGATACGATTTGCAGAAGATCGACACGAAAGTAGACTGGAATACGACATCGAAGCTCAGGCTTACGGGCCGTTACAGCGCATATCCGTATAAACAAACTCAACCTCCTGCATTTGGAATCGTATTGGGATCGAGCGGGGCCGGAACAGACCAACACGGCGACATTTACCAGCTTGGGGTGATGGGGACCTATGTGGCGAGTCCGACACTGGTGATCGATGCCCTGTTTGGACTGACCCACATGGCCCAATATGCGTTTCCCCCGAATTACAACGTACTTTATGGCAAGGAGACGCTGAAGATTCCAGGGACGAACCTGGGTCCAATGCCCTCCGCAGGCGGTGTGCCTCAGTTCAATTTTTCGGGAGGACTGAACGGCTGGGGTGCTAACTACCCGGCCCTATCCTACGAGGATCCGGTCTTTCAGTACACGGGTAATGTGAGCTGGACCAAAGGGAATCATAGCGTCCGCTTTGGCATCGACATCAGCCAGCAGCACATGAATCACCAGGAGGTAACTCCGACTGCATTCAGCTTCTCAGGGGGTAATACTGGGCTGTATTGTCCCACCGCCACGAGCGCAGGTTGTCAGAACGGAAGCCCGGCCATCGGCCAGTTCAACTCGTTCGCGGACTTTCTCCTGGGCATTTCCTCGTATGCCACGAACAGTGAACTGACAGAGAACTGGGTCACGCTGCGAACGTGGCAGTTCGCTCCGTATATCTCCGACACGTGGCAGGCCAATCGCAAACTGACTCTCTATGCAGGCACGGGCTGGGACTATCTCCCGGTGCCAAAACGCGATGGCCGCGGCATTGAGTTCTACGATCCGAGTACCAACGTATACGAGTTTTGCGGCGTAGGTGGAGTTTCCAGTAACTGCGGAATCTCGGTTCAGAAGTATCTGTTCGCTCCACGAGTCGGCGCCGCATACAGACTAAGTTCCAACACCGTGGTAAGAGCCGGTTTTTCGCTCACGCCGGAACAGATCAACATGGCGCGTGATGGCTTGTATAACTACCCGGCGACCATTACTCAGAGCCTTAATGCGCCGAACACCTATACCGCCGCTACAACCCTGACTCAGGGCCTCCCGACGCTGACTCCTCCGGACATTAGCAAGGGAACGCTGACCCTGCCGAGCGACATTGGTGTCTCGACACCGGCCAAAGACTTCATCCGCGGATACACCGAGTCCTTCAACGTAACTGCGCAACGAGAGCTGAAATGGAATCTCCTGGCGCAGGTGGGGTACGTCTCCACGCTCACGATTCATCAGCACACGCGGGCGAACATCAACTACGGTCAGGTAGGCGGTGGTCTCGCCAGCGAACCGCTGTACCAGAAGTTCGGGGTCGCGGCCGCGATGACCAAAACATTGGCCTTCGAACACATGAACTATAAGTCTCTGCAGGCCCAGCTCCAGAAGCGGATGGCAAATGGGCTTCAGTTCACGGCCAGTTACACTCTGTCTAAATGGATGGGAATGTGCTGCGAAGAACAGGGGGATGGTGCGCCGCAAATACTCATTCCTCAGTACTCTTACCTCAACTGGGCGTTGATGCCTGACGATCGCACCCACAACTTTGAACTTAGCGCCATCTATGAACTTCCCTTTGGCAAAGGCAAGAAGTTTGCGACCAGTGGCGTCGCTTCCGCGATTGCCGGGGGGTGGCAGACCAACTGGATCTTCTCGCGCTACTCTGGAACACCGTTCTCGGTCACCGCTCCTGGGACTTCACTCAATGCTCCGGGCAATAACCAGATGGCCGATAAGGTGAAATCGAGTGTTACGATCTACGGCGGGCATGGATTGAGTTCACCGTATTTCGATACCAGCGCGTTCGCTCCAGTTACCCAAGCTCGCTTCGGCAATGCCGGGTGGAACTCACTGCGAGGACCGGGATATGCCAACCTTGACCTGAGTGTATTCCGAACCTTCCCGATCAGGGAGCCGGTCAGAGTGCAGCTCCGTGCGGAAGCCCTCAACGTCATGAATCATCCGAATTTCGGTAATCCTGATAGCGGCGTTACTGATGGAAATTTCGGCATCATCAACAGCACAAACCCTGGAAGTCGACTCATCGCGGAACGTTTCTTGAAACTCGGTCTCAGGTTCATGTTCTAGACGGCCGGGCTTTCTGCTGGGCGGGCATCGCGAGGTGCCCGCTCTTTCTGTC